>CAYSCF010000309.1:0-7967 GCA_964429305.1 uncultured Sandaracinaceae bacterium | reverse complement strand
TCGGAGCGATCAGTTATGATACGTTTGATGTGCAGTCGATCGAAGAAGAGCTCCGTCACTGAACGTGACGGCGCGCGTCGCCCGCGATGACGCGAACGTAGGCCGACTGTGAGGTCGTGCGCTTGATCGGGCGCGTCGGAAAGCCACTGTTCGAGCGCGTCGGACGCGGCGGCTCGAACGTCGGTCGCACGGCCTTCGCCTTCGTGCTGCGGGCGATCGCCGGCGCGCCGACCAGAGTCGTGTCCGCAGCCCAGCCGCCGGGAACGGTGTCGCGTCGCTCGGTGCCGAACGGGATCGTCGCGTCGCCACGCGCGGTGCCGATCATCGCGTCGAGCTCGGCGTCGAGGTCCATCGCGCGCGCTTCGACGTAGACGCTCGCGTCGACGACGATCGAGGGCTCGGAGGCCACCGGTGCCGCGCGCGGCTCGTCGAAGTCGAGCGTGATCTCTTCGCCCACGAGCGAGAAGAGCGCACGTTCCACGGTGTCCCAGCCCGGGGCCATCGCGCGTGCCTCGCGGTAGAGCGCGACCGCTTCGTCGACGCGTCCTGCACCGCGCTCGAGCCGCGCGAGCGCTGCCAGCGTGTCCGCGTCTTCGCGATCGCGCTCCAGCGCGACGCGCAGCACCGAGAGCGCATCGTCCTTGCGGCCCGCGACCTCGAGCGCGCGCGCCAGCATCACCGGCTCTTCGCTGCCGTCGTCCGCACGGAAGCGCGCGACGCGCGTGTCGAGCTTGCGCGTCGACTCTTCGCGCTCAGCGAGCCGTCCGACCATCGTGTCGTCCGCGCCGAGCGTCCGCGCTCGATGCGCCAGACGCAGCGCCCGCGCTTCGTCGCCGCGGCCCGAGAGCACACGCGTGAGCGCGCTGAGTGGCGCAGCCCACTGCGGCGCGGCCTTCGCCACGCGGATGAGGCTCTCTTCTCCTCGCTGCGTATCGCCTGCCGCGAGCAGCGCCTGCGCGCGCACGAGCTCGAGATCGACGTCGTCCGGCTCTCGCGTCAGCGCGAGCTCGGTCAGCTCGAGCGCGTCCGCATGCCGGCCACGCTGCAGCAGCTCACGCGCGAGGAGCGCCGGCTCTTCGCGCTCGGGACGATGCCGGTAGCGAAGCATCCGAACGTTGAGCTCGTGGTTCCG
Organism: uncultured Sandaracinaceae bacterium; assembly: GCA_964429305.1. Taxonomy (GTDB): domain Bacteria; phylum Myxococcota_A; class Polyangia; order Polyangiales; family Sandaracinaceae; genus JBBSAT01. Next base: position 6,835 of record CAYSCF010000309.1, on the reverse strand, counting down.
AGAGTCTGTGGTCTGATGTGCGCTCATGGGTGACTGTCTCCCACGTCCACGCATGCCGCATTCCACCCTCGATCGTCAAAAAAAGCGCATCACTGGTCGCGTCCCGGTCCACGCCCGCACGATGCGATCACCGCGCAGAACGCGGCGAACGCCCTTCGTCTCGAGCACGCCCGTCACGTAAGGCGGCGCGACGGACTCGACGCGGATGACGTCTTCGTGGGCCCGGCCGCTCGCGGGTCGGTAGACGATCCCGACGTTCGCCCCGACCTCGAGCAGCGTACGCACGCCCGAGCGCATCGAGGGCTTCGCGCTCGAGAGGGCGACCAGCTCCTCTTCGCTCGCGCCGCCGAGCGTCTCGACGCAGGCCGCGATCGCATCGAGCGCTGCGAGCGCGTCGGGCAGGGCGCGATGCGAGGGCGCGCGACCACCGATCTTGCGCGCGATGGCAGCCAGGCCCGTCTCGCCCAGCGCGCGCGCCGCGACGCTCGCGGTGTCGATCACGGCGTTGCCTACCTCCGCGATCTCGCCGCGGCGCGCTGCGGCATGCAGGAACGAGAGGTCGAACGCCGCCCGGTGCGCGACGATCGTCCTTCCAGCGAGCTGCGCGGCGATCTCGTCACGGAGCGAAGCGAGCGTGGGCGCGTCCGCGAGCATCGCGTCCGAGATGTGATGGATGCGCTCCGAGTCGCCGACGAGGACCTCGGCCCTCACGAGCGAGGACCAGCGCGAGACCTCGACGAGGCCGTCCGTCTGGACGACGGCGATCTCCACGATGCGTGCGCTCTCCGGAGAGAGACCGGTCATCTCGAGGTCGATCACCGCCAGCCGCATCGCGACGGACTACCCGCAGGCCGCCCGTGGCGCTACAGACGGTCCCCCCGTGACGACCTTCTCGGACCTCGCGCTCACGATGAGCGAGACGACGCGCGAGCGCCTTCTCGCCTCACGTGGTGCGAGCATCGATCCGCGCAAGGTGCTCTCGGTGGCCGAGCAGACGATGCGTGCGCTCTGCATCGTGCCGCGGGATCGGCTCGCTGCGCTCTCTTCAGCGGCGCGCATCGCGCTCGATCGGCTCGTGCCCGCGCCCGGATCGGTCTCGCGCTCGGACCTCGGCGGCGGCGCGCTCGCGCTCGTGGAAGCAGGGCTGGCGTTCGCCGATCGCGATCAGATCTACTGCCCGGCCGCGATGCGGCTGCAGCTGCCCGCAGCGCCGGGCGAAGATCCTCGCTCGGCGCGCGCGATCTACTCGCGGCTGACCGACGACGTGCTCCGCGTGCTGCACCACGGCGCGCTGCGAGGGCGTGCAGGCGGTCCGCGCCCCCTCGGCCTCGGCGAGCTCCTCGAGCGCATCGAAGACCCGATCGATCTCGCGCGCGAGGTCGAGCATCTCCCGATGGGCGAGCGGCTGGCGCTCGCGGCGATCGAGGCACGCGGCGGCGAAGTGAGCCGCGACGGCTTCCTCGAGCTGACGCGCGATCCGGCGCGCTACGGAAACGGTCCGGGCCTGCCGCTCCGTGGCACCGCGCAGTCGCTCATCGCCTCGGGCCTGGTCGTCCCGGTCACCCACGATCGCTACGTGCTGCCGACCGAGGTCGCGCGGATCGTCGGCCGCGAGCGTCGCGAGGTGCTCGCGAAGAAGCAGGCCGAGGTGCGTGCGCGCATCGATGCGCGCGAAGAAGACACGCTGCGCGCGCGTCTGGCGACCGATCCTGGGCCGCTCGCGATCGCGCTGCTGGTCGAGCTCTCGGCGACGGCGGAGCTCACGCGGCCCGATCGCGCCGTGCCTCGGTCCGCCCTCGCTCGCGCGGCCAAGGACCTGCACGTCGAGCCGGAGCGCGCCGACGTTCTCGTCACGCTCGCCCGCAGCCTGCCGCTGCGCAGCGTCCGAATGCGCGACGTCGGGCCGAAGATGCTCGAGACGTACCGAGCGAGCGGGCTCGGCGACGAGACGCGGATGTTTCCCGGCAAGCCATCACGCAAGCTCGGAGCGACGGGCATCGTGGCGATGCGCGAGCTCGCGCTCGACACGCTCGCGACGCTGCCGCGCGGTCGTTTCGTGCCGCTCACCGAGGTGCTCGCTGCAGCACAGAACGATCTGCGCGCGGAGGGCATCGGCCAAGGCCTGCGCGAGCTCGCGCGTCTCGCACCGGCGGACGTCAGCCCGTCGCTCGATCGCGCGCTCGAAGCGATCTTGAAGGTATCGCTGCCCGCCCTCGGCGTGGTGGACGTGAGCCACGACGGATCGCTGCGCCTCGCGTCGCGCTCGATCTCGACGCCGGTGCCCGCACCCACGAGCCCCCGCCCGCCATCGCCTCCGCGGTGGAACGAGCATCGCGCGACGTTCGACGGCGACACGCTCGTCGTGCATGCGCTCGCGCTCGCGCCGGTCGCACGCGCAGCGATCGATCCCGAGCTCGTGCTCGTTCTCGATCCGTCGCGCGCGCAGCCGCTCGCAGTCGATCGCGAGGTCCTCGCTGCGGCGCTGCGCGACGCGTCGTGCCCGCCCTCGATCATCGAGTCGACGCTCGATGCGCTGCCTGCCGCGCGCGCCGTCGTGTTCGCGACGGACGTGGTCCGCTGGGTCCCGATCGACGACCCCGTCCTGCGCGAGCGCTTGCTCGGGGATCCGACGATCGCCCGCGACGTGGTCCCGAACGGCCCAGAAAATGGGCTCTTGGTGCACGCTCACGGCACGTTTCCGCGCCTCGTGCGCCTCTTCGCCCGCCACGGCATCGATCTCCGCAAACCCACTTGACCCCACGCGTGATCTCAATACGCTTGCGGGGCCTTAGGGGGCTTTCGGTTCTTTCAGTGTGGCTCTGCTCGTAGGAGTGGCGGAGCAAACGACGTGACGTGAGGCGGTCGCCGCATCGGCGAACGGCTCGTGCTGCGTTGGTGGTGACCCGGGTGAGCATCGCATCGGCGAATGTTTGCGCGGGACGTCACGCGTTTCGGTTCGTGTCCTTGGGGCGCTTAGGCGCTTGCCTTGCGAGTGCGGTCTCTCGTCAGTGATTTTGGGAGGGCTCGGAGATGAACACGATGCAGATGCTCGACGGTGCGCTCATCAACGGAACGGTGAAGTGGTTCAACAACGCGAAGGGCTGGGGATTCATCCGCCAGGATGCCGGCCCGGACGTGTTCGTCCACTACTCGCAGATCAGCGGCGATGGGTTCCGTACGCTGCGCGAGGGTGAGGTCGTGAAGTTCGAGCTGCGCGAGGGACCGAAGGGTCCGCTCGCGGAGAAAGTCATCCGCGTCGATTGATCCTCGCGGCCGGTGTCTCGGCCACCGGCCCGTGGATGCTCTCAACGCTCCGAGGGCGCGCAGCAGTGCGCGAACGCCACCGTGCGTTCCTCGGCGGGCTCCGTCAGGTGGCTCTTCAGGATCGCCATGGCGCTCGCTGCGTCGTCGACGCGATGGAAGAGGGAGAGGTCGTCTGCTTCGATCATGCCGTGCTTCACGAGCGCGTCGAAGCGGATGACCTCGTCCCAATAGCTCGTTCCCCACAGCAACACCGGGATCTTGCGGTCCAGCTTCCGCGTCTGCTGGAGCGTGAGGATCTCCATCAGCTCGTCGAGCGTGCCGAAGCCGCCGGGGAAGACGACGAGCGCGCGTGCGAGGTGCGCGAACCAGAGCTTGCGCATGAAGAAGTAGCGGAACTCGAACGCGAGATCGTGCGTGATGTACGGGTTCGCGACCTGCTCGTGTGGGAGCTCGATGTTCAGGCCGATGGTCTGGCCACCCGCCTCCGACGCTCCGCGATTGGCGGCCTCCATGATGCCGCCTCCACCTCCGCTGCACACGATGTAGCGATGCGCGTGCGTCGTGAGCGACTTGGACCACTCGGTGATCTGCCGCGCGAGCTCGCGAGCCTCGGCATAGTAGCGGCCCATCGGTCCGTCGGGCGTGATGCGCGCCGAGCCGAAGAACACGATCGTGTCGTGGATGCGGTGCCTTCGGAACGCTTCGAGCGGGTCGAGATACTCCGAGAGGATGCGCAGCGGGCGGGCTGCGTCCGACTCGAGGAACTCGTCGTTGTCGTACGCGAGAGGGCGCGTCACGAGGCCACCTTCGCGAAGTCGATGAAGCCGCGCTCGACGTCGACGCTGAGCAGCGAGACACGAGCGCGATCACCGACGTCGAGCTTCTCCGCGCCGCGCACGAGCTTGCCTTCGGCCGCGGGATGGACGATGCGCACCCACGTGCCTTTCTCGTTGTTGCCCGTGACGATGCCGTCGAAGCGCTCGCCGATGCGGCCTTCGAGCAAGAGCGCCGCCGCGGACTTCTGCACCTGACGCTCGACCTTGGTCGCGGCGTCTTCCTGCGCGGTGCAGTGACGCGCGAGCGCGTCGAGCTCTTCGTTCGAGTACGGAACCACCGCACCGGCGAGCGCCGCCTTGATCAGGCGCTGCGTGATCACGTCGGGGAACCTCCGATTGGGTGCGGTCGAGTGCGTGTAGTCGCGCACTGCGAGGCCGAAGTGGCCCGACGGAGTGAGCCCGGGTAGCTCGAGCGCGTACTCGCCGCGACCGAGCAGCTTGATCACCGAGAGCGAGAGCTCGGCGAAGCGCGACGGATCGGCGGCGCGCCGCTTCTGGAGGAACGCCTCGAGCGCCGCGCCATCGGGCCGAGCAGGAAGCGTCTCGTGGAGGTCCTTCGCGAGAAGGACGATTCGCTCCCAGCGCTCGGGCGATCGCAGCACGCGCCGCACGGAAGGGAAGTGCTTGCTCTCGAGGAAGCGCGCGGTGACGCCGTTCGCCGCCACCATGAAGTCCTCGATCAGATCCTTCGCGCGATTGCGCTGCTCGGTCTGCAGATCGCTGAGCGCGTCGCCGTCGAACACGGGCCTCGCCTCGCTGCTCTCGAACGTGAGCGCGCCGTGCCGGTGGCGGTTCGCTTTCATCACCATCGCGACCTGGTCTTGCAGCCGGAGCTGCGCATCGAGGCCCGGCACCGCGGCGATCCGCGTCGGCGCGGCTGCCCGGCCGTCGAGCCATGCGGCGACGCCGTCGTACGCGAGCTTGGCCTGATTGCGCACGAGCGCGCGGTACACGTCGGAGGCGCCGACCACGCCGGTGGGATCGACGCTCATCTCGATGACGATCGCGAGACGATCCTCGCCTTCGCCGAGGGACGTGAGATCGGTGGAGAGGCGCTCGGGGAGCATCGGAAAGATCTGCGCGGCCGTGTAGACGGACGTCGTGTTCGCGGCAGCGTGCCGATCGATGGGTGAGCCCTTGGTGACCACGGCGTCGACGTCGGCGATCGCGACGAGGATCTTCGTCGCGCCGCTCGCGTCCGGCGCGGCGACCGAGAGCTGATCGAGATCGCGCGAGTCGTCGTTGTCGATCGAGCACCAGAGCAACGCACGGAGGTCCCGCGCGGACTCGTCCTGCGCGGGCCCGCGGATCGCGCTCAGCTGCGCGCCCACGGGCGGCTCGAAGTCGGGGACGAGCCCGCGCTCGATCATGACGCGATGGGCGATTCGAGCGAGGCGGGCGCGGGCGGTCGGAAGGCTCATGCCCGGGACGATAGCGCGTCAGTCTTGGGTGAGAAGCCACGCATACACGTCGACCATGTGCTGCGTATTGATCAGCCCGCCGCTCGCGGCCGGTGTGGTGAGCCAGAGCGGCATGCCCGGCCCTTCCGAGACGCCGAGGTTGTCGAGGTCGGCGCGCGTCACGCTCGCGAAGAGCGCGGCGTTCCATTCCGGGTCGGAGGCGACGTTGCCTGTCGCGTGGTTGAGGCCAGGCGCCGCGTTTCCTTCTCCGCTCGCGCCGTGACAGCTCGCGCAGTTGGCGGCGTAGTAGGCCTGGCCCGCCGCCGCGTCTCCGCCCGGGACGGCGCCGACCGGAATCGTGGCGCTCACGTGCGCGTCGATGTTCGTCGCGACGACGTGCGCATCGACCGTGAGCGTGCCGCCCGTCGTGGTTCCCGCGTTCGTCACGAAGAGCACACCTGCGAGCTGCGCGTCGGTGTAGTGCTCGCGGTTCTGCAGGAAAAGCCCCGTCGGGTGCAGACCCGGCGCCGGCAAGTTGCTCACGAGCGGCATGCTGCCCGACGCGAGCGCGGTGACCTGCGCGGGCGCGAGCCACTCGATGACGGCGCCTGCAGGAAGGGGCGTCTGCGTCCCCGAGAGCGAGACCAACACGACGTCGAGGTGCAGCACGTCGCCCGCGTTCGCGACGAGAGAGCCACCACCGGCGAGGATGATCGAAGGGCTCCCGAGCGAAGCGTCGGCGAGACCGGAGTCGGAGATCGCCGCATCGACCGGCGGCGCAGCCGTGGTGGTGCAGCCAGCGAGCGCGAGAGTGATCGACAAGAGAGAAGAGCGAGCGTGGGTCGGATTCATGCCTGTCGACTGAGCAACCGACGTGCCCGAGCATCGAGCACGCGAATCCACGGCGCTGCGCGGCTGCCGATGTCGCGGTGCGACAGCGCGTGCTCGATGGATCGCAGGGACGCACCAGTTCCGACTGGCGCGTGCAGCCCCGCGGCAGGTAGCGTCGCTCATGCTCTCACGCGCGTTCTCGATGTTGGTCGCGGCCGCGCTCGGCGCGTGCAGTGGAACGCTCGAAGGCGCGAGCGATGCGGGCAACGATGCGGCTCTGTCTCCGATCGACGCCAGTCGCGACGCGTTCGTCGGGCGCGATGCGAACGTGCCCGACGCCTGGGCGCCGGACGCGTACGTGGTGCCGTGCCCCACCGGAGCATTCTGCGAGTCGTTCGACTCGTACACGGTGACGACGCTCGTGGACGCGCAGACGTTCGGCCCCTGGCGCGCTTCGCTCGCGACGCCGGGCGCCACGATGGACCTCGACGCGATGCACACGAC
>CAYSCF010000308.1:0-8034 GCA_964429305.1 uncultured Sandaracinaceae bacterium | reverse complement strand
GATCCGCGAAGGCCGACGCGATGACCTTCTGCCCGCGGTCGTGGCCGTCCTGCCCCATTTTCGCGACGAGGATGCGCGGCCTTCGCCCTTCGCGACGCGCGAACGCATCGGTCCGCGCGCGGACGGCTTCCACGCGCGCGGCGAACGCCGGGTCGGAGGCCGAGCTCACGGTCGAAGCGTACACGCCGCGCAGGCTCTTGGCCTCGGCCTCGTAGCGACCGAACACGACCTCGAGCGCCGACGTCATCTCGCCGACCGTCGCGCCGGCGCGCGCTGCGTCGATCGAGAGCGCCAGCAGGTTGCCCTCCCCGCTTCGCGCGCAAACCGTGAGCGCTTCGAGCGCCCTCGTGACCTTCGCCCCGTCACGCGACGCCTTGAGCCGAGCGAGACGCGCGAGCTGCGCCTCGCGCACGGCTCGGTTGTCGATCTTGAGCACGTCGATCGGCTCGTGCTGCTCGGGCCGCAGACAGTTCACGCCGACGATCGGCTGCAGGCCCGAGTCGATGCGCGCTTGCGTCCGCGCGGCCGACTCTTCGATCCGCATCTTCGGCAGTCCGGCCTCGATGGCCTTCGTCATGCCGCCCATCTTCTCGACCTCTTCGATGTGCGCACGCGCGCGCGAGGCGAGCTCGTCGGTGAGCGTCTCGATCAGGTGCGAGCCGCCCCACGGATCGACGAACGACGTCGTGCCGCTCTCGAGGGCCAGCACCAGCTGCGTGTTGCGCGCGATGCGCGCCGAGTGCTCGGTCGGCAGCGCGATGGCCTCGTCGAGCGAGTTCGTGTGCAGCGACTGTGTGCCGCCGCCGGTCGCCGCCATCGCTTCGATGCACGTGCGCACGACGTTGTTCCACGGATCCTGCGCCGTCAGGCTCCAGCCGCTCGTCTGGCAGTGCGTGCGCAGCATGCGCGACTTCGGATCCTTCGGAGAGAAGCGATCGACGATCTCGCTCCAGACGCGGCGCGCGGCGCGCAGCTTCGCGATCTCGACGAAGAAGTCCATGCCGATGGCGAAGAAGAACGAGAGCCGTGGCGCGAACGCGTCGATGTCGAGGCCCTTCGCGATGCCGGTGCGCAGGTACTCGAGACCGTCGGCCAACGTGTAACCGAGCTCGAGATCGGCCGACGCCCCAGCCTCCTGCATGTGATAGCCGCTGATGGAGATGCTGTTCCAGCGCGGCATCTTCTTCGCCGTGAGCTCGAAGATGTCCCCCACGATCCGCATGCTCGGGCCGGGCGGGAAGATGTACGTGTTGCGGACCATGAACTCTTTGAGGATGTCGTTCTGGATGGTCCCTTCGAGCTTCTCCATCGGGACGCCCTGCTCTTCGGCGGCCACCACGAAGAGCGCCAGGATCGGCAGCACGGCGCCGTTCATGGTCATCGACACGCTCGTTCGATCGAGCGGGATGCCGTCGAACAGGATGCGCATGTCGAGGATCGAGTCGATCGCGACGCCGGCCATGCCGACGTCCGACACGACGCGCGGATGATCGCTGTCGTATCCGCGGTGCGTCGCGAGATCGAACGCGACCGAGAGCCCCATCTGACCGGCGGCGAGGTTCTTCCGGTAGAACGCGTTCGAGGCCTCGGCGGTCGAGAAGCCCGCGTACTGACGAATCGTCCACGCGCGCCGCAGGTACATCGTCGCGTACGGGCCGCGCGTGAACGGCGAAGCACCCGGGATGTCCGCCGCGGACGACGATGTCGCATAGCGTGTCTGCAGCGCGATTCCTTCGGCCGTGTAGCGGGCGATCGACGCATCGGCGCCGAGCGTCGCCCGCTCGAGCTCGTCGTACGAGAGGCCCGCCAGATCGCGCGTCATGTTCCGGCTCCCGCCGCAGCGCGGACGGCGGCCGCGAATTCCACGACGTCCTGACCGACCGCCACGAATCCGAGCGCGCCCGCGCCGCGGAGCGCTCCCTCGCTCGCACCTGGCTTGCCCGCGACGAAGGCTGGAACCCCGCGTGTACGGAGCTCGCTCAGCGCGCGCGGCACGTCGGTCTCGAAAGCCGCGTCCGCGGCGCACACGACGGCGACGCGCCCGCCGCTCGCCACCACGTCGAAGCCACCGACGGCGAGCACTTCGCGGACGAACTCGACGCGCGCGTCGAGTTCGCCGCCGCCGAGGCGCACCAGCTCGACCGCCACGCGCGGCGCGGCGCGTGCGATCTCGAACGGAGACGCATCCCGCACATCGAGGGGGGCCGGCGTCACATGGTCGCTCGCGGACGGATGCTTGCTGACGCCGACGATCGGAATCCTCCGGGTGCGGACGGCGGCTGCGCGTGCCTCGGAATCACGGTCGATCCGCGCGCGGACGAGCGAGCGTGCAGCGACGAGGCCTCCCGCGCGCTCGATCTCGCGCACGACCTCCCACGCATCGCGTGCGATCCGATCCGTCAGCGCCTCGATCTCGAAGCTGCCACGCGCCGGATCGTCCACGGCCCACAGGCTCGACTCGCGCGCGAGTACGAGCGGTACGTTGCGCGCGATGCGAGCCGAGAGCGGCGTCGGATCTTCGAGCTCGGCATCCATCGCGAGCACGCCGACCACGTCCGCACCGCCCAACATCGCCGCCGCCGCGCCGATCGATCCGCGGACCACGTTCGTCGCCACGTCGAGACGAGCGAGACTGCGCTGCGCGGTGCGCGCCGCGATCCACAGCGAGGCATCGATGCCGAGCGTGCGCAGCACACGCGCCGATAGACGACGCAACGCGCGGATCTTCGCGATCTCCAAGAAGAGCTCTGGACCGACCGAGAGAGCGACGCGCAGCTCGGACGGCGCGCCGCCGCGCCGGCGCGAGATCTCGACGATCGCCGCGACGCCGACGGCGACTTCGGTGATCGCGCTGCCGCCGCTCTCGTGCACGTCCGTGAGCGCGACGACCGACTGCTTCGCGATGCCTTCCGCCGTCGCGATGCGCGCCTCGACCGTGATCGGATCGGTGCGCGTCTCGACCAACGTGACCCTCGCACCGTCGGGCGGCGGCTCGCTTCCGCGCCACCACACACCGTCTGCGCCCGCCGCGAGCGCGAGGTCTCGCGCGCGATCCGTCACGAGCAGCGAGCCACGTGTGCGCGGCGCGTCGCTCAGCCCCTCTTCGCGCGCGGGATCGGGCCCCAGGAAGGGCTCGATCGCGATCCCATCGTGGCGCTTGGGCGTGAGAGAAGAGAACGGCGCGCCCCGGAGCTCTTTCTCCGCGAGGGCGCGCCACGAGCTCTGTGATGTCGGTCGGTCGCTCACGCGAACGCTCAGTCTGTCACGTCACTCGTCTTCGTCACTCTGCTCTTCTTCACCTTGCTCGTCGTCGTCGTCCGACGGCGATTCGTCATCGCGATCGGGAGATTCCTCGACGGGCTCCGCGCTCGCCGGCTGAGCCGGTTGCTCCGACGCGGCCTCCGCAGGCGCGGCTTCGCCCTCGGCCTCCGGCTCGGCCTCGTCTTCGCCCTCCGCACCCTCGCCGGCCGGTGCTGCGTCTGCGCCACCACCGCGACGACGACGGCGACGACGACGACGACGACCGCCCTCGCCCTCTGCCTGCGCGCCACCTTCGGCCGGCGCCTCCCCCGATGCTTCGCCTTCGCTCGCCGGTGCTTCGCCGTTCGCCGCCTCGGCCGCCGGTGGGCTCTCGGGAGCAGCGCCTTCGTTCGCCGGCTGAGCCTGCTCGCGCGGCTCGCGCGGCTCACGCGGCTCGCCGCGATCGCGACCGCCCTCGCGACCGCCCTCACGTGAGGACCACTCGCGGTTCGGCATCTCGGTCTGGCCGCGCAGCGCGTCCAGCAGATCGAGATCGATCGACGAGATCGGCAGCTCTACCGGGACGAGCCCGACGCGGCGCGCTTCCATCGCCTCGGCCAGTCCCTGGCCGTCCCAGATCGCGACGGGCGTCGTGCCGGGAACCTGGGCTTCGTCTCGCGTCGTGCGCGGCACGACACCGAGCGTGACGATCCACGTGATGCTCGCGCTGCCGTAGTGGTGCAGCGAGCCGCGCATCTCGATGACGCGCTCTTTCGCGAGCTCGCGCGCGTTGGGATCGCGCAGGACGAGGATCGCGACGCGCGTCTCTTCGTGACCGCGACGGAGCACGCCTGCGAAGTGCATCTCTTGCGCGCTCGAGGTCGGACGACGCACGCCGCGCAGCGAGCCGACACCTTCGGCCGAGAGCCACGTGGCGATCAGCTCGGCGAAGCCTGCCGGCGGGAGGTCACCAATCTTTCGCAGGAATGCGCGGCGAACCTCGAAGCGCTGGCGCTCCGCCGCTCGAATCGCATCCCGCTCGCGGTAGACCGCGTCGCGCGAGAGGTACCAGTCGGTCAGCGCGACGCCGCCCGGGACGTGCCGGAAGCGCGCGCGCTCGGTGCGCATGCGACGCGCGTCGGCGCGGATCGCTGCGGCGACGGTCGGCGCGAGGGCTGCCGCGTCGCCGGAAAGGCGACCACGGCGCACGAGCTCGCCCGCGATCGCGCCATACGTCTGCGGCGCGGCCTCGCCGCTCGACATGACGTGATGAACGGCATCCGAGAGCTCGCGACCGAGGAGATCTCCTTCTTGCGGCTCGCGCGAGAGGTCGACCTGCGGAAGGCCAGCGCGACCGCGGTCACCGCCGCGATCCCGATCACGGTCACGATCGCCACCGCGATCACGCTCGCCGCCGCCGCCGCGTCCATGACGGTCGCCGCGGTCGCGATCCCTGTCTCGGTTCCGATCGCGATCCCGATCGCCGCGTCCACCGCGGTCTCGGCCGCCGCGATCGCGATCGCCGCGATCGCCACGGCCCTGCTGCTCGCCACCTTCGACGCGGGCCTCCGCGCGGGGCTCTGCGGCTTCGCCCTCGGGGCGCGCCGTTCCTTCTTCGGTCTCACCAGCCATCGCTGTCTCCTCGGCGCCGCTGCGGCCGCGCCGGCGACGACGACGCCGTCCACGGCGTCCATCGTCCTTGTCGTCTTCGTCACCAGCCTCATCGAGCGCGTCGAGGCCAGCGAGAATGGGTTGATCGTCGTCTTCCTCGGCGGGGAACACGTCCGCGCCTGGCAAACGAGGCTTGGGCATGGCCGGCGCTTCTTCGCCTTCCACGCTCTGCTCGCTCGGCTCACCACCCACGGGCAGTGGTGCCGCCTCCGGCAGCTGCGAGACGTCGATGTCCTCACCGTCGTCCGCGAGCGCCAGCATCTCTTTGGTGAAGTCCCGCAGCGCGAAGATGCCGGGCTTGACCTTCACGATCGGCGTCTCGTTGCGCTCGGCCTTCACCGCCGTCGCAAGACGCGAGCTCATCGTCAGCTCGGGCGCTTTGCCCACGTGCGAGAGCAGGTTCCGAGCAATCGCGAGCTCGGTGATCTTCTTGTAGTGGAGCGGTCTGCCTGCCAGGCGCAGGATCTCTACCGCAGCTTCCGTGAACGTCATCGTACCCAGGGGTCAAAGGAACGGCGAGCGTCGAGCTCACCAAGAGCGCCGGCGTTCTTTACCGGCGGGCGTCGGTCCACATTCGCAACGTCGCGTGCGGCCCAGGCGCGAAATCGAGGCGGACGCTAACAGAGGACGCGCCTCGGGGCAATCGCTGGTTCAGAACGTGAAGGTCGCGCCCGTGTCGTCGGGAAACGGGACGAGCACCACGTTCGAGCGCTCGAGCACCATCGTGCCGCTGTGATCGGTGACGTTGCGCTCGTTCCCCGCGGCGACGAAGAAGCCGACCCACTCGCCGACCGCAGGCTGATGCGTCGTCATCGGGCCCCATCGACCGGGGTCGTAGTACCAGTTGGTGGCGTACATCGAGGGCGGCCCGCCCATCTGATCGAGGCCGCGCCAGTACTGCAGGCCGCCGGACGTGTACCACTGACCGTCGATACGCACGACCATCCAGAGCGTGTACTCGAGGTCCTCGCCGGGCGTGAGGAAAGGAACGTCGGGCCAGCTGCCCGCGCCGTCGCGCTTCGTGAAGTCGATGTGCACGCCATCGGGGCCGAGAGCCAAGCCCGTGATCGTCGCGGTCTCTGCCCATGCACCGATGTCGGAAGGCGAGTTGAGAACGGTCCAGCTCGACACGTCGAGCGTCGGTCTCGGGTTCGCGTCGACCGGCGCCCATGCGTCCGGCGCGACGAAGGCGTCGATGCCCACGAACACGTCCGGCAGCGCGAACGCATCGCGGGAGCCGTCCACCGAAACGACGAACGCATCGCGCGCCGCATTGCTTGCGGAGCTCGCGTCGCGAGCGGCCGCTGCGTCGTGGGTACGATCCGACCCGAGCTCGGTCGTGCATCCTCCGACGAAGAGAGTGGCCATCAACAGAGCGCGTCGCATTCGCCGATGGTGCGCTCGGTGAGCACGCCCGCGCAACTCGCTGTTGTCCCGCATCGAAGTCGGGAATCTCGTGCGCCCATTTTCAGCCGACTTCGTGAGCTCGTCGCGCATATGCCCGTTGACGCGGGGAGAATGCAGCCGTACACACCAGTCGTGGCGGAAGCCTTGCGGCTCATCTCTTCGGCTGGCTTCGACATCGACGAGGTCAACGAAACGCTCGAGGGTGCTGCGCCCGACGAGATCGTGCGTTGGGCGCTCAAGACGTTCGGGCGCGGCCTGATCATGAGCTCGAGCTTCGGCGCGGAGTCGGCGCTCATGCTGCACCTCGTCACGCGCGACGCGCCCGACGTGCCGGTCGTCTTCCTCGACACGGGCTACCTGTTTCCGGAGACGTATCAGTTCGCCGAAGAGCTCACGCAGAGGCTCAGGCTGAACATGAAAGTCTACGGTCCGCGCATGACGCCCGCGCGCCAAGAGGCGCTGTACGGGCGCCTGTGGAACGGCACCGACGACGATCTCGCCAAGTATCAGCAGATGAACAAGGTCGAGCCGATGGACCGCGCGCTCCGCGAGCTCGGCGCGACCGCGTGGCTCGCCGGCTTGCGGCGCGATCAGACCGAGTTCCGCTCGGGGTTACGCGTCGTCGAGCAGCAGGACGGCGTCTTCAAGATCCATCCGATCCTCGGCTGGTCCAAGAAGGACATCCGCGACTACATGCTCGCCCACGACCTGCCGTATCACCCGCTCTATCACTACGGGTATCGATCGATCGGCGACACGCACTCGACCAGCCCGACGACGCTCGACCAGGACGAGCGCGACGGGCGGCACTTGGGCGAGAAGCGCGAGTGTGGCATTCATCTACCGCGCACTCCCGAGGCGAACGCGTCGCTCAAGTCCTCGGGCCTGTAGCCGCGTGACAGGAGCGCGATTTCCGCGCGACGCGCTTTTCTTTCCGCCCGCGCTCGTTATTCTCGTGCTCGGGCATGAAGCGCATCCTCGTCATCGGTGACGTGCATGGCTGTTTCGACGAGCTCCGCCGCCTCATCGACAAGGCGAAGGTGGGGGCCGGCGACGAGGTCACGCTCGTCGGAGACCTCGTGAACAAAGGCCCCGATTCGATCGGTGTGGTCCGGTTCTGTCGCGAGAACGGGATCGCCGCGGTGCTGGGGAATCACGACGACTACCTGCTCCGATGTATCGCCGCGAGGCGCCGCGGGGATGCCAAGGAGTTCTCCGAAGGCGTCCGGAAGATCGCCAAGAAGATCTCCGACGAGGACGCGGCGTGGTTGAAAGAGGTCCCCCTCTGGGCACGGATCCCGGGCCAGCGCGCTGTCGTGGTGCACGCCGGGCTGATTCCCGGACGAGCGCTCAGCGACCAGAAGCGCGAGAACCTGCTGACGATGCGCAGCGTCCGCGAGGATGGGTCGGCCTCGAAGCGGATCGACGAGGGCGAGCCGTGGGCGAAGCTCTATCGCGGCCCGTCGCACGTGTTCTTCGGTCACGACGCCGTCCGCGGTCTGCAGCGCTGGAAGTACGCGACGGGGCTCGACACGGGCTGCGTCTACGGCGGGCGGCTGACGGGGTTCGAGCTGACGAGCGATTCGTTCGTCAGCGTGGTCGCGAAGAAGCCGTACGCCGAGGCGGGCAAGGCCGTCCAGCGCGCGGCCGAGCGATCGCTGCCGCGCGCCATCGGACGACGTTGACGACGACGCCGCGGATCGAAGTGCGCGCCGG
>CAYSCF010000307.1:0-8055 GCA_964429305.1 uncultured Sandaracinaceae bacterium | reverse complement strand
CAGAGGCAGGCCGCGCCGCTACCTCGTGTCGTCGGCGCTCGAGCAGATCGGCGGCCACGGCGTCCTCGACCTTCTCGAATCGAGCGTACGCGGCGCCGATCTCCGGCAACGTCTCGCACTCGCGGATCCACACGATGTCGTCGACCCAGCGATCGACGTTCGGCAGACCGCCGCGGACGACGACGGGGACGGCGACGATCACGCGATGTGGCTTCTCCTGACGGATCGCGTGCACGGCAGCGCGGACCGTCGCTCCGGTGGCGAGGCCATCGTCGACGAGCAGCACGGTGCGATTCCGCATCGAGGTGCGCGCGTGCGTCCGAAGATGCTCTGCCGCGTGGATCAACGCGTCGCGCTCGGCGTCGGCCAGCGCGTGAATGCCGTGATGGGAGCCGTTGCCGGCGAGCCCGAGCGAGAAGTGGTGAGGATGATCCTCGGCGATCGCTCCGACGTGCGTCTCTTCGGCGTTCGCCGCGTGGAGCTGACGTACGGCCCACGCTTCGAGAGGCGCACCCAACGAGCGCGCGATCTCGTAGGCGAGCGGAACGCCGCCGGGCGCGATGCCGACGACGACCGGGTCGCTCGAGCGGAAAGTCTCGAGCCGTTCGGCGAGCACGCGACCCGCGTCGGCTCGGTCTCGGAATGCGTTCTCCATGGCTCGCCTCCTCTGCCGGCACGGTGCGCCGACGCAACCGACCTAGGCACCGGAGCAGCCGTGTCCACGCGGCGCGCGAGGCAGGCTCGGACGAATCTCTCCGCCCGTATCTTGTACGCGCCCGCTCTGCGCACAGATGACCGGCGCTTCATGACTTCCCACGCCGGCGTTCCGGAGAGAGCGACCGATCCCCTTCGCGTTCTCGTGGTCGACGACAACGACGTCGACGTGGAGCTGATCACCGAGAACCTGAATGCGGGATGGGGAAGCCACGTCCGCATCGAGCGCGCCCGGACCGGCTCCGAGGCGAAGGCATCCCTCGATCGCGCGGCCTTCGACGTCTGCGTCCTCGACTATCACCTCGGTGACGAGTCGGGGATCGATCTGCTCCGCGAGCTCCGCGCGCGCGGCCACGACGTCCCGGTCGTGGTGCTCACCGCCGACGCGACGCACGACATCGACATCGCGGCTGGCGAGGCAGGCGCAGACGACCACCTCTCGATGTCTCGACGATCCCGTCGGGCACGCTCTCGCTGCGGAAGGCGCGCGCCGATCTCGTGGAGGTCGCGACGCGCGTCGTCGAACAGCACGCGGCCATGGCCGATGCGAAGCACATCGCGCTGCAGATCGAGAGCGAGCGGGCCCCTCGGGTCTCCATCGATCGCGAGCGCTTCGAGCAGGTCCTCGTGAACCTCGTCGCGAACGCTCTGAAGTACTCCCACCGGGAGACGCACGTCGTCGTACGCGTCGCGCGCGACGGCGAGCATCACGTCCGCGTGTCCGTGCGAGATCACGGCATCGGCATCGCGCCGGAGTTCCTGCCTCGCATCTTTCGTCCGTTCGCTCGCGCGCAGCGAACGGGAACTTCGGGCGAGAAGAGCACGGGCCTCGGTCTCGCGATCGTGCAGCGCGTCGTCGAGGCGCACGGTGGGACGATCGCGGTGAGTAGCCGGCTCGGTGAAGGATCCATCTTCACGGTGACGCTGCCGACCGGCTGAGCGATCGGTGACTGCGCTCCGTTCTTCGCCCTCTCAGACTGCGACGGCGTGCGCGACGGAGAGCAGCTGCTGCGCGTCGAAGGGCTTTCCCACGAACGCATTCGCCCCGAGCCGATCGAGCAACGACCAGTCGGCCGGTCCGCCGATCGCGCTGAGCACGATGACGGGAATGTCGGCCAGCTCCGGGCGAGCGCGGATCTCGGCGACCAGCTCGATCCCGTTCATCACGGGCATGTCGAGGTCCGTCACGATCAGATCCGGACGGATGTGGAGCGCCGATGCCAGCGCCGCTGCGCCGTCCGGCACCGACTCGATCGTCGATCCGCGAAAGCTCCGCGCGAGCGTGCGCCGCACGACGTCGCAGTACGCTGGGTCGTCGTCGGCGACCAGGATCCGCATCGGTCGCGTCACTGCACCGTGCTGATGCGTCTGCTCGAGCGCGCGGCGGAGCGTGTCGACGCTCGGCGTGCGGAGCTCGGGGTCCGCGGCGAGCGCGGCGAGCAGGGGCGCATCGAACGCCGTGCCGAGATCCGGTCGGACCTCGCTCGGCCGAAGCGGTGGGCGTCCGTCGTGCGCCGCATGACGCCGTGCCGCCTCGGACTCGAAGGGCAGCTGACCCGTGAGGAACTCGTACGCCATCGCCGCGATCGAGTACACGTCCATGCGCTGCGCGAGCTCGGGCCGCACGCCATCGGGCACGGTCAGCTCGGGAGCGCCGTACGCTGGCGTGGACCAACCGGCTGGCGCGGCGCCCATCCGACGCGAGAGACCGAGATCGGAGAGCACGACGCGGAACGCCGGGCCGAAGAGGACGTTGCTCGGCTTGAGATCACCGTGGACCAGCCCAGCGGCGTGCATCGCGGATGCGCCTCGGCAGATCTGATCGAGGATCGCGAGCGTCTGAGCGACACGAAACGGTCCGTCGTTCTTCGCGAGCAGCTCCGCGAGGTTCGAGCCCGGGACGTGCTCCATCACGATGTACGGAACGCCCTGGACCTCGCCGAGCGCGTGGATGCGTACGACGTGCGGGTGCGCGATCCGCGCCATCGTCCGCGCCTCGGCGCGGAAGCGCTCGAGGACGTCGAGCGGCACGGGACCCTCGTTGCGGATGACCTTGATCGCGACGTCGCGATCGAGCGACTCGTCGCGCGCGAGATAGACGCTGCCCATGCCGCCCGCGCCGATCAGACGCACGATGCGGTAGGCGCCGACCAAGGCGCCCGGGTCGAGCCCTTGGACGGGCCGCGCCGCGCGTCGCGAACCGGGACGGTCGGGCACGGTGCGATGCAGGAGCGGCGTCTCGTCGTCGCGCGGTCGCGAAGCCATGACGTTCACTGGTGCACGTGATCGCGGCGGACGCGCGTGGCGCGGAGGTCGGGCGGTTGGAGCCAGGTACCCGTGATCTCGTCCCACGACCCGCCGAGGCGTACGGCGCAGTCGAAGCAGAGGATCTCGTCGTCGGTGACGAGGTAGGTGCGATCCGCTCCCGGAGCGACGTCACGTCCACACGTCGCACACGGCTCGTGCTCGGGCTGCTCGGGGTGATGCATGCGCGTCACCTGTGCACGAGGGCCGCGTGCACAAGCACCTCCTCGCTGGAACGACGGTGCGCCGTGCGTACGTCCACAGCGGACCGACGAGGAGACGACGGATGGCCGAAAAGACCGATGTGCAGATCCAAGAAGACGTCCTGCGCGAGCTGAAATGGGACACGCGCCTCGAGCCGAGCGAGATCGGCGTCACCGTCGCCCACGGCGTCGTGACGCTCATCGGCAAGGTCGGGAGCTGGGGCGAGCGACACGCGGCGCAGGAGGCCGCGCATCACGTCCACGGCGTGCTCGACGTCGCGAACGAGATCGAGGTCGAGCGCTTCGGCGCGCATCTACGCAGCGACGCGGAGATCGCCGGCGCCGTTCGCGCCTCGTTGGGCTGGGACGTGTTCGTTCCCGAGAAGCGCATCCGCGCGACCGTCACCGATGGGCGCGTCACGCTCGAGGGCGACGTCGAGTCGTGGAAGCAGCGCGAGGCGGCCGAGGCCGCGATACGCAACATCTCGGGCATCGACACGATCGTGAACGACATCGAGATCCGGCCCACGAAGAAGGTCGTGAGCGAGGTCGCCGCCGCGATCGACGGCGCGCTCGCACGGCACGCCGAGCGCGAAGCGAAGGGCGTGACCGTCGAGGTCGAGGGCTCGCGCGCAGTCGTGCACGGCAAGGTCCACAGCTGGCGCGAGCGGGAGATCGTCCTCGGTGCCGTGAAGGGAACGCGCGGCGTGAGAGAAGTGAAGAGCCTTCTCCGCGTCGAGCCGTACGTGCCGAACTGAGCTTCAGTCCGCGGGCACGAGCCTTCGCTGCAGCGCGATGGCTCGCAGCTCGTGGCGGAAGTCGGGGTGCGCGATCGAGATCAACATCTCGGCGCGCTGGCGGAGGTTGCGTCCGCGCAGGTTCACCGCGCCGTGCTCGGTCACGACCCACTGCACGTGCCCGCGCGTCGTGACGACGCCGGCGCCCGCGTCGAGCCGGCCGACGATCCGCGAGACCGAGCCGTTCTTCGCGGTCGAGGGGAGCGCGATGAACGCCTGCCCGCCGTGGCTCTGCACGGAGCCCCGCACGAAGTCCATCTGTCCGCCGATCCCGCTCCAGATCTTCTCGCCCACCGAGTCGGCGCAGACCTGGCCGGTGAGATCGATGGCGATCGCGGAGTTGATCGACGTCATCGCGTGCTGCGCTGCGATCTCGGTGCTGTCGTTGACGAGGTCGCTCGGGTGCAGCTCGACCACGGGATTGTCGTCCATGAAGTCGTAGAGCTCCTTCGTGCCCATCGCGAACGACGTCACGATGCGGCCCGCGAAGCGCGTCTTGCGCGCGCCCGTGACCGCGCCTGCACGCACGAGCCCGAGCACACCGTCGCTGAACATCTCGGTGTGGATGCCGAGATCGCTCCGCGTGCGGAGCGCGGCGAGCACGGCATCGGGAACGGAACCGATCCCGACCTGGAGGGTCGCGCCGTCGGCGATTCGCTCGGCGACGTACGCACCGATCGCATGATCGACCGGGCCGGGCGCGGGCTCGCGATGCTCTGGCAGCGGGCGATCGACCTCGATGGCGAGCGCGATGCGATCGACGTGGATCGCCGAGTTGCCGCACGTACGCGGGACACGCGGGTTGATCTCCGCGATCACGACGCGCGCGTGGTCCACCGCCGCTCTCGCTGCAGCGACCGAGACTCCGAGCCGACAGTAGCCGTGCGCGTTCGGCGGAGACACCTGCACCAACGCGACGTCGAGGGGCAGCGTTCCATCGCGGAAGAGCGATGGCACCTCCGACAAGAACACGGGCGTGAAGTCCGCGCGGCCCGACTGAACGGCCTCGCGGACGTTCGGGCCCACGAAGAGCGCGTTGTGACGCACGTGTCTGGCGATCGAGGGGGCCACGTACGGCGCCGGAACGTTCGTGTGCAGAGAGACGACCTCGAGGTCGTGCAGGTCGTACGCACGCTCGGTCATCGCGTCGACGAGCGCCGCGGGCGCCATCGCCGCCTCTTGCACGTACACGCGCTGCCCGCTCGCGATCGGCGCGACCGCAGCTGCTGCGTCTTTCACGATCTGCACGAAGAACCTCGGTGTCGCGACATGTCATCGAGCTAGGCGCGCGCATGCCGGGGGCAAGCGTGCCTCGTTGCGATCGCCTTCGTCGTGCGTAGCTGCCGCTCCGACATGACACGCCCTCGACATCGGAGAAGGCACATGGGTCTCGCCGTCTTGATCGGTCTCTTGGTCGTGGTCCTCGGCGCGTCGATCGTGCTCCACGCGCTCTTCGACTTCGACATCCCGGTGTTCCGCACCGCGGTCGGGATCGCGTTCCTCTATCTGGGCGTGCGTGTGCTCGCGGGCGCGTGGATGCCGCAGCAGACATCCAGCGACGGTCACGAGTCGGTGTTCGCAGTCACGCGGTTCGCTCCGACGGACGCATCGACCCTCTCGCGCAAGTACGAGGTCGTCTTCGGGCGCGGCGTCGTCGACCTCTCCGGCCTCGGCGCCGCCGACCACGAGCGCCTGGTGCAGGTCGACGTGATCTTCGGCGACGCGGAGATCGAGATCGATCCCGCCGTGCCGATCGAGGTCCGCGGCAGCGCCGTGTTCGGCGAGGTGCGCATGCCCGACCGATCGTCGGCGAATTTCGGAGGCGTCCGTTTCCGCGGTGACGCCACCGGCTCGCCGCGGATCGAGCTCGTCGTCAACGCAGTCTTCGGGACCGCCCGCGTCGTTCATCGCCGCGTCGCGCCCGAAACGGAGCCCGCGATCGCATCCACGTTCAACCCCGGAGCGCTCTGATGTCCAGCCGATCTCTCGCCACGATCACGATGCTCTCGCTCGCCGCTTGCGGCTCGGCGCAGCAGCCGCACGCCGAGGTGCCGCTCGCGCCGCCGCGCGTGCACGCCGTCACGCTGGGCCGTGCGCACGCATGCGCACGACACGAAGGAGGCACCGTCTCGTGCTGGGGCGACGGCGGCGAAGGTCAGCTCGGTGATGGTGAGCGCCTCGTCCGCACGACGCCCGTCGTCGTCGCCGGGCTGAGCGGCATCGAGGAGCTCGCGGCAGGGAGCCGTCACACGTGCGCGCGCGACGAGGCGGGACACGTCTTCTGTTGGGGCACGCGACATCGCGGCGAGGTCGGCGACGGCGGCGAGACCGGAGACGCGAGCCCGGCGCTGACGCCCGTGCGCGTCGTCGGCATGGACGATGCCGTCCAGATCACCGCGGGTGACGCGCACTCGTGCGCGGTGAGACGCGATGGAACGGTGTGGTGCTGGGGCGACGATCTGCACGGTCAGCTCGGACGCGGCGGTCCCGGAGGTCCAGATCAGCTCTCGGCCACGCCCGTTCGAGTCGAAGACGTCGCGGATGCGGTCGAAGTCCGTGCTGGAGGCGCTCACACGTGCGCACGCATGCGCAGCGGCGCCGTCTCTTGTTGGGGCGACGGAGCGGCGGGCCAGCTCGGCGATCTCGGCGCGGGTCAGCGGGTCGTGAGCCATGCGCTGCCGGTGACGGGCCTCGACGACGCCGTCGAGCTCTCGCTCGGCGATCGACACACGTGCGCGCGTCACGCCGAAGGCTTCGTCGCGTGCTGGGGTGACGGCGCGCAGGGCCAGCTCGGAGACGGCACGCTCGCTTCGCGCGCGACGCCCGCGGACGTGGCGGGTCTCGATCACGTCGAAGAGATCGACGCCGGTCGCGAGCACACCTGCGCGCGCCTCGCCTCGAGCGAAGTGCGTTGCTGGGGTCGCAACGATCAAGGGCAGCTCGGAGACGGCACGTTCGTCGACCGTTCTTCTCCCGCGCGTGCGACGGCGATGGCGATCCAGGTCGCGACCGGCGCGACGCAGACGTGTGCGCTCGACGATCGCGGTGAGGTCCACTGCTGGGGCTCGAACGCGTTCGGTCAGCTCGGCGATGGTCGCGAGGTCTCGCGTGCGCAACCGACGCCGATCGCGGGCCTCGAGCTCGCGACCGCGATTCGCGCCGCGGGCGACGACACGTGTGCGCTGCTCGAAGGCCGATGGCGCTGCTGGGGAAACGACGACTTCGGTCAGCTCGGAGATCGTGCGACGATCACGCGAACGATCCCGGCCGAGATGCTCGTCGCATCGGAGGTCGACGACCTCGTGCTCGGTCCGAACCGTGCGTGCATCGTGCGCGCGGGCGCGCTCTCGTGTTGGGGGCGAGACGCCGACTCCGTCGCCGTGCTCGAGCCTCGTGCGATCACCGATCACGCGCGGGCGACGTCGATCGCTTCGGAGCTCGCGTGCGTCGTCGGTGAAGCTGGTCGCGTCGCGTGTTGGGGCACGGGGCTGCGCGGCGAGCTGGGCCGCGGAACGCACGCCAGCGACGCGCACCCGGACTTCGTGGTCGGCATCACGGACGCCGTCGCCGTCGCCTCGGGCGAGCATCACGCGTGCGCGGTCCTCGCGACGGGCCACGTCCGCTGTTGGGGTCGGAACGAGCTCGGAGAGCTGGGCGTGCCCGGCCGCGACGATCGCGTCGAGCCCGTCGACGTCGGTGCGATCGCCGACGCACGCTCGGTCGTCGCAGGCGCCGCGCACACGTGTGTCACGCACGCGAACGGTGCGGTCTCGTGCTGGGGTGACGGCCGCGACGGGCAGCTCGGCAATGGCGCTGCGCTCCGTTCGGACGTTCCCGTCCAAGTGCGCGACGTCACCGGCGTCGTCGATCTCGTCGCCGGCGTCGTGCACACGTGCGCGCGCACGAGCGCGGGCCACGTGTACTGCTGGGGAGCGAACCGCTGGGGTCAGGTCGGCGGCGCCGATCCCGATCCGCATCAGGTGCCGCAGCTCGTGGAGGGAGTCGAGGCGCGCGCGATCGCCGCGGGCAGCTCGCAC
>CAYSCF010000306.1:0-8106 GCA_964429305.1 uncultured Sandaracinaceae bacterium | reverse complement strand
AACGTGCTCGAGCCGGACGCGGCGCACTGTCCGCTCAAGCAGTCGGTCGAAGCGTGACAGTGCGCGCCGAGGCCGCCCGAGCTGCCGATGCACGCGCCGCTGGCGCCGTTGGCCATGCAGCTGAACATCTCGGGGCAGCCGGCGCCGCTCGCGACATCGCACGTCTGCGAGCAGGCGTGGTCGACGCAGATGCGCGAGGCGCAGTCGGTGCCCATCGCGCACGCGTCGCCGAGCTGTCCGGTCATCTGGCAGCTGCCGCAGCTCGCCGTGGTGCCGACCTGACACGCGTAGCCCACGGGGCAGGACGTCGTCGCGCCGCTCGGCACGCACGGCGAGGTGCAGACGCCTTCCGAGCAGAAGAGGCCCGCGCAGTCCGTGTTCGCGCCGCAAGCGCTCCCGATCGCGCCGTCGCCTGCGGTGCCGCGCTCGCACAGCCCCTGCCCGGTGCACGTCCCGGTCGCCTGACCGTTGCAGTAGAAGCCCGTGCCGCACGACGTCGGGCTCAACCAATCGCACGTCGCCGAGCACACGCTGCCGAAGCAGACGTTCGACGAGCAGTCGCTGGGCTGCGTGCACGGCGCGCCCAGGCCGCCGCCGGTCGTCGAGCCGGAGACGCACGCGCCGGTGCTCGTGTTGCACACTTGTCCGCTGCTGCAGTCGGTGTCGTTGGAGCAGCCCGTCGGTGTCGCGCCCGCGCACGACGCGATGCCGCCCGACATCCGGATGCACTGCATTCCGAGGCTGCCCGCCGAGAAGCACCTCCCGTCCGTGCCGCAGTCGCCGTCGCTCGTGCACGTCGTGCCGCAGTAGCCCTGGCCGTCTGGATAACGCAGGCACGCGCCGTGGGTGCAGACGGCGTTGCTGGTGCACGGCGAGCAGAGGCCGCCCGTGCCGGTCATCGTCGACGTCATGCACACGCCGTTCGCCGCGCACGTCTGTCCGCTCGGGCAGCCCGTGGTGGCGCAGCTCGTCGGCGGCATGCCGCTGCCGGGATAGAGCGTGCAGATGCCGGTCTCGTCGTCGCTGTCGAGCGCAGAGATACCGCCGCTGTACGCGTAGTACATCGTTGCGCTCGAATCGGCAGAGTGCCCGAGGCCGTAGAAGTGGCCGCTCTCGTGGAGAACGATCGAGTACGCGTTCACCATGGTCCCGTGGCCCGACGTGGTGATCCACGTGTAGTTGGCGCCGTTGAGCTCCATGTCGGCCTCGGCGATCGTCGGATGGCCATTGGTGAGGCGCGAGGTCCACTGAGGCTGCGTCACGCCGATCGCGCTCGTGTCGTAGCGCCAGCCGCTCTCGACCCAACCGACGACCGCCTGTCCGTCGCCCGTCATCGGGCGCGTCGACGTCTGACCGCCGTACGCGGAGGTGAGGCTCGTGCACGACACGCGCGTCCAGTCGCCGAACGCCTGCTGCACGACCGACTCGCTCGCGGTCGCGCCGAGATCGGCCGAGCCCGCGTCGTTCATCTGGAAGGCAACCGTCCCGCTCCAGATCGGCTGCGTGGAGTCGATCGGCGCCCACGCGGTGGCGGGGCTCGCCACCAGCGCGGTCATCATGGCCAGCGCGAGCCAGCGAGCGCGGCTCATCGCGCACCTGTCGTCGTGTGCGGACCAGGCGGCAGCGCGAGCTGCTCCAGCACCGACGAGACGAAGCCGACGAAGCTCGCGTAGTCGACGCTCGGCGAAGGGCCGCCGTCGCGCACGCGCATCTGGCCGTTGACCCACGATGCGAACGCGAGCGTGCTCGTGTCGCGCTGGACCACCGTCGTCACGCCCGCGCCGCTCGCGGTGTGGACCACGTCGAAGCGACCCTGCGCCATGCCCACCGTTCGATACGCGCCGCTCGGCAGCTGGCGCAGGAACACGACGACCTCGTCTCCGGGCGCGTAGCGCGGCGTTCCATCGATCCAGCTGCCGCGGCCGTCGACCTCGCCGCCGATCTCGTCGATCGCGATGCGCGGATCGCCGTCGCTCTGGAGCCAGTCGTCGACGCGCAGCTCGGTGATCGTATGCGGCTCGAGCCGGCCCTCGTAGGTCTCGAGCTGCGTTCCCGTGCGCAGTACGTGCGCATGCACGATCGCGTCCGACGTCGCGACGAGATCCTCCATCGGGATCTCCACCATCACCGTCGCCGCAGCCGGCATCGCGACGAGGAGCGCGAACGAGAGGGTGCAGAGAGCGAGAGCGCTACGGCGGCGAAAAAGCATGCGTCACCTCCAAGCCAGGCACGTCGGCACCAAGGCGTGAAAGATATCAGACGCGCCCTCGCGCGGACCGCGGCTCAGGTGCGCGAGCGCATGGCGCCGAGGCCGCGCTCGATGACGCCCCACGTCTTGTGCGCTTTTCCCGCGCTCGGCGTGTCGCGCAGTGCTTCGTAGAGCGACGGAATCGCGAGCAGGACGCCGGGCTGGGCGGTGCGGGCCGCTTCCAGTCGGGCACGAACGGCCGCGAGATCGATTGCGGCCGGCACGATCAGCTTGCCGAACACGGCACGATGCTCTTCGACGGGCAGATGCTCGTGCTTGGTCAGGGTCTCGCCGGCGGCGCAGCGCGGGCAGACCTGCTCGATGTGCGCGCCGTGCACGTAGAAGACGCATCCGTCCGGCAGTGCGTCTCCGATGGCGCGCGCCTGGCCTTCGTGTTGTTCGAGCGCGAGGAAGCGAAAGCGTCGCTCGTCACCGGGCGCGAGCACGCCGAGCACACCGAGGATGGGCCGACGTCTGGCCTCGCTCGATGCGAACGCGACGGGAGCGGGGTCGACGAGGACGACGTCGCCGAAGTCCGCGATGGCCTCGCGATGCGTCGGCGTCCGCAGCACGCCGTGCACGGGCGAGAGCGGCTGGATCCACGCGCGCTCGAAGCCTGCCGCCTGATCCGGAACCGCGGCGAAGCTCTGCTGACCGCTGCCGAGCGTCGAGAGACGAACCTCGGTCTCGGGAAGATCCGGGACGAACGGCCGGCCTTCGCCCACGACGTCGAAGCCGAGCGTGCGCAGCGCCTCGCGCGCCGTCTCGTGCTCGCCCATCGCGATGGCGGAGAGCGCGACGTGGAACAGCAGCGGCCGGCGATCGCCGAGCCTGCCGCGCGCCTTCTCGAACGCGATCAGCGCTGCGCGGAAGCGACGCGCGCGCTTGTGCGCGACGCCGAGATCCGAGAGCCACTCGCCACGAGGCTCGACGCGGATGGCGTCCTCGAGCGCGGCGACGGCTTCCGTGTCGTGCGCGGGGCCGAGACGGACCAACGCGTTGCCCAACGTCGCTCGCAACGAGCTCGAGCCGGGAAAGCGCCCGAGCGCGGCGCGTGCCTCGCGCACCGCATCGCTCGCAGCGTCGGCCGAGGGGCGCGGCTCGTCGAACGGAACGAGATCGGCGATGGCGATCAGCAGCGCGAGCGCAGCGGTCGTGATCGCTTCGTCGTCCGCGTGGCTCCGCAACGCCGTGAGAGCGTCCTCCCGCGCGCAGTCACGTGACGGAGAGGCGGCGAGCAGCGTGACCCACGTGAGCGCGAGCTCGCGGTCGGTCGCGATCGCGGGTCGCAACGGCGCGAGCGCTTCCCATGCCTCGTCGCGCGTCTTGGCGGCCAGCGCGCGCTCCATCGCTTCCGTGACTTGCACGGCGAGCGCTTAGCACGTCGTCGTCAGTGGCAGCCCGGCGCGAGCGTGAGGGTCCCGCTCATGGCGGTGCCCGTGAGGGGATTGTCCGTGACGGTGATCGTGCTCGTGCCGGTCGCGGCGAACGTGGAGAGGAATCCGGCCTCGCAGGGCGTCGTCGTGCAGATGGGCTGGGCGGTGAACGAGCCACTCACGGTCGCGCCGTGCAGTGTGATCGTCCCCATCGTTCCGGCCGAGCCGCCGGTGAACGTGAGCGTGCCGCCGGCTCCGGTCACGCCGTGGATCCACGGTGTCGTGCACGTCATGCCCGAGGGGCACGCGGTGAACGAGCCCGTCGCGGTAACGCCGGCGCTCAGCGTCAGCCGATCCGTGCGCATCGTGCTCAGGTT
The DNA here is from genome assembly GCA_964429305.1 of uncultured Sandaracinaceae bacterium. Taxonomy (GTDB): domain Bacteria; phylum Myxococcota_A; class Polyangia; order Polyangiales; family Sandaracinaceae; genus JBBSAT01. Next base: position 4,105 of record CAYSCF010000306.1, on the reverse strand, counting down.
GGTCACGTCGAACTCGATCGTGGAGCCCATGCCGCGGACGGCGGTGAAGTACTGGAAGCCGGTCCCGCCCGCCATCCCACTCACGGTCGGCGCCGCGCCGCCGAGCGCCATCTCGCAGCCCGTGGTGACCATGCCATCGCAGTCGCCGAAGCCGGGATCGCACGTCGTGATGACGCACGCGCCCGTCGTACACGTCGCGCTCGCGTGCGTGAGCATGCAGATCGTAGCGCCCTCGTCGATCATGCCGTCGCAGTCGTCGTCGCGGCCGTTGCACGCCTCGATCGCGCACGCGTCGTGGCCCGCGTCCTGACCTGCGTCGTGAGGCGGGACGAACGCGTCGACGTTCGCGTCGGTGGCTCCGCCGCACCCCGCGTCGCGCTGCTCGCAACGTCCATCGACGCACTGCATGCCGCAGCCGGGGCGACAGTCGGTGTCGACGATGCACGCGATCACCTGGCAGTGACCTTGGACGCATCCCTCGGCGACCGCGCACTGGGCGCTCTGCGTGCAGCTCGCGCCGCTGGACGAGGCGCATCCGGCCTCCGCCATCAGCACGAGCGCGCACGCGACGATGAAGATGCGCATCACAGGTGGAAGGGCCCCAGCGTCCCCATGTCGGGCGTGCTGCTGCCGCCTCCGCCTCCGCCTCCGCTGCTCGCTGCGACCGCGATGCCGATGACGAGGCCGATGACGATCGCCGCTCCCGCACCGATGCCGACCCACACCCACGGTGAGTCCCAGATGCTCTCGGCGGGGCGCTCGGTGAAGATGGAGCGCGAGGGCGGTGGTACCGGCGTGGTCACGGGCGCCGGCACGTCGAGCGTCACCGCGCGTCGCTCTCCCGCAGCGACCTCGAAGCTCTGCGTCTCGAGCGCGCGCGCGCCGCGCGTCACGCTCACCACGTGCGCGCCCGGGTCGAGGGGAATCGCTTCCTCTTGCGCGATGCGCGCGCCGTCGAGATCGATCTCGTCGCCCGGCGCGAGCCCCTCCACGAGCACCCGCACCTGGGGAATCTCGCGATCGAGCTGCGCCAGCGCGTCGTCGACCTCGGCGCGGAAGGGCTCGTCGCGCTCCGTCGCGAGCGTGCGCCACTGTCGATAGCTCTGGGCCGCGTCGAGGAGATGTCCCGTGTGCCGCTGCGCGCCGGCGAGGTTCATCAGCACGCGCGTGGAGGTCACGAGCGCGAACGCGCGAGCGAACGCCTCGCGTGCCGACTCCCAGTCGCCCTGCTGCGCGGCTTGGACGCCGGTCTGCACGAGCGCGAGCGCCGCCGCGTGATCGGCATCGCCCGATTGGGCCGAGACGGGCGCGGCGGCGAAGAGCGCGAGCGCGAGCGCGAGCGAGAGCGAGAGCGAGAGCGAGAGCGAGAGCGAGAGGCGGCGCGTCATGGGCACACCGGTCCCGGCGTGATTCCGAGGATGCCCTGCGTGCCGCTCCAGCTCGTGAGCATGATCGTGTCGCCGGCGCCGACGACGCGCGCGATCGGTCCTTCGCTTCCGTCCGGCATCTGCTGCGTCGTGAACGAGCCCGAGATCGTCGCACCCCGGAACGTGATGTCCGCGCTCGCGCCCATCGGCCCGAAGACGGTGAGGACCGAGCCGGTGCCGCTCAGACCGACGACGCGCGAGAACGAGGCGCTGCCCGCAGCCGTCGTCCCGCCCCCGAGCGTGAACGGCACCGTCGTCGAGCTCGTGCCCGTCGTCTGACCGAACGTGATCGTGCTGCCGCTCGCGCTGATCGACGTGATGACGGAGCTGCCGCTGCCGACCTCGCCCGTCAGCGACGGGACCAGGTAGGGACACTCCACGCAGAGCGATGCCTGACAGACGAAGAGGCCGCGACACGTTCCGGCGCAGCACGCCTGGCCCGGGCAGCCGCATCCCGTGGTGACGACGGCGGCGTCCTGCCCCGCGTCGATCGGCGCGCTCGCATCGTGGCCAGCGTCGATCGCAGCGTCCGGCGTGCGCGCATCGACGGCCGCATCGATCGCGCGTGCTGCGTCCGTCCCGCCATCGTTGCCCGCATCGACTCCGACGTCGGGTCGCGGCGCCGCATCGATGTCCGGCCCTGCGTCTCGATCGATCGCCACGGCCGCGTCCGCGCCCGCCACCCAGCGCGGCAAGAGCGACGACGAGACGTGGCGATCCTCGCAGAGACCTTCGCGACACGTGCTGTTCGCGTCGCACGTCACGCAGAGACAGGACTCGGAGAGCCACATCTCGAGACGACGCCGGTCGCCCTGCACCATGTCGGTGATCGCGTCGGACTGGAGCTCACCTCCTGCGATGTGCACCGTGACGGGACCGTACGGCGCGTGATCACGAGTCAGGACGACGGAGAGCGGGAACGTCGGCGCATGCACGTGCTCGTCGACGCGAACGGTTCCGTCGGGCCCGGTCACGGTGATCTCGAGGTCGGGCACGGGCACGTCGGCGCGCACGAGCACGACGAGCTCGGTCACCGATGCGCTCGAGCAGCCCAGCGCGAGCATCGCGAGGGCGATGCTCGCTAGCGAGATCGAACGAAAAGACGTGACGGCTCGGCCCCTCAAAGCTCGGACGATAGCGTAGTCCCGTCCACGACCGCAGCGCGATGCTCACGCGGCGCGCGTCGCGATGCACCGCCGCTGCGTCGCGTCGCAGGCGTCGTCGGCGGCGGGGGCTCGACCGCGAGGCTGGGCGGTGGATCGACGACGAGCGCCGAGCTCACGCTCGCGGGCGGGGTCGGCAGCGGGAAGATCGGCGCGTGCGACGCGACCGTCGTTACGGGCGCGGGCGTGACCGAGGTCGGCGCTGGCGGGGAGGGCGCCGTTGCTGCAGATGTCGTGGGCAGCGCGCTCGCACGGATCTCGGGGCCACTGCCGGACGCCGCGAGCATCCACGCGATGCCTCCCACGACGAGCGCGATCAAGAGCGCGAGCCCACCCGCCGTCGCGAGCGAGACGGTCGGTGCCGTCTTGCTCGGCAAGGGCGAAGTCATCGCGAGCAAGCGACCGGTCGTGAACGCGGGCGAGCTCGTGCGCGGCGCGGTCAGCGGATCGAGATCGGCCGGCGGCCACGTCATGTCGGCCGTCTCGCGGATGCCGGTCGTCCCGACGCTGACGGCGCTCGAGAGCTGCGCGATGTGCGCCGGGCCCACGCCCCCCGCGCTCGGGAGGGCCTCGAGCAAGAGCGCCGCCGCACGCGCCGCGGTCGGCGGACGCGCCGCGGGATCTTGCGCCGTCAGTGCGGCGATCGCGCGATCGACGGAGGTGGGCAGGCCCGGCACCAACATGCTCGGCGCGATCAGCTGAGGGACGCGGACGCGCTCGAGGATCTCCGCGTCGGATGCGCCGTCGTACAGACGCAGCCCCGTCAGCATCTCCCAGAGCACCACGCCGAGCGCGAACACGTCGGTGCGTCGATCGAGCACGCCGCCGAGCTGCTCGGGCGCGAGGTAGCGGAGCTTGCCCTTCACCGTGGGCTGCCGCGTCTCGTGCAGTCGCTCGCTCGCCTTCGCGATCCCGAAGTCGATGAGCTTCACCGCCCCGTGCACGCCGAGCAGCACGTTGTCGGGGCTGACGTCGCGGTGGACCACGCCGAGCGGCTGCATCGAGTCGCCACGCAGCTCGTGCGCCGCATGCAGACCTTGGGCGACCTCGCGCGCGATCGCGACGGCGAGCTCCGGCTGAACGCGCCGCTTGCGCTCGTTCGTGACGCGCCACACGTCGGCGAGCGAACAGCCCGTGACGAGCTCCATCACCATGAAATACACGCCGCGATCGACGCCGACGTCGAAGACCTGGATCACGTTCGGGTGCGCGATGCGGCCGGTCAGGCGTGCCTCGTCGAGGAACATCCGCACGAAGTCCTCGTTCTCTCCGAGGTGCGGATGGATGACCTTGATCGCGACGTGCTTGGCGAACCCGCCGACGCCCGATCGACGCGCGATCCAGAGCGAGCCCATGCCGCCCGACTTCACGCGATCGAGAAGCTCGTAGCCCGCGACGTTCTCGCCGGGAGCGAGCACACGCGTCGCGACCGGCGCGGGCGGCGGCGGCGGGACCGCCAGGCCTCTGCCCCGTGAGCGCAATGCGGTCACGTCGGGCTCGCCCGGATCGGCGACG
>CAYSCF010000305.1:0-8206 GCA_964429305.1 uncultured Sandaracinaceae bacterium | reverse complement strand
CGTGACGCGCGCATCACGACCCCCATCGACGCCTACGAGTGCGTCCGGAGCTCCGACCGCCTCTCTCGGCAGGCTGCATCCCAGCACCGTCGCGCACCCGATCGCGAGCGCAGAAACGACCAAGCCACACTTCATCACGGGATACTAACACCGCGTCGTCGGGTGGCAGTTCGGCGACGGATACGTTATTTTTCCCTGCAGATCGCGGTGCAGCAGCTCCCCACGTCGCCCTTTCGTTCGCCGCAGAGCCCGGCGCTCGGGTACCGCGCTCGCAAGATCCTGTTCGCCGTCGTCAGCGAGTACATCGCGACCGGCGAGCCGGTGGGCTCGAGGCGCCTCAGCAAGCGCTACGGCCTGAATCTCTCGCCGGCGACGATCCGGAACGAGCTCGCCGATCTCGAAGAAGCGGGCTGCGTGAGCTCGCCCCACACGAGCGCCGGCCGTGTCCCGACCGAGGTCGGCTTTCGCGTCTTCATCGACGCGCTCGCGCAGATGCGCGAGGTCGCCGACATCGATCGCACCGCGATCCTGGCGCGCATGGGACAGCTGCGTCCAGGCGTCGACGACGTGATGCGCGAAGCCGGGCGCTTGCTCGCATCGCTCACGGGCGCGGCCGCGCTCGTCACTCGCCCGCGCGCGGAGCTCGAGGCGCTCACGCAGCTCCGCTTCGTGCCGCTCTCGCCGCGCAGTGTGCTGGCCGTGATCGTCACGCGCAGCGGCACGATCCAGAATCGCGTCGTCGAGCTGACCGAGCCCCTCGAGCCGAGCGAGCTCGACCGCCTCCAGAACTACGTGACCGAGCTCCTGGCTCAGGGTCGGACGCTCGGCGAGCTCCGCACGCTCTTGGCGGAGGCCGTCGCGACCGATCGTGGCGCGTACGATCGCATGAAGCGACGCGCTCGCCAGATGGTGGAAGCGGCCGTCGGTGCCGAAGAACGTGAGGTCGTGATCGAGGGCCAAGGGGCGCTCTTCGATCGCCCCGAGTTCGTCAGCTCGGAGAAGATGCGCTCGTTCCTGCGCGCGTTCGAGGAGAAGGAGAAGCTCGTCGGGCTGCTCGATCGCACGATCGCGGCGTCGGGCGTGACCGTCTTGCTCGGGAGCGAGGCAAATCTCGTCGATGTCCCCGACATCGGAGTGATCTCCGCGGCGTATCGGACCGGCGGACACGGCGCAGGCTCGGTCGGTCTGGTCGGCCCCACCCGAATGGACTACGGCAAGCTGATGCCGCTCGTCGGCTTCATGTCCGAGGTCATCAGCGACGTGCTCGACCCGGGCGACGACGACGGCGAGGACAAGGACCCGGACTGAAGAGGGCCGAAGGCCTTGTCCCGCGGCGATCCGATGACTAAGGTCGGGCCCGTGAGCGACGAGACCAACGAGGCGCCGGCGTCCGTGATGCCGGAAGACAACGGGCCGGAGGGTGAGCTCAGCAAGCTCCGCGAAGAGCGCGACAAGTACAAGGATCAGCTCCTTCGAACCGCGGCGGACTTCGACAACTTCCGCAAGCGCGCGCTCAAGGATCTGCAGGAAGAGAAGAAGCGCGCGAAGGAAGACGTCGTGCGCGAGTTCCTGCCGATCATCGACAACCTCGAGCGGGCCGTGTCGGCGTCGTCGAGCGCGTCGGACGTCGCGGCAATCGTCGAGGGCGTCCGCATGGTCCTCAAGCTCTTCGAAGATCAGGCTGGCCGTCTCGGGCTGACCAAGGTGAAGGCCGTCGGCGAGCGCTTCGATCCGGCGGTTCACGACGCGATCCAACAGGTCGAGACCGACGATCATCCGCCGGGGACCGTGATCGCGGAGGTCGTCTCGGGCTTCCGCCTCGGCGACAAGCTGGTGCGGCCGGCGATGGTCGTCGTCGCGCGCAAAGCGCCGTCCGCCTGACCTTTTTCGCTGACGATTGATCGCCCTGCGCTTGCACAAACCGTGATCGAATTCGGTGCCCTGCGTTAGGATGCGCCGACGTGCCTCGCGTCATCGGCATCGATCTCGGGACGACCAACTCTTGCGTCGCGTTCGTGGAGAACGGCGAGCCTGTCGTGATCCCGAACGCGGAAGGCGCGCGCACGACGCCGTCGGTCGTCGCGTTCACCAAGGACGGTGAGCGGCGCGTCGGCTCGGTCGCACGCCGCCAAGCGGGGACCAACCCCGAGAACACGATCTATTCGGTCAAGCGCATCATGGGCCGGCGCTTCGACTCCGACGAAGTCACGCGTCACGCGGCCTCGGTTCCTTACGCCGTGATCCGCGCGGAGAACGGCGATGCGTGGGTGCGCGCGGGCGGCAAGGATCTCTCGCCCCCCGAGATCTCCGCGTACGTGCTCGAGAAGATGAAAGAGGTCGCCGAGTCGTATCTCGGCCAGCCCGTCGAGGGTGCCGTGGTCACGGTCCCGGCCTACTTCGACGACGCACAGCGACAGGCGACGCGCGATGCCGGCAAGGTCGCGGGCCTCGACATCAAGCGCATCATCAACGAGCCGACGGCAGCCGCGCTCGCATACGGCCTCGAGAAGCAGCGCGGCGGAAAGATCGCCGTCTACGATCTCGGCGGCGGCACGTTCGACATCTCGATCCTCGAGATCGAGGGCGGCGTGTTCAAGGTGCTCGCGACGAACGGCGACACGCATCTCGGCGGCGAAGACTTCGACAAGCTGCTCGTCGACTACCTCGCGGACCTGTTCGCCAAGGACAACAAGGGCGTCGATCTGCGCAAGGATCGCGTCGCGCTGCAGCGTCTCAAGGAGCAGGCCGAGAAGGCCAAGCACGAGCTCTCGAGCGCGCTCGACACCGAGATCAACCTGCCCTTCATCGCGGCGGATGCGACGGGGCCCAAGCATCTCGTCACGACGATCAAGCGCAGCGATCTCGAGATCCTCTGCGGCGAGCTCGTCGAGCGCACGCTCGAGCCGTGTCGCAAGGCGCTGGCCGACGCGCACGTCACCGTGAAGGACATCGACGAGGTCATCCTCGTCGGCGGCATGACGCGCATGCCCATGGTGCAGAAGCGCGTGAGCGAGCTCTTCGGTCGACCGCCGCACAAGGGCGTGAACCCGGACGAGGTCGTCGCGGTCGGCGCGGCGATCCAGGCGGCGAGCATGACGGGCGCGATGGAGGAAGTGCTGCTCCTCGACGTCACGCCGCTCTCGCTCGGCGTCGAGGTCGGCGGCGGCATCTTCCATCGGCTGATCACGCGCAACACGACGATCCCGACGAACGCGAGCGAGGTGTTCACGACGAGCGTCGACAACCAGCCCTTCGTGCCGATCCACGTCCTGCAGGGCGAGCGCGACATGGCGGCGGACAACAAGAGCCTCGCGCGCTTCGAGCTCGCGCCGATCCCGCCGGCGCCGCGCGGCGTGCCGCAGGTCGAGGTGAAGTTCGACATCGACGTCGACGGGATCGTCCACGTCAACGCGAAGGATCTCGGCACGGGCCGCGAGCAGAAGGTGCGCGTGGTCGCTTCGAGCGGTCTGACGAAGGACCAGATCGAGCAGCTGGTCGGAGACGCGGACAAGTACAAGGAAGCGGACGCGCGTCGCAAAGAGCTCGCCGAGCTGAAGAACGGCGCAGCGGCGTTGCTCTACACGAGCGAGCGCGCGGTGACCGATTTCGCCGATCTCGTGACGCCCGAGCTGCTCGATCAGGTGAAGAAGGACATCGAGAACCTGAAGGGCACGCTCGACGCGGGGGACGCGATCGCGATCCGCGAGGCCCTGCAGACGCTCGAGCTGTCGTCTTTCAAGATGGCCGAGACGATGTACGGCTCCGTCAGCTAGGACGGATTCCCAACCCGCTCGGTCGCGCGGCCGCAACGGCGACGATCTGGCTCGTGCATGACACCCGCGTCGTCGCTCGCGAGGAGCGCAGCGACGAGGCGGAGCCAGGGTGAGGAGGAGCCGGCTTCGCCGGTCCGACGAGGGACGCGCCCAGCGTCCCTGAAAACACAGCTCAGCGCTCGGTCGCGACGTTGACGATGAGGCGACGGCCCTTGAGCTCGCTGCCGTCGAGCAGCTCGATCGCCTTCGGCGCATCGCGCCGGTTCGCCATCGTCACGAAGCCGAAGCCGCGCGGGGCGCGCGTGCTGCGGTCGACCATCACGATCGCATCGGCGACCGGGCCGTGCGCGCCGAACACTTCGCGCAGATCGTGCTCGGTCACGTCGTCGGCCAGGCCGCTCACGAAGAGGCGAGCCGGGATCGTCGCCGCCGAGGCGCCGCCACCGCGGGCGCGCGTCTCGAGGTTGCGCATGGCCTCCTCGATCGTCGGCAGGCCGCGCTGGACCATGTCCGCCGTGACGACCTGAGGCTCGCTCGGGCCGCGCTCACGACGAATGGCGCGACGCTGCGCCTTCTCTTGCTGCTTGCGCTGCTGCTCGAGCTCGCGGTTGCGCTTGCCGGGGGAAAACCCGCCGCCGCCCGCCATCAGACCGCTCCCGAGAGGAGCCGCAGAGAGCAGACACAGAACAGAACCGAGTGATTGGCTTGCAAGAACGTCCAGTCTCCCCGCCAGGCGGGGCCGAGTGCGATGAGGAAGAGAGAGGAGTACCACGTCGCCCGTTTCGGCGCCCGCGGCGTCGCGCGCCGCCACAGTCGCCGGACCCGCGTGGTGCGCGTACAAGTTCGTTCGTGTCCGCCGACGCAGCATCGATCAAGCGGTGGCTCCCCTGGCTCGTCGCCGTCGCGCTGTTCATGGAGAACCTCGACGCCACGATCGTGAACACGGCGGTGCCGACGATCGCCACGAGCCTCGGCGTCGTACCGCTGAGCCTGAAGGCCGTGATGGCGAGCTACACGCTCAGCCTCGCCGTATTCATCCCCACGAGCGGCTGGATGGCCGATCGCTTCGGCACGCGTCGCGTGTTCCTCATCGCGATCGCCGTGTTCCTGCTCGGCTCGATCGGCTGCGGTCTCGCGACGACACTGCCGTTGCTCGTCGCCGCGCGCATCGTGCAGGGTCTCGGCGGCGCGATGATGACGCCGGTCGCACGCCTCTCGCTCGTCCGCACGTTTCCGCGCCACGAGATGCTCACCGCGATGAACTACGTGACGATCCCGGCGCTGATGGGCCCGCTCTTCGGCCCGTCGCTCGGCGGGCTCATCGTCCACTTCTCGCACTGGCGCGCGATCTTCTTCGTCAACGTGCCGATCGCGCTGCTCGGGCTCTGGCTCGCGCGCGGGCACATGCCCGACTACCGCGAGCCGGCGGTGCCACCGCTCGATCGCATCGGCTTCGTGCTCTTCGGGGGCGGTGTCGCCCTCTTGTCGTATCTGCTCGAGGTCTTCGGCGAGCACACGCTCGCGCCGCCGTGGATCGTGGGGCTCGCGATCGGATCGGCCGCGCTGCTCGGGGCGTATGCCGTGCACGCGCGTCGCACGAAGGACCCGCTCCTGCAGCTCCGCTTGCTCGAGGTCCGCACGTTCCGCACGTCGGTGCTCGGCGGCTTCGTCACGCGCCTGGGCTTCGGCGGCATGCCGTTCTTGCTGCCGCTGCTCTATCAGATCGGTCTCGGCTATCCGGCGTGGCAGGCGGGCTTGCTCACCGTGCCGACGGCGCTGGCAGCGATCCTCACCAAGCCGATCGCGCGGCGCCTGCTCGAGCGCGTCGGATATCGCGTGGTGCTGGTCGGGAACACGATCCTGCTCGGCGCGGCCATCGCCACGTTCGCGCTGGTCGGGCGCGGAACACCGGTGGTCGCGATCCTGGCGCTCAGCTTCGCGCAGGGAACGTTCTCGTCCTTGCAGTTCACGAGCATCAACACGCTCGTGTTCGCGGACGTCACCGATCGCGACGCGAGCAAGGGCAGCAGCATCTCGAGCACCGCGCAGCAGATGTCGCTGAGCTTCGGCGTCGCCGTCGCGTCGCTCGTCGCCGAAGTGTTCCTCGCGCACGTCGATCAGCACGAGCCCACGCAAGTCATCCCCGCGCTGCACCGCGCGTTCCTCGCGATGGGGTGCCTGACGGCGCTCTCTTCGATCGTTTTTGCTGCGCTGAAGCGCGACGACGGGGACAACGTCAGTCGACACCGATCCGCTGCGCGGGCCGAAGTGGATGATTGATCTCTTCTCGAATCGAGAATGACGCCGAAGAGACGCTAAGCGCGAGCGCTCTCGATCGAAGTCGCCAGCAGATCGGTGAACCGCCGCGCGAACGCCCCGGGGTCTTCCAGGGAGTTGCCCTCCGCCAGGAGCGCCTGTGCGTACAAGTCGTCGATGAAGCGCTCGATGTCCGGGTGGATCGGCTTCTCGTCGAGCAACGTGGCGAGCGCCTTGATCGCCGGGTGATCCGGGTTGATGTCGAGGATGCGCTTCTCCTCGGGCAGCGGCTGCTGCGCTCGCGCGAGCAAGCGGCGCACGTGCGGCGGGAGCTCGCCCTCGGGCGTGACGAGCACTGCCGCCGAGCCGACGAGGCGGCTCGAGGCGCGCACCTCCTTCACGTGCTCCTGCAGACGAATGCGGATGCGATCGCGCAGGTTCTTCGTGCGGTCGTCGGCCTCCTTCTGCGAGGCCCTCTCTTCGTCGGTCGCGCTGCCGAGATCGAGATCGGCGGCCGCCGCGTTCACGATCTTCTTGCCGTCCCACTCGCGCAGGGCCTCGATCGCGAACGGATCGACCGGGTCGGTGAGCAGCAGGACCTCGTAGCCGCGCTTGCGGAGCGCTTCGAGATGCGGGCTGCCGAGCAGCGCCTTCTTCGACTCGCCCGTCAAATAGTAGATCGCGCTCTGACCCTCTTTCATGCGCGACTTCACTTCGTCGAGCGAGGAGAGCGCGACGGCGTCGTTCGTCGTCTCGAAGCGCAGCAGCTTGCCGAGCTTGCTCGCCGTGTCCGGCTCGAAGTGCAGCCCCTCCTTCAGCACCGCGCCGAAGCTGCGCCAGAAGATCGCGTAGTCCTCCGGCTTGTCCGCCCCCAGCTTGCCGAGCATGTCGAGCACGCGCTTCTGCACCTGCTTCTTGATCGTCTTGGTGATGCGCGAGTCCTGCAGGATCTCGCGGCTCACGTTGAGCGGGAGATCCTCGCTGTCGACCACGCCGCGCACGAAGCGCATCCAGCGCGGCAAGAGCTCTTCGGCCTCTTCGAGCACGAACACGTGCTTCACGTAGAGACGCAATCCGCCCTTCGTGTCGGGATGGAAGAGATCGAACGGCGGCACGCGCGGCACGTAGAGCACGCCGCGGAACTCCTGCGTGCCCTCGACCTTGAACGGCTCGAACGCGAGCGGCTTCTCGTGGTCGTGCGTGAGGTGGCGATAGAGCTCGAGCCACTGCTCTTCGGTGACGTCGGCCGCGTTGCGCTGCCAGAGCGGCGCGCCCTGGTTGACCACCTTGTACGTCGGCGCCGTCTCTTCCTTCTCGCCGCGATGACGCAGCTCGATCGGGAAGTGAACGTAGTCGGAGTACTTGCGGACGAGCTCTTCGAGCTGCCACGTCGTGAGCATCGCGCGCTGATCTTCTTTGAGATGCAGCACGACGCTCGTTCCCGCTTCCACGCGCGAGGCCGGCTCGATCGTGAACTGGCTCTGGCCGTCGCTCGACCACTTCCACGCCTCGCGCTGCCCGGCCGCGAGGCTGATCACGTCGACGCGATCCGCGACGAGGAACGCGCTGTAGAAGCCGACGCCGAACTGGCCGATCAGCGAGACGTCGCCCTTCTGCGCTTGCGCCGCCTTCAGCTTCTCGGCGAGCTCGCGCGTGCCCGACTTGGCGATGGTGCCGAGGTTCTTCGTGAGCTCTTCCTTCGTCATCCCGATGCCGTCGTCGGCGATCGTGAGCGTGCCCTCCTTCTCGTCCGGCTCGATGCGGATCCGCAGCGGCGTGCCTTCCGGCAGGAGCTCGGGCTCGGAGATCGCGCGGAAGCGTCGCTTGTCGAGCGCGTCGGAGGCGTTGGAGATCAGCTCGCGGAGGAAGACCTCCGGGTGCGAGTAGAGAGAGTGAACGACGAGGCGGAGGACGGCCTCGACTTCGGCTTCGAAGGCATGGGTAGTGGGCTCGGTCATGTGTGGCGGCTGCACCATCGGCACTGCTCGTTGGCGCGTCAAGCGGGAGCCGCCAGTACGACGGCACGGAGCTCGCTCCGGGCGTCGTACGTGCGGGAGGGAGTCCGAGGGAGGGCCCGCGGCCCTTCCTCGGTGGGACCCGCGGGGAGGGCACGAGCTTTCTTCGCAAGCGCAGTGGCCCTCTCCGTGAGTACATCGACACGCAAGCGAGAGCCGCGG
>CAYSCF010000304.1:0-8224 GCA_964429305.1 uncultured Sandaracinaceae bacterium | reverse complement strand
CATGCGGCGCCGCTCGAAATAGAGACGCACGACCTCCGAGATCAGCTCGAGCCGTCGCTCGGCCGCCGCGCGGCTCTCGCGCAAGAGCGACCGTTCGTCGGCCGCGTAGAGGAGGCGATCGAGCCGGAACGTGAGCTGTCCGATGAACGCGAGATCTTGCGTCCCAGTGAGGCTGCTCGTGCCGGACGCGTCCGTCTGACGCGTGAGGAAGTCGTACCCCGTGCCTTGTCGCAGGCCCGCACGCACCATCGGCAAGAGGCCTGCGAGTCGCGCGCGCTCCATCGCTGCGTCGGCGCGCGCGGGGTCGACGCCGGAGTGACGCAGCACGGCCGACACGACCTCGTGGACGTCGGGCTCCCCGGGCTGGCGTGCGAGCGCGGCGCGGACCTCGCTCGCAGAGACGTCCTGGGCGTGCGCGTGCGAGGTGAGCGCGATCGCGAGCACGAAGATGCACGCTCTCATGGCGCGCTCCCGCTCGTGTCGTCCTCGACTGCGTCGGCGACCGCCTCGGCGCGCGCACGACCTTCCCACCGGCACACCTCGGTCAGCCGACATGGCGCGCCCTCGCCGAGCAGACGCATGCGCCGTGTGCCGCCCTGCGATCGTCGGGGCGTACGCAGGGGCCGCTCGAAGGGCGCGACGAGCGTCACGAAGCCCGCCCCCGCGACCTGCCCTTCGTGCGTCTGCAGTGCGAAGCCGACGGTCGCGCGAGGAACGAGCCAGGCTGCTTCACGGGCGGTGCACCCGACCAGGAGCCCCGAAATTGCCAAACCGGCGGCGAGAGAGAGCCTCATGTGTGTCTCCATGAGGAACTGTGAGCAGACGCCGATCCGAGATCGATCTTCGATTTTCGCGGCAGATCTGGCCCGAGATCGGCGGAGGTGGCGGCGGGTGGCGGCGGCCGTGGCACCGCCCCTCAGTTGCGCTGCACATCGGATCGGGTCCACCATGCCGGTTCCTATCGGGGGAAGGGACCGTCGCTATTCGGCGACGAGACCGATCCGTGGTGGGGGATGGCGCGTACAGGGTACGGCCGTGGGCCAGGTCTCTTCGTCTTCGCAGACTTCGTTCTTCGTGGATCGTGGGGGTCTTGCCCTAGAGGGGCGCAATGGGTGCGTCGCTCGTGGGAGGTAACAGAGTAATGCAAGCACTTCGCCCGAAATTGTGGGCGCCCCTCGTGCTGATCCTCGGAGGCGCTGGCGCCTTCGCGGCGACGCAGGGCGCACAGGTAGAAGCCGCAGATCACAACGATCCGCCGCTCCGTGTTCATGGCGCCGTGGCGCCCGCAACCGACGATCGCGCGTCCGACATCGCCGACGTCTTCGCGTGGACCCGCGGAACCGATGCGACGCAGACGACCGTCATCGCGATGTCGTTCGATGGTCCGAACCCGGCAGCCGCGACGCCGTTCCCCCTCCCCTGCGATCGGGATGTCCTCTATCAGATCCACATCACCTCCGATGGCGGCATCTGCCCCGCGATGAGCCCCGACGGAACGACGTGCGGCGTCGTAGACGTCTCGCATCCGTGCGGTCCGATGTGCACGGCGAGCTTCAGCGACATGCACACGATCAACGTGCGTTTCGCTCAGAACGGCACGGGCGGCGGTTGCGCGGTCCAGGCCGAGTTCGTTGCAGCGACCGGCGCGACGCCGATCTCGGCGACCATCGTCGGCGCGCTCGAGCATGATCTCACGGCCGGCGCCACGGGCACGACCCACCTCTGGGCGGGCCTGCGCGACGACGCGTTCACGTTCGACCTCGCCGGTTTCCAGATGACGGCAGGTACGGGCACGATCCACTTCACGCCGGGCGACGCGCCCGACTTCTTCGCGGGCATGAACACGCCCGTCGTCGTCATCGAGACGCCGACGAGCGCCATCACCCGCGCCACGCGTGCGATCCCGGCCACGGGAACGGTCATCCGCGTCTGGGCCTCCAGCGCTCGCTACTCGCCGGCGGCGACTTGAGGAAATCGAACATGAACAACAAACGATTCATCCTCTCTGCACTCACGGTCGGCGCAGCCATGCTCATCGGCTGTCCTGGCCCCGCCGCGACGCCGGACTCCGGTACCGACGGTGGCCCCGCCACGCCCGACAGCGGACCGCGCGACAGCGGACCGGACTCGGGACCGCACGACGGCGGCACCGACGGCGGCCCGACGGCGCCGGACGCGAACGTTCCGCTCACCTGCGCGGGTCTCTGCGCGCAGGTCACGTCCGTCTGCACGGGCGCCAACCTGCAGTACACCGACATGGCGACGTGCGTCAGCGAGTGCACTGCCGCGATGTGGCCGGTCGGCACGGAAGCGGACACGTCGGGCAACACGCTCGGCTGCCGCATTTATCACTCGATCGTCGCCGGCAGCAACGGCGCGACGTCCGCGATGACGCACTGCCCCCACACGAGCCTGTTCGGCGGTGGCGTCTGCACGCCGTTCCGCACGGACGCGGCCACCGAGGTCACCGTGACGGGAACTGCGCATCCCGCCGGCTATCTCCGCGTGGACCGTATGGGCATGCCCGCCGTCTCGACGGCGCTCATCCCGGCCGCCTCGAAGAATGCCTACAACGACGGTAACCCCGATCTCGACGCGGCGCTGACCTTCGGTCCGGCGGCGCTCGGAACACTGGTCGGTCTCCACGTCGCGCTCGACTCGCAGCTCCGTGGGCTGCACTTCACCCCGTGCAGCATCCTCTTCACGCCGTTCAACGGCGTCCCAGGCGGCGTGCCCTACTGCGCGGCCCAGGGCCTCGACGGCAACCCGGCTCACCCGGTCGCCGGCCTGATCCTGCCTGACACTCTGCGTCTCGATCCGACCTCGACGGCGACGTTCCCGAACGGACGTAACCTGACGGACCCGGTCATCGACATCACCCTCGGCGTCCTTCTCCTCAGCACCCAGCACACCTGCGATCCCGATCGTACGTGTCAGGTCCACGCGGACGCGACCACGTGCGCCGCCGACCTGGGCTGCCAGTTCCTCGGTGGGAGCTGTCAGAACGTCGATTGCGAGTCGCGCACGGACGCCCTTTGCACGGCGACGCCGGGCTGTCAGCGCAACGTTTGCGGCGCGACCGGCACGGCGCCCTGCAACGCAGCGAGCTTCACCGCGCTCGGCGCGCACGGCGGCCTCAGCCAGCGGCCGAACGACGCGACGTTCCTGACGAGCTTCCCGTACTTCGCAGTGCCGCACGTCACGCCCTGATTCGTTCAGCGCGTACGTAGTCCTAGAAATGGCCGCCGAGTAATCGGCGGCCTTTTCCTTTTGCTGATCCCAGGAAGGCACGGTCAGCGGCAGCAGAACGTCCGTGTGATGACATCGGCTTGGTAGCTGGCTGTCGCGTACGCCAAGCGGATGTCACCGGTCCCGACCGCGAGATCTAGAAGGCCGAAGCCGGGATCTCTGATAAGGCCGACCCTCCATGCAGCGCGCCCTCCCCATCGCGATCGCGATCTTTCTCTGCGGGATGGTCTCGTTCGCTCTCTCGCGGCTCGACCACGTCGCGTCGCCCCCGCATTCGAGCGCGCCACCCGAACCGAGCGCCGCGCCCATCGCGCCGCCGCCGCCACCCAGCACCGGCCCCGAAGATCCGGTCGCGCATCTCGATGGTCTGATCGCGTTCTACTCGGGACGTGGCGCCGCCGGCACGGCCACGTGGCTCGACTGGGAGTTCGTCGCCATCTACTCGATGGATCGCGCGCGCATGACCGGCGACTACACCGACTGGCAGCGTGCGGAGTCTGCGCTGACCTCCGCGTTCGAGGCCGGTGGCAACGGCTTTGGCCCGTACCTGACTCGCGCCAACTTCAACTCGTCGATGCATCGCATCGATCGCGTGGAAGCCGATCTCGACGCTGCATCGCACGCCATCCTTCTGTCGAGCGCCGATCGCGGCGCGATTCTGTCCATGCGCGCCGATGCTCGCTACTACGGCGGTCGCTACGACGAGGCACGCACGCTCTACGAAGAGCAGCTCGTTGCCAACCGGCGCTCGCCCGATGCGCTCGGAACGATGGCGCAGCTCGAGTGGCACACGGGCCACTTCGACACCGCCGAGAGCCTGCTCGACGAGGCGATGGGCAGGACCAACGCAGACCCGGTCATGGGCGCGTGGGTGCTCTCGCTGCGCGCGACCCTCGAGCGTGATCGCAACCGACTCGACGCGGGCCTCGCCGCGATCGCTCGAGCCCACGCGCTGCGACCGAACGATCCGCATCTCGACGAGCTCGCTGCCGAGCTCCACGAGCTCGGGGGCGACGACGATCAGGCGCTGCACGACTTCCGTGCGGTCGCCGCGCGCACCAGCTCTCCGCAGTCGATCGACGGCGCGGCTCGCATTCTCCGCGCACGAGGCGACACGATCGAGGCCGATGAGCTCGTGCGCGTCGCGCGCCAGAGCTACGACGCGCAGATCGCGCTCTTTCCCGAGGCGGCCTACGGTCACGCCATCGATCACTGGCTGCGCCTCGAGCCGGACGACGTCGATCGCATGATCACGATCGCGGAAGGCAACGCCGAGGCGCGACCCTACGGCGAGACGCGCGTGAAGCTCGCGATGGCCTATGTGCTGGCCGATCGGATCGCCGACGCGCGCGCAGTCCTCGACGCCGTGCTCGCGACCGAGTGGTCCACGTTCGAGCTGCACGCGGTGAACGCGATCGTCCTCGAGCGCGAGGGTCGCGATGCCAGCGCCGAGCAAGCCGCCGCCGAAGCGATCGCACCGGGCGCGAGCGATCGGCTCGCGTGGCTCACCACGCGTCAGTAGTTGTGGAGCATGTCGGGGAAACGCGCGCGCACGTCGCGAACGAGCGCGTCGTGACCGACGGCGAGGATCGCGGTGCGCTCCGAGCCGGCGAGACGCGCGAAGACGGCGTCCTGCGCGCGCGCGCCCACGTACGTGCCGTCGGCGCGTAGCTCGCCCACGTGCAGCGTCACGATCACGCCGAGCATCCGCCAGCGCTCGACGTCGCTCGCGAACGGCAGGTGCGCGAGCGAGCGCAGGCCGTAGTCGAAGCTGAGCGCGCCGTAGCGATCGCGATCGCGGAGCACGACCTCGAGCGCGCTGCGCACCGGAGCGATCGCCGTGCCGACTGCCACGAACGCCAGATCGCGACCATGCGCGCGCTCGAGAGGAAAGCCGTCGCCTGCGGGCAGCGTGATCTCTAGCGGCGCTCCGATCGGCATGCGCGCGATGCGATCGGCCGCCTCGCCTCCCGCCGGGTTGTTCGTGCGCGCGAGGAAGAGAAAGCGGTCTTCGAAGGGCGCGGTCGCGAGCGCGAAGATCCCTTCGTGCGGCGCGCCTGCTTCGTCGTGCACGCGCATCTTCACGAACTGGCCCGCGTGCTGGAACGAAGCCCGCATCGCGTCGGTCGTCGCGACCGAGAACACGATGTGATCGATCGTCTCGTGCGATCGCTCGGTGAGCGTGCTCGGCTGGAACGCGGAGAAGACCGGCAGCGCCACGCCGCGGTGTAGCACCGCTCAGAACAGAGGCAGCTGACGCTTCGGCTTCTCCGGCCGCGCGAAGCTGGTCCCACGATCTTCGAGGGCCTCTTCCTTGTTCATGCCGAGGCGCTTCACGTTGACGCGAAAGAGCTGCTCGATCGTCTTCCAGCGCTCACCGGAGCCGGTCATGCGCGAGCCGAAGCGGGTGTCGTTCATCTCGCCGCCGCGCATGTCCCTGATCGCGTTCTTCACTTTCTCGGCGCGGAGCGGCACGGCGCGCTCGAGACGCTCGACGAAGATCGGCAGGACTTCGCCCGACAAACGCACGAGCGTGATGAACGCGAATCGCGCGCCCGCTTCCTTGCCGCGCTCGAGCAGCTCCGGAATGTCACTCTCGTTGAGGCCGGGGATCACCGGCGCGAGCGACTGACCGACCTCGATGCCGGCGTCGGCGAGCATCTTCATCGCCTCGAAGCGTCGCGAGATCGGGCTCGCCCACGGCTCGATCGCGCGGCCCATCGCATCGTCGGCGAACGCGATCGAGAACGTCACGCGCACGCTCGCGACCTTCGCCAGGCGCGCGAGCACGTCGAGGTCACGACGGATGAGCGCGTTCTTCGTGATGATGCCGACGGGATTGCGATACTCGGCCATCACCTCGAGCAGCCCGCGCGTCAGCTGGTACTTCGCTTCGAGCGGCTGATAACAATCGGTGTTGCTTGAGAGCGCGATGTGCTCGCCCTGCCAGCTCTTCTTCTCGAACGTCTCGCGAAGGAGCGCGACCGCGTTCTTCTTCACGACGATCTTGCGCTCGAAGTCGGTGCCGGCACCGAAGCCGAGATAAGGGTGCGTCGGCCGCGCGTAGCAGTAGGCGCAACCGTGGTAGCAGCCACGGTACGGGTTGATCGAGAAGCGGAAGCCGAGATCGGGGCTCTTGTTCTCGGCGACGATCGACTTGGCCGTCTCCTCGAACACCTCGAGCTTGGCCATCGGCGCTTGCTCTTCGAGATCTTCTCCGTCCCACTCGATGTGCACGGCCTCGAAGCGATTGGCAGGATTCTCCATGCGATGAGGCATCGCGCGAGCGTCCTCTACCACTGCTCATCTGTCCAGCTACGATTCAGAATCGCGCGGTAGCGACGTCGAGAACGACGCTCTGCGCGGGGTCGAGCGCGAGCGCCGTCAACACGCTCGCGCGATAGGAACGCGCGTGGAGCGTCGCCGTCGCCGACACCACGCTGGGATCGAGGGCGACACGTCGGATCTCGAAGGGCGCGAGGCGATTCTCTTCGACCCGATCGGCGTCGGTCGGCAGTGCGACCGGCTCCGCACCGCGCATCGGGCGATCACCGAGCTCGATCACGCGCGGCAGCGTCTCGTGCGTTCCGTCGGCATGCGTGACCTCGAGATCGACCCACACGTCGCGGAAGAACGCGACGCCGGTCGGAACGCTGTGCGCAGCACCGACGTTCTCGAGCTCGAGCGCGCCCGCGACGAAGCGCAGCTCGAGCGCGGTGTCGAGCGATGCTGCATCGAGCCCAGCGAAGCGATGATCGTGCGCGCCCGACTCGTGCGCGGGAACGTGACAGCCGGCACACTCGGGCGCGCCCGTCGCGGCGATCGCCATGGCGTTCTCGGTGCCCGTGTGCTCGACGAAGAGGTCGGGGCCCGTCACCTCGTGGCAGCTGGCGCAGAGCTCGCTCGATCGCAACAGACCACTCGTGCGCGTGGGATGCGGCGCATCGACGTTCGCGTTCGCGGTCATCATCGGCGCGTCGAGATCGAGCACGAGCCGTCCGTCGCGCGCGCCGCGATCACCGACGGCCGCATGACACGACACGCATCCGATCGCCTGATCGTCTCCGTGCGGCGGCTGATGGCAGCTCACGCATCGCGCGCGCGCGGCCTCGCCCCAGCTCTCGGCGACGTGCGGAAGGAGCGCCTGGAACACCGCCGATTCCGTCGCGTGCGCATGACGCGAGAGCGCGAAGTCGCTGGCCTGTTCGACGTGGCAGCTCGCGCACGCCTGGCTCGACGTCGACCGCAGGCCGCTGCCCTCGCTGCGCGCGCATCCGACGAGGACGAAGACGAGAACGAGGACGAGCGGTCGCATCTCAATCTCCGAAGTGAACCGCGACGCCGAGCACGCCCTGCACGTTGCCGAACGGCACGTAGTCGCCGCCGACGCCGCCGCTCCAGCCGCCCTGGCTGCGGTCGTGGCCCATGTACGCCGCGCCCTGCACGTCGAAGAACACCGATGCCCACGTGTCGATCGACGCCTCGATGCCGGCGCCGGCGTGGACGCCGAAGAGCACGTCGTCGGCGCGCGGTGTCGAGCTCTCGCCCGGCTCGATCATCGAGAGCACGACGCAGAAGCCGAAGAGCGGCCGGATGCGCAGCCAGGGTGTCAGCTCGATCGGCACGTACATGTTGAAGCCGAGCTGGTGGTCGTGACGGATCGCGCCCGGCCACTGCACGGCGTGCGCTTCGCCGAACACCTCGAAGCCGAGCAGCTCGAAGGGCTCCCAGCGCAAGCGGCCACCGCCACCGACGGCCTCGTACGCACCGGCCCAGCCGGAGGCGTAGGCACCGAGCGCCCACGAGCGGTCGAACGCGCTCCGCGGCGGGGTCGGGGCCGTGGGCTGCGTCGCCTGGGCCGAAGCCGACGAGACGAAGAGCACGGAGAACAGGGCGAGAACGAGGGCGAAACGAGCCATCCGGAGCCTCCTGCCCCGTACGTGGAGGCGTCGGCTCGGTCTTTTGAGAAAAAAGA
>CAYSCF010000303.1:4752-8228 GCA_964429305.1 uncultured Sandaracinaceae bacterium | reverse complement strand
CGCCGAGCGACGCGC
The DNA here is from genome assembly GCA_964429305.1 of uncultured Sandaracinaceae bacterium. Taxonomy (GTDB): domain Bacteria; phylum Myxococcota_A; class Polyangia; order Polyangiales; family Sandaracinaceae; genus JBBSAT01. Next base: position 8,213 of record CAYSCF010000303.1, on the reverse strand, counting down.
CGAGATCTTTCTGCGGATCGCCGCCTGGCGTGCGGCTCGGCCCGAAGTCGAACGCGCCTTGCGCGAGCTCGTGAACGGCCCACGGCACGTAGGTCTCGACGAGCGGAAGCCCGAGCGCGGCCAGCTCCGCGAGCGCCGCGCGCCACTCTTTCCGATCGAGTCGGAAGTAGTGCATCGCGCCCGCGAGGAAGGGCACGTCGCGATCGCCGACGCGAATGCAGCGTCGCTCGGGGACGAGCGTCGGCGCACGCTTCTTGTCGAGCTCGGTGGGACCTGCGCTGCGCCGCGCGGACGGACGCTTTCGACCCGTCATTCGCGCAGGACCATACAGGAGATGCGCCCGTCAGTCCGGGAAGAACCGTCGTGGATCCAGAGCATCGAGCACGGCGTCGTCTCCGCCCCCGATCATGCGTGCCGCGAGGCGATCCGCGACGGCGAGCGAGAGCCCGAGGCCATGGCCCGTCCAGCCGGCCAGGATCCACTGATCGCCTGCGCCGGGGACGCGGCCCGCGAGCGGGAGCCCGTCGGCCGAGAACGCCATGATGCCGCTCCACCGGGCCTCGATCGCCGCGCCGCGCGCGAACGGCAGATGCGCATCCACGTATGCGTCGAGCGCGTCCTGGACCTCGTCGCTCGTCTGTTCGACGTCGGTCTCTTCGGCTGCGGCGAAGAGGTGTCGCTGTCCGCCGAGCAAGATGCGGCCGTCGTTGCGCTGACGGAAGTAGTCGAAGCCGAGGCCGGCGTAGCAGGGGACGTCGAGCGTGCGGGCCACGGGCGTGGTCGCGAGCATCTGCGCGCGGTGGGGTGTGATCACGCCGGCCAGGCGCGGGACCAGCGAGCCCGTCCACGCGTTCGTCGCGAGCACGATCGTGCGGGCCTCGATCGCGACGTCGCCGCATCGCACGAGCCCTTCTTCGATCGACGTCGCGCGAGCGATGGCGCCGCGCGCATCCTCGGCGAGCGCGGAGGCGAGCTTGCCGGGATGCACCTCGCCGTCGTCGTCGATGCGAAGTGCGACGTCGAAGCCCGAGAGACCGCTCGGTACTTTCACTTCGGTCGTGCGCACGCCGTCGGCTCCGAGCAGCAGCTGCGCCTCCGTGAGCATCGCGATCTCTTCGGGCCCGCTCGCGAGCATCAGGCTCCCCGAGCGTCGATACGCGCCTGGTGACGAGATCTCGGCGATGCGCGCGTGATTGTCCTTCGCGACGGCGAGCAGCTCGCGCGCGAGCTCCACGCCGACACGTGCGCGCAAGGACGGGTACTCGGTCACGTGCGTGCGCAGCACGAAGCCGCCGTTGCGCCCGCTCGCACCGGCCGCGGGCCCACGCGCATCGATCACGAGCGGATCGAGCCCACGACGGCGGAGCGCATGCGAGAGGCCGAGCCCCGCGAGGCCCGCGCCGACGATGACGACCTTTTCCTGACGTGACTCTTCGAGCGGTGCCCACGTCGGAACCGCCGCGTCGCGCCACCAGATCGCCGTCGAGCTCACAGGCGCGCGACGAGCTCGATCTCGACCTTCGCGCCGCGCGGGAGCGCCGCGACCTGAACCGTCGAGCGAGCGGGGGGCGCCATGGCTTCGAAGCGCTTGCCGTAGACCTCGTTGACGACCTTGAAGTCTCCGAGGTCGGCCAAGAAGATCGTCGTCTTGATCACGTTCGCGAAACCGCCGCCCGCCGCTTCGAGCACGGCCGCGAGGTTCTCCATCACGAGCTCGGCCTCGGCGCGCACGTCGCCGGCGCGCATCTCGCCCGTCTTCGGATCGAGCGCGATCTGACCGCTCGTGAACAAGAGATCGCCGCTGCGAATCGCCTGCGAATAAGGGCCAATCGCAGCCGGGGCGTGGGGCGTGGACACGACGTCGCGATTCATGGGGAGCTCCTCCGAGGTCAAACGACCAGCTTGTAGCCCATGCCGTACACCGTGAGGATGTGGACGGGCTTCTCCGGGTGCGGCTCGATCTTCTTGCGCAGCTTCACGACGAAGTTGTCGACGGTGCGGTTGTTCGCGCTTCCCGGCGTTCCCCAGACCTTGTCGAGCAGCTCGTCGCGGCCGACGACCTGTCCGCCGCGCTCGTAGAGGTAGCGGAGCAGCTGCACCTCGTAGAACGAGAGCATCACCTTGTCGCGGCCACGCAGCAGGGTCTGCGCCGCGGGATCGATCGTGGCGGTGCCCACGCGGAACGTCTCGCCCGACGCGCGCGTGCTGCGCCGGAAGATCGCGCGGATGCGCGCCACGAGCTCGCCGATCGAGAAGGGCTTGGTGACGTAGTCGTCGGCGCCCGCGTCGAGCCCGCGGATCTTGTCGGCCTCCTGGCTTCGCGCCGTGAGCATCAGGATCGGCACGACCGGATCCGTCTCGCGCACGACCTCGCACACGCGATAGCCGTTCGTGTCGGGCAGCATGAGATCCAGGATGATGCAGTCGGGACGCTTGTCCTTCGCGAGGTGCATCCCGTCCTGACCCGTGCGGGCGTGCGTGACCTCGAACCCCTCGAACTCGAGGGCGTCGACGAGGCCCATCGCGAGCGACGGATCGTCTTCCACCAGCAGGATTCGCTTCGGCTCGGCTCCCATGGCCGGGGGCGTCTATATCACGGAGAGAGGTCGCCCACCCGCAGGGCCCGCTCGATCTCCAAGAGCGCTTGCAGGGCGTCTCGCGTGAGCGTCAGGCGCTCGAGCGCCGCGTCGCGCGTGCTCACGTACGCATCGACGAGCTCGAGGATCGAGACGCGCGCCTCGCGGTAGGCCGCCTCGATCTCGCCGCGCATGTCGGCGCTGATGACGATGACCGAGTCCGTGAATCGGCTGGCCGCTTCGATGCGCTGCGTGGCCTCGCGGTGCGCGCCCTCGAGGCGGACGAGCGCGACGTACTCGAGCGCATCGGCGGCGTAGCGGGCGACGTCGGCGCGCTGCTGCGCAGCGTCGATCGAGCCCTGGCCGTAGTCGAGGATCGGCAGCGGAATCGACACGCCGAGGCCGAGGTCGAACTGACCAGGCCCCTGGCCGAAGCCCGTCTGCAGGCGCAGCGCGAAGCCCTGGAACACCGAGCGCTGGGCCACGTCGACGGCCAGGCTCGCCTCGCGCGCGCGGGCGCGGGCGGCGCGGAGATCGGCGCGCGTGTCGTCGAGCTGCCCGCGGAGCGCGGCCAGATCGGGAAGCGTGGGCAGCGTGTCGAGGTCGACCTGCGGTCGCCCGGTCAGTCGCTCCGCGAGAGGGCCGACCGCCGCGTCGAGCTCGGCGCGCGCGCGGATCACGTCGGCCTCGCTCTGATCGACCAGCGCGATCGCCTCGGCGTGCGCGATGGCGATGCGGTGCGCGTCGTAGCGAGCGGCGGCGCCGCCGGCGACGCGCGCGTCGACGATCCGGCGCGCCGCCTCGATGGTCGCGACCGAGTCGCGTGCCACGTCGACCGCGATGTAGGCCGCCTTCGCCGCCCAGCCGCGGGCCTGCACGGCGGCG
>CAYSCF010000303.1:0-4742 GCA_964429305.1 uncultured Sandaracinaceae bacterium | reverse complement strand
ATGCACGCCGAGCGAACGGCGAGCTCGAGGAACGTGCGCACTGCGCCGCGCTCCTCGTGCACGGCGGCGAGCTCCTCGCGCATGGCGCGCGCGCGTGCGCCGGGCACGTCGCTCGTCTCGAGGAACTGCTGGATCGAGAACACGCCCGTCCCGGCCGGGTCGTACGACTGCGCGATGGTGCCCGCGACGCGCATACCGTAGAAGTAGTCGCCCGACAGGATCGGGTTGTTCCAGAGCCCGGCCCTCGTGACGTCGGCCTCGGCGGCCTGCTCTCGATGCTCGGCCGCAACCAGGAGCGCGCTGCCCTCGTGCATCGCGTCGATCGCCTGCGCGATCGTGAACGTCGGCGGTGGCGCGGCTGCGGCCTGCGCGAGCGCGGAGCAGGGCAGGGCCAAGAACGCCGAGAGCAAGACGAGGCGGGTCACGACTTCTCCTGGGCGCGGGGCGGCAGCGACTCCATGCCCGGCTGCCGCGGCCCCTCGTGCGCGGGCAGGTCCGCGATCGGATCGTAGGCCGGCTCTTCCGGCTTCGGCGGCGGCGGGATCGAGCGCGGTCCCGGCGCAGGCCCCGCGTAGAGCACCGGGAGAAGGAGCAGGATGATCGGCGTCGCGAGCAAGAGGCCTGCGACGATCGCGATCGCGAACGGCCGCTGCGTCTCGCTGCCCATCGCGTGCGACGTCGCAGCGGGAATGAGCCCGAAGAGCGCGAGCGCGGTCGTGAGCAGCACCGGGCGGAACGCGATGCGCGCGCCCGAGAGCAAGGGATCGTCGTCGCCGTTCTGACGTGCCTCGTCGATGCGCGAGCAGAGCATGACGCCTGCTAGCACGACCTGACCGAGCAGCGCGATGCAGCCGACGGCGCCGCTGACCGAGAAGTTCTCGCCGGCCATTCGCAGCCCCGCGATCGACGTGACGACCGCGAGCGGGAGGAAGCCGAGGATGGTCAGCGTCGGCCGCATCCGGCGGAAGTTCAGGAAGAGCACGCCGAGGATCCCGAGCAGCGCGAGCGGCAGCGTGATGCCGAGCCGCGTCAGCGCGCGCGCCTGGTTCTCGAACTCGCCGCTCCACGTGATGTAGATGCCGTCGTGTCGCTGCAGCGCTGCGACCGCTGCCTGCCCGGCCGCCACCGTGCTGCCGAGGTCGCGACCGCGCACGTTGAACTTCACCGCGAGGAAGCGGGCGAAGTCCTCGCGCCAGATGGCTCCGCGGCCGCGCGCGAGCTCGATGTGTGCGACCTCGCCGAGCGTGATCTGGCGCTCGGGATCGCCGACCGACACGCGGCCGAGCGCCTCCGGATCGGCGCGCACCGACTCGGGCAAGCGCAGCGCGACGTCGTAGTGACGCTCGCCGTCCCAGAGCTCGGTCGCCACCGCGCCGCCGAGCGCCATGCTGATCGTCTGCTGCACGTCGTCGACGGAGAGACCGCGTCGCGCGAGCGCCTCCCGATCGACCTGGATGCGCAGCTGAGGGATCTCGCCGGCCTGGTAGAGCGCGAGATCGGTGACGCCATCGACGTGCTGCAGCGCGCCGCGCACGTCTTCGGCGACCGTCTGCATCTCTTCGAGATCGGTGCCGTGAATCTTCACGACGACCTGGCCGATGATGCCGGAGATCGTCTCGAACACGCGGTCCGTGATCGGCTGCGAGAAGTTGTATTGGACGCCCGGGATCTCGCCGAGGCTCGAGCGCATCTCGTGCTCGAGATCGTCGCGCGTCACGTGCTCGCGCCAGCGGTCCTCGGGCGCGAGCGCGACGAAGAACTCGATGTTGTTCGGCCCCTCGGCCTGCGTCGCGTGCTCGGGACGGCCCACGTGCGACAGCACATCCGTCACCTCGGGCACCCTCAGCAATCGCTCGCGCACGTCACTCGCGCGCACGCGCGTCTCGTCGAGCGAGATCGTCGAGGGGAAGATGGCGGTGATGTAGAAGCCGCCCTCGTTGAGCTCCGGCAAGAACTCGGTGCCGATGCCCGACGCGAAGAAGCCGAGACCGACGGTCGCCGCGATCACGGCTGCGAGCACGATCCAGCGGACGCGTCGCACGACGCCGAGCAGGTTGCGATACTGGTCGCCGACGATCTGGATCCAGCGCGGCTCACCGACGGACGCGTGGTCGCTCATGATCCACGCTTCGAGCGCCGGCACGACCGCCATCGCGCAGCCCATCGCGCCGAGCAGCGCGAAGGCGTACGTGAACGCCATCGGCGCGAAGATGCGGCCTTCGACGCGCTGGAGCGAGAAGATCGGGCCGAGCGCGACGATGATGATCAGCATCGCGAACGCGACCGGCTTGGCGACGATGCGCACGGCGCGCTCGATCACGTCGGCCTTCGACTCGCCGATCGCACGCGGCAGATGCAGCTCGTGCAGCGTCGCCTCGACGACGATGATCGCGCCGTCGACGAGGATGCCGAAGTCGATCGCGCCCAGCGAGATCAGGTTCGCCGGCAGGCCCATCGCGTGGATGCCGACGAACGCGGTCAGCATCGACACCGGGATGACGATCGCGAGGATGATCAGCGCGCGGAAGCTGCGTAGGAAGACGTAGACGACCAGCAGAACGAACAGGAACCCCTCGAGCAGGTTGTGCCCGACGGTGTGCAGCGTCGCGTCGACCAGCGTCGCGCGGTCGTAGAACGTGACCATCTGCACGTCGGGCGGCAGCACGGACGTGTTCAACGTCTGGATGCGCTGCCGCAGCGCCGCGAGCACGTTGCTGGGGTTCTCGCCGCGTCGCAACAGGACGATCCCCTCGATCACCTCGTCGCTGTGGCCGCGTCCGACGGAGCCGCGTCGCGGCGTGGACCCTTCGACGATGTCGGCCACGTCCGAGACGCGCACCGGGATGCCCTCGGACTCGCGCACGACGGCCTGACCGAGATCCGTCGCGCCGAGCGCGGTGCCGAGACCTCGCACGACGAACTCTTGCGCGCCGATGCGGACGTAGCCGCCGCCGGCGCTCGTGTTCGTGGCCGAGATCGCGTCGAAGATCTCCTGCACGGAGACGCCCGTCGCGGCGAGGCGCGCCGGATCGATCCGCACCTGGAACTGCCGCTCGAACCCGCCGAACGTGACGACGTCGGCGACGCCCGGGACCGAGCGGAGACGACGCTCGACCACGAAGTCCTGGATCGCGCGCAGCTCACGCAGCGAGCGTGGCCCTTCTAGCGTGTAGCGATAGATCTGACCGACGGGCGTCGCCTGCGGGCCGATCGAGACGGAGGCACCGTCCGGCAGCTCGGCGTCGTGCAGGCGCTCGTTCACGAGGGTGCGGCGCTGGAAGTCGGTACCGTTGTCGTCGAACGTGAGGCGCACCAGCGCGAGGCCGAACACGCTCACGGAGCGCATGTCGATGGTGCCGGGCGTGCCGGCCACAGTGCGCTCGATTTCGAGCGTCACGCGTCGCTCGACCTCTTCTGCTGCTTGTCCCGGATACACCGCGACGATCTCGACCATCGGATCGGTGACGTCGGGGAACGCCTCGATCGGCAGGTCGTTGAACGCGTGATAGCCGTACGCCGCGAAGAGCGCGGTCGCCGCGAGCACCGCGGGCCATCGGCGGACGGCGAGATGGGAGATCCAGGCGAACATTCAGCGTCTCAAATCAGCTGATCGAATTCGCCGTCGAGCAGCACGGCGCCGTCGGTCACGACTTCTTCGTCCGCGAGCACACCGTCGACGATGACGTCGTTGCCGAGCACCGAGCCCGTGCGGACGCTGCGCCGCTCGAGCGTGCCGTCCGCGTTACGCACGATCACGATGCGGTCGTCGCGCTGGAGCAGGACGGCCGAGCGCGGCACGACCACCGCGCCGGCGCTGCCGCTCGCTTGCACCTGCACGCGCGCGCTCATCTCCGGGCGGAAGCGCTCGTCGAAGGCGGTCGGATCGCACGTGATCTCGGTCGTCCGCGTCGCGCGATCGACGCGGTGCATGACGCGCGTGACGACGCCTTCGAAGGGCGTGCCGCCGAGCGCGCTCGCGGTGAAGCTGCACGGCGCGCCTTGCTGGAGCAGCGTCGCATCGCGCTCGGGAAACTGTGCGTAGAGCACGAGCTGCCGCGGATCGCCGATCGTGAACGCGGCCTCCGTGTCTTCGGGCGCGACGCGCTCGCCGGGCTCGATCGTGCGCGCGAGCACCTCGCCCGGGCCCGTGGCGCGCAGGTCGATGTGATCGGCGCCCGACGCGCTGGTGTGCACTGCGGCCAGCGCTTCGCGGATGCCAGCGAGCTCCGCCTCGTTCGCGGTCAGCTGGCCCTGCACCTCGACGAGCTCGCGCGGCGAGGCTGCGCCTTGCTCGATCAATCGCGTGAGCCGCTCGGCGCTGTCGCGCTGGGCCGCGATCTGGGCGGAGAGACCGCGTGACGTCGCGCGGAGACGCGCGAGATCCGCCGAGCGCAAGGTCGCCAGGCGCGTGCCCGTCGTCACGTCGGTGCCGGCGGTCACGAAGACCTGATCGACGTATCCGGAGAACGGGACGCGGACCATGTACGAGGCACCGGGCGCGAAGCCCAGGCGGCCGAAGCCGACGAGCTCCGCGGCGACGCTCGAGGCGTGCGCCCGCGCGGTCACGAGGTGCTCGGCGAGATCGGGTCGGACGACCATCGCGCCGGCGTCGTTCAGCGTGTAGGGCGCTTGTTCGACCTCGGTCTCGGCAGCGGCGGGGTGCTCACAGGCGGCGGCGAGCAGGAGCCAGACGAGCAGGCTCGAGATACGGGGAAGGTCCATGACGTATTGCGATCGGGGTC
>CAYSCF010000302.1:0-8262 GCA_964429305.1 uncultured Sandaracinaceae bacterium | reverse complement strand
GGTCGACCAAGCCAGGCGACGCCGTTCACGCGCTCGTGCTGAACGTGAAGGGCCGCATCCTCGCCGACGCGATCGTCGTCGATCGGGGCGAGCGCGGCCTGGCGGCGATCATCCCGGCGAGCGAGCACGGAGCGTTGCGCGAGCACCTCGAGAAGTACGTGATCATGGAGGACGTCGAGCTCGTCCTCGACGAGACGCTCTCGGTCGCGGTCGTATACGGCGACGACGCGGCGATCGGTGGCGAGCGATTCGCCACGCCCTGGCTCGGCTCGGATGCGTCGATCTGGATCGGGGTGGCCTCGGGGCTCGCGTCACTGCCGCGCGTCGACGATGCCGAGGCCGAGCGTGATCGCATCCACGCAGGTCGCGCGGCTTTCGGCATCGACTTCGGCCCGACGACGTATCCGCAAGAGGCGGGGCTCGACGGTGCGGTCTCGTTCCAGAAGGGCTGCTACCTCGGCCAAGAGGTCGTGTGCATGCTCGAGAATCGCGGACAGCTGAGTCGCAAGCTCGTGCGCCTCGAGACCGATCACGCAGTCTCGCCGGGCGCGAAGGTCCTCGACGAGAGCGGCGCCGACGTCGGCGCGATCACGAGCGCGACGACCGCGAGCGACGGTCACGGCATCGCCCTCGGCTACGTCAAACGCACGGCGCTCGAGGGGACGCGTGCGCTCCACGTCGACGGCGCGCCCGCGCGCCTCGGACGCTGATCGCCATCGCAGTTTCACCCCGCGGGGTGAGGTGATTCACGCGATTCACCCCGTGAGGTGATGCGTTCACCCTCCTAGGGTGATGCGTGCGAGTGTGCTCTCTGCGTGCTTGTCGTTCCTATCGACTCTCGCGCTTCGATAGCCCTTGACGGTCGTGCGCGTCGAGACGCACTAGTCGTTCATCGACATGCGTCCGCACCACGGAGCGTTCGAATGAAGACCGCAGGAACGCCTGCTTCCGAGTCTCAGGCTCCGCGCGCGGAGACGGGATATCGCGTCGACAACGCCCGCTGGCCCGTCAGCGTCCACAAGACGCCGAAGGCGATGGGCGAGGCCGACGTGAGCACGATGATCGCTGCGCTCGACGAGGCAGTGCGTCGTCGGGAAGCGTTCGCGTTGGTGCTCGATCTGGACGACGAGCTCGAGCTCGCGCCCACGCTGCGTCGCAAGCTCGGGCAGCTGCTCGAAGCGCGCAACGCGCCACTCGCGCGCTACTGCAAGGGGATCGCCGTCGTCGCGCGCACACCGCACGCACGCGGCGTGCACACGGCGCTGCGCTGGCTGGTCGCCGCGCCGTGTCCCGAGCGCTCGTTTCCTTCGTCGCGAGAGGCCGAGCCGTGGGCGCTCGCGGCGGCGGCCGGCACCGCTACTGCGGGTGGGTGAGACCTTCGAGCCCGATGACGCCGACGCCGAGCGCGAGCATCCCGAGGGCCACGATGATCCCGACGACGAACAGCGCGAGCTTGGTGATTCCGAGCACCATCCCGACCATCGCGATGTCCGTGCGCGTGCTCTGCTGCTTGGCTTTCTGCCAGGCCAAGTAGCCGCAGATGGCTCCGGCCACCGAGAAGAGACTCCCGCCGAGCGCACCGATCATGCCCACCAACGGAACGGGACCGCAGCAACACGACACCCAGCCGAGACCGGAGAGAACGACCGACACCCACGCGAGCGTGTCGTCGGGAGGCGTTCCCATCCCTGGTCCGCCGTAGCCGTAGCTGCTCGGCGCGAGCTGTTGCGGCTGCTGCTGCTGCGGTTGGCCAGACGGGTCGTAAGGCGGTGGCGTCGGGCCGTAGGGACCGTTGTTCATCGCACCGAGCTTACCGAAATCTCGGCGCTCATGGGGACGTGGTCGGAGCCACGTCGTCGAGCACGGGCATCTGTCCTTCGTGGACGAGATAGCGATGCCCCGCCACGACGTGGAACGTCTGCGTCGGCAACGACGCTTCCGGCCAGCGGATCGTCACGTCGGCCTCGCGCGCCGTGCCGAGCCCGAAGTGCTGGACCATGTCGTCCTCTGCCGTGAAGTGGCCGTGGCCACCTTCGATGTCGTGGCGCTGCGTGATGGGCGTGGCGACGCCCGTCGTCGTGACCGAGACGCGCGCGCCGATCGCGTGCCCGTTCGCGATGCTGCCCACGAGGTGCAGCTGGATGAAGTTGCCGCCGATGACGTTGCGCCAGTAGCGAATCTGACCGGTCGCGTAGCAGGGATCGACCGAGTCCGGATACGACGTGGGGCTGCAGCGTGCGAGCGAGTGACCGACGACCACGTCGAGATCGCCGTCGCGATCGAAGTCCGCGACCCCGATGCCGTGGCTGCGGTGGTGATCGATGCCTTGTGCGATCGGCACCGACTCGAAGTGCATGGGCGTGGAGGTCTGGTGCACGAGGATGCCGTGGTTGCCCGGGTAGTCGCTCATGCCGAAGTAGAGGTCCGGCCATCCGTCGTTGTCGAAGTCGAAGATCGCGTTCGACATGATGCCTTCGTCCCAGCCATTCGGGTCCGAGTGCGGGATGACGATCCCCATCGCATCACGACCTGGCCGCGAGAACGTCACGTCGTGGTTGCCGTCGTTGACGAGCACTTCGGCGCGATCGGAGTTCGCGCCCGCCCACCAGTGCTGGATCTCGCTCGTGAGCAGATCGAGATCGCCGTCGTTGTCGATGTCGCCGCACGTCGTCGCGCCGCTGTTGCCGCCGAGCCGGAACGGGTGCGTGTCCGTCGCTGGATCCCACTGCGCGGGCGTCGGGCACGAGAGGAGCGGATGCGCGGGCGACGGACATCCCGGCGTGGTCGGCGCCGACGCGCAGTAACAGAGCGCGAACTGGTTGTCGGTCCAGTCCATCTCCATGTCGTACGCGTAGCCCGATGCGACCGAACGATTGGCGAAGGTGTGCGTGCCGTCGCCACCGCGCTGGTTCTGCCAGAAGTGATTCGGCGCTCGTCCGTAGGACGCGGCGAGCAGATCGGGCAGACCGTCGTCGTTGAGATCGCACGAGTTGGCGGACCACGCGCGCGGATGTGCGAGCCCCTGATCGATCTGATCGACGTCGTTCCAGTCGACCGTCGTGACCTGCGTCGCGTCGCTGACGTCGGTGAGGTGGCCCGCGCCGTCGTTCTGGTAGAGGTGGCTCGGCACGAACGTGAACGCGCCGCTGGCTGCCGTGACGCCGTACTGCGACACGAAGAGATCGAGGTCGCCGTCCAGATCGTAGTCGGTGAACGTCGCGCCCGATGGCGTGTCGGTCAGATTGCCGACGACGGGATCGGGCATGCGTACCGCGCTGTCCGCCGGTCCGAGAGAGAACGTGTGATCCGCGTTCTGGATCATCAGCTCGCTCGTCTCGTTGCCGTTGTTCATCGGGTTCTCGGTGTCGACACCGAGATACGCGTCGAGATCACCGTCGCCATCGATGTCGCCGAACACCGCCACGTCGACCGGCCGCTCCTGCGGATCGCCCGACCGCCGCGCGAGGATGTGGCTCTGCGCCGTCACGTCGACGAAGTTGCCGTGCTGATCGTTACGCAGGAGCGTGGTCCAGTGCATCCCGTCGCCGACTACCGCGCGGCCGTTGAGGATGAAGAGGTCGGTCCAGCCGTCGCCGTCGTAGTCGATCGCATGGATGCGCGTGCCGGCGACGCCCGTGATGCCGACGTCGGCGGTGTGCTCCTCGAACGCCTGCATGCCGTCGGCCCAGTGCGTGCCGGGGCCCGCGATCACGACGGTCGTGGGCGGAGGCGGGGTCGAAGGAGTGCAGGCGAAGGCGAGCGAAGAGATCGCGGCGAGAACGAGACGACGCATGGCGCGGAGGATAGCGAGAATCCCGGGCGCATCGACCGAACCGAGCGCGGTGTAGGGTGTGATGCGAGCAAACACACGAGCGACCTGCGAGAACCCGACATGGCTCGTTGGCTGGATCGCCGCCGCCCGCTACGTTCGGCCGCGATGTCGCCGTCACGTTTCGCCTGTGTGTCGTTGCTCGTGCTGCTCGTCTCGTGTGGAGGAACGCCGGACGCGGGCGACGCGTCGACGGATGCACCCATCGATGCGTCGGGCTGCCACACCAACGCCGACTGTGACGACGGCACGTTCTGCAACGGCATGGAGTCGTGCGAAGCAGGGCGCTGCGTCGCCGGACCGCGCGTCGTGTGCGACGACGCCGTCGCTTGCACGATCGACTCGTGCAACGAGGACCGCGCGCGATGCGTGTTCACCGTGCCGGATGCCGACGGCGACGGTCACGGTGTTGCGTCCTGCGTCGATGCGATGGGGAGACCTCTCGGCGACGACTGCGCGGACGACGACGCCGATCGGTTTCCCGGCAATCGCGAGCGATGCGACGCGGCGATGCACGACGAGGACTGCGACCCGACCACGCACGGCGGCGTCGACGCGGACGGCGACGGATTCGAGGACGCGCGCTGCTGCAACGGGACGAGCTGCGGCGACGACTGCGACGATGCGCATCCGAGCGCGCATCCGGGCTCGACCGAGGTCTGCAATCTCGTCGACGACGACTGCGACATGCTCGTGGACGAGGGCGTCTCGGTGAGCGGGTTCGTCGATGCCGATCACGACGGATTCGGCGACGGCACCATGCCGCGCAGCGCGTGTGGCTCCGCCGCGGGCTTCTCGGCCGATGGCACCGACTGCGACGACACGCAGCCTTCGCGCAATCCGGGGCAGCTCGAGATCTGCGATGGGCTCGACAACGACTGCGATACACGCGTCGACGAGGCGATGACGACCGTCGCCTGGTACCGCGACGTGGACGGCGACGGGTTCGGGAGCGCCGCGAGCGGCACGGTCCAGTCGTGCACGCCGCCGGCGGGCTACTCGCTCCGCGGGACCGATTGCAACGACGCGCTCGCGGCGATCAGCCCTGCGTCGGCCGAGATCTGCAACGCCATCGACGACGACTGCAACGGCGTCGCAGACTTCGTGATCGCGCCGGGCGATCTCGAGGACGACGATCGCGACGGCATCGCCGATCTGCAGTGCGGGCCGCCGCTCGGTCTCGACTGCGACGATCGCGACGCGTCGAGCGGCCCCGGCTCCGCCGAGAGCTGCGATGGGCGCGACAACGACTGCGACGGGCGCATCGACGAGGGCGCCACGGAGGTGGCGTTCTATCGCGACGCGGACGGTGATGGCTTCGGTGAATCCGGGGACGTTCGCGTCGCGTGCACCGCGCCGAGCGGCTACGTGCGGCGCGGCGGCGACTGCGACGACACGAGCGCGGTGCGCGAGCCCGGCGCGATGGAGTCGTGCAACGCGCTGGACGACGACTGCGACGGCGCGGTCGACGAGGGCGACGCGAGCGCGAGCTGCGGCATCGTGGCGGGCTCGATCCAAGCGTGCGTGCGCGGCGCGTGCACGCCGGTCGGCTGCGCGACCGGGTACGCCGATTGTTCGTCCACCGCGCCCGGCTGCGAGACGAGCTACCTCACCGACCCTGCGCACTGCGGCTCGTGCACGCACTCGTGCGGGACGCTCCACACGTGCACCGCCGGGCAATGTGGTCCGACGACCTCGCTCGTCGCCGTCGATCACGGTGCGGGGAACGTGCGCGCGGAGCGCGTGCTGGCCATTCCGGGCTCGACCGACGTCGTCGTGCTCGGCGCGTTCGACGGCACGCTCGTGGCGGGCACGACGACGCTGACGTCGCTCGGCGGCACCGACGGCTTCGCGATGCGCCTGAGGGCAGACACGACGGTGGTCTGGGCGTTCCGCTGGGGCGGCTCGGGCAACGACGCGATCCACGCGGCGGCGATGCTCCCTGATGGATCGGCATTCGTCGTCGGTGGCGAGCAGTGCGGCGGCAACATCTGCGGAGGCGCCGTGACCTGCGAGGGCTTCTGGCAGCGCTTTCCTTCGGTCGCAGCGGGCGGTTGCGACTACGCCGAAGGCGTGACCGCGAGCGTCGCCCGCATCTACGCGCTCGCGATGGAGCGCATCGGCACGACCAACTACGTCTACGCCGCGGGCATCTGGCAGGGGACGGCGAACCACGGAATCGGCGCTGCGACGGGCGTCAGCAACGACGGGTTCGTCCTGCGCGCGCGAGAGGTGCCCGGCAATCAGCCCGTGTTCGAGTGGGTTCGCCCGTTCACCGGCATCTACGACGAGGTGCCGCTCGACATCGCGATCGATCCGACGACGAACGCGCTCGCCGTCGTCGGCTACACGTCGAGCTCGGCCGACTTCGGTGCAGGGCCGACCGGTCACGCCGGCTACGACGACCCGTTCGTGGTGACGCTCGATCGGACGTCGGGCGCGCTGACCGGCGGCGGGCAGTTCGGGCTCAACACCGGCTACGACGGCGTGGAGCGGGTCACGTACCTGCCGAACGGCACGATGATCATCGCCGGCTACCACGCGCCGGGCTCGTACTTCCCGGGCGCCGTCGGGACCGGCGCTCGGAACGCGTTCGTACAGGCGCGTCAGTCGGGCTCGCTCGGCATCCTCTGGGCGCAGACCTGGTCGTCGGACAACACGGACATCGACGGGCTCGCGGTATCGGGCAGTCGCCTCTTCGTGAGCGGCGAGTACAGCGGAAGCCTGGTCGTCGGCTCCACGAGCTTCGCCAATCCGATTCTGACGCCGATGCTCTTCGAGCTCGACGCCACGACGGGCACCGTCGGATCGTTGCTGCTGCCGACACCCGTCGCCGCTGCGCAGTCGGGCGGCGTCGCGGCGCTCTCCGACGGCCGTGCGTACTGGGACATCGATCACTCCGGAGCGATCGACGTCGAGGGTGCGATGGTCGGCGCTGGCAGCGGATACGACATGGCGCGTGTGCTCGTGACGCCGTGAGCCAGGCCGTGCGAGCCTGCGCGGCACGATGACGGACGCGAAGCTCGACACCGACGACAAGCCGAAGACCGAAAAACCGATTCCGCCCGAGATCGCGATCGAGACGCGTCACGCGCTTCCCGACGGTACGGCGTATCTCGCGACCGCGGCCACGCTGCACCTGAAGAACGCGGACGGCGATCCGATCGGCGAGGTGTTCCACACGATCTACACGCGCGGCGAGCGACCGGACGTGAAGAGGCCGCTGCTGTTCGCGTTCAACGGAGGCCCGGGCTCGGCGTCGGCGTGGCTGCACCTCGGCGCGTGGGGACCGATGCGGATCGAGATGCCGGATCCGGAGTTCCCGAAGCCGCCGCCGTACGCGCTCGTGCACAACGCCGAGACGCTGCTGCCGTTCGCGGATCTCGTGTTCGTCGATCCGATCGGCACGGGTCTGTCGCGGCCGATCGGCAAGGGCA
The DNA here is from genome assembly GCA_964429305.1 of uncultured Sandaracinaceae bacterium. Lineage (GTDB taxonomy): Bacteria > Myxococcota_A > Polyangia > Polyangiales > Sandaracinaceae > JBBSAT01. The sequence goes on along the minus strand of CAYSCF010000302.1, from coordinate 996 downwards.
AGCTCGAGGAGTTCACGGGCGTTCGAGAAGACCTCACGTCGATGAGCGAGCTCATCCGCTTGTTCCTCACGCGGCATCGTCGCTGGAACTCGCCGCGCTTCCTCGCGGGCGAGAGCTACGGCGGCACGCGCGTCGCAGGGCTCTCGGCGCATCTCTTCGATCGAGGGGTCGCGGTCAACGGCGTCGTGCTCGTCTCGCCCGCGCTCGATCTCGCGCACCTCGAGTTCCAGTTCGGAAATCTGGTGCCGAACGCGCTCTTCTTGCCGTCGTACGCGGCGCTGGCGGCCTATCACGGCGCGCTGAAGGAGAAGCCGAAGGATCTGCATGCGTTCTTGCGCGAGGTGCGCGCGTTCGCGATCGACGAGTACTTGCCGGCGTTGTTCCACGGCGCAGGGCTCGATCCGGCGCGGCGCGCGCTGATCGTCGAGCGGCTCGCGTCGATGACGGGGCTGCCGCCCGCGTGGATCGAGCAACAAGGTCTGCGGCTCGTCGATGCACGCGTGCTCAAGGAGCTCCTGCGCGGGCGCGGCGTCACGGTGGGCCGTCTCGACTCGCGCTATCTCGGGCACGAGACCGACCTCGGTCACTCGGAGATGCAGGCCGATCCCGCGCACCACGCAGCGGGGCCGGCGTTCACGACGCTCGCGAACGAGTACTTGCGCGGCACGCTCGGCGTGACCGACGAGCGCGAGTACGAGCTCTTGAGCATGTCCGTCAACGCGGCGTGGAAGTGGGGCATGCCCGAGAAGGATGCGTCGGGCGGCTTCGTCAACGTGGTACGTGACCTGCGCCGCGCGATGCTGTCGAGCCCGCACACGCACGTGCTCTTCTGCAACGGCATGTACGACCTCGCGACGCCGTTCTTCGGCAGCGAGATCGCCGCGCGCCAGCTCGGCAGCGAGCCCGGCATCGTCGCGCGCGTGCACGAGAAGACGTACGAGGCCGGGCACATGATGTACTTCCACGCGGGCGCGCGAGCGCAGTTGACGAAGGACG
>CAYSCF010000301.1:0-8308 GCA_964429305.1 uncultured Sandaracinaceae bacterium | reverse complement strand
CCGAGAAGTACTGGGGCGGCAACACGATCGACTACGTCCGCAAGGTCTACGACATGTACCCGCTGACGCTGCACGGCCTGGGCGAAGCGGTGACGCACCTCGTGCGTGGTCGTAGCTCTCGTCGCGCCGCGTGATGATCGACACCGACTCGCCCATCGTGTTCGTCGCGATCTGCTTCGGGCTGCTGGTCGCGATCGGTCTCGCGATCGCGGTCCGGCGCGTGCTCGATCGCTCGGCCGATCTCGCGAAGGAGAAAGAGCGCGAGCCGTGGAACCTCGCGGTGGCGGCCGTCGCCGCCGAGCTCGGGCTCGAGTACGAGCCGCTCGAGACGGCGCCCCATCGCGCGCGCGGCGACGTCTGCGGCGCCTTGGTCCAGATCGGCTACGAGAGCGCGCGCCGGGACGCAGGCGTCTGGATGTCGATCACGGTGTTCGTGACGAACGCGCCCGAGACGCTCTCGTGGAGGCCCCGTGGCGACGCCGAGCGCGCAGGGAGCGCGACGGGCGATCCCGAGATCGACGCCCGCCTCGATGTCCAGGGCGCGCCCGAGGCGCTGGCCCGAGCGATGCGCGACGACCCGGCGTTCCGCGCGCGGCTGCTGATGGCGGCCTCCGAAGGGATGCGGATGAAGTCGCGCGAGATCGTTCTGGCGCGCGAGCAGTTCGCGAGCACGCCGGGGGAGCTCCACGATCTCGTGGCGACGATGGTCGAGCTCGGACAGCACATCGAGCATCCCACGCCGTTCACCCGCGATCGCGGCCTGGGCACGCCGGCCGCGGTCGCGATCCGCCGCGCAAGACGTCTCGACGACGATGCGCGACGCGATGCGCTCACGAGCGTGCTCCGCAGCCTGCCTCTGGATCTCGTGTTCATCACCGACCTGGAGCCCGGCGCGCCGTGCGCGGCACGCGTCCGCCTCGGCGACCGCGACGTGCGCATCGCGGTGAGCAGCAGTCTCGGGCTCGAGCTCACCTGTCCACAGGAGCGGCGACGGCTCGTCGTGACGTTCGACCCGGACGAGAAGCAGACCCCCCACGCGGATGTCTCGTTGGTGCAGGAGGACCTCTTCATCGCGTCCTACGGCATGACGATTCCGGTGGATCGCGCGCAGTACGACGCGCTCGACCCGACGCTGCGCACCGCGATCGAGACCGACGTCCCACGGCTCGGGATCCGGTACTTCTGGTGGCTCGAGCACGAGCTGAAGGTGACGTTCTGGCCTGCGCTCGACCGCATGCCCGACCCGGAGGCGACGTTGCGCGATGCGCTCGCGCTCGTGCAGCGCGCCGTGAGCACCTGATCTCCGTTACGCTCGCGGGATGCAGCGGAGCCTCGCCTCGATAATCGTGTGTCTCGTCGGTTGCGGCAGCCCGACGCCCGCGAACGACGCCGGCATCTCCCCCGGTCGCGATGCGTTCGTCGCACCGATCGACGGCAACGGCTTCGACGTCGACCCGCCGCGGCCCGACGCCTTCGTCGTGCACACCGATGCCGGTGTCGCGCCCGCGAGCGTCGCGCAGCAGGCGCATACGCTCGCGATGACGCTGCGGGCAGACGCGCACTTCCTGATCGGCATGGGCAACGATCTCGACGGGCCACCGTCGTACGACTCGAACCACGCGGGCGTGTACACGCTCGGCACGACGCTCGACCTCCACTACACGTACTTGAACGGCTACTCGAACAGCGGTGGATGGACGACGTGGAACAGCCCGGCCGGCGAGTTCGCGGGCATCCTCGCCGACGCGTGCCAGCGCAACGGAGGCCTGGCGCCGATGTTCTCGTACTACGACCTCGCGCTCGAGTACGAGAACCACCACGAGGCGCTGCAGGACGCGGCGACGATGCACGTCTATCTGCAAGACGTGCGCACGCTCTTCATGCGCATGCACACGTATGGGCGCCCGGTGCTCGTGCAGTTCGAGCCGGACTTCTTCGGCTATCTGCAGGGCGTGATGCGCGACGCTCACACCACGCCCGATGCGTACGCCGCGCAGCTGCACTTCTCGGACATCCCGGAGTGCGCGAGCGTTCCGAGCACGGCGGCAGGCTTCGTCGAGTGTCTCGACGACATGCGCGATGCGCTCGCACCGAACGTGCTCATCGGCCTGCACGCTTCGTCGTGGGGCGACTACTGGGACGACACGAGCGCCGGCAACGACGTCATCGAGGCGAAGGCCCAGAGCGTCGCGGCGTTCCTGATGGCGATGCGCGCGGACCTGACCGACTTCGTCACCGTCGAGGCGCTCGATCGCGACGCAGGCTTCTGGGAGACGAACGGCGGCATGGCCGGCATGTGCTCGGTGACGGGCGGCTCGCGCGGCGCGGTCTACTGGGACGAGAGCAACGCGACGCGCCCCAACTTCGCCGATCACATCCACTGGGTCTCGGCGCTCACGACCGCGATGAATCGCCCTGCCCTCTGGTGGCAGATCCCGTTCGGCGTCCCGAGCACGACGTGCGGCGGCACCGACGGCCACTACCGCGACGATCGCGTGCACTACTTCATGACGCACACCGAAGAGCTGGTGGCTGCCGGCTCGTTCGGTATCGTGTTCGGCACCGGCGCCGATCGTCAGACCTACATCACGACCGACGGCAACCAGTTCCACGACGCGGTCGCCGCGTACTTCGCGAGCCCCACGCCGCTGCCCTGATGAGCGACACGCGAGAGAAGATCGGCCCGGGCGGGACGCTGCGCATCGACGAGCCGGAGGACTTCCGCGCGGGAATCGCGCGTGCCATCCGCCAGGACTTCGCGCCTCGACTCGTCGTGATCGCGGGGCCCGACGTCGGCATGCGCTTCCGGCTCGACGAGACCATCACGCTCGGCCGCGGCGCGGGCGCGGATGCCGTGCTCACCGACGCGAGCGTGTCGACGACGCACGTGCGCATCGAGGATCGCGGCGATGCGTGGGCCGTCGTGGATCTCGGGAGCACCAACGGAACGCGCGTGGACGGAGAGCGCGTGGGCGAAGCGCTCCTGGCGCATCACAGCAAGGTGCAGATCGGGACCACGACGCTGCGCTTCGAGATCCAAGACGAGAAGGACCAGGCCTACGACGCGCTGGTCGAGCGGCTGATCAGCCTCGACGACCTCACCGGGCTCTATCAGCGACGTCGCTTCGATCGCGAGCTCGGTGCGGTCCTGGCCCGCGGCGAGCCGGTCGCGCTGCTCGTGATGGATCTCGATGGCATCAAGCGCATCAACGACACGCACGGGCATCTCTTCGGCGCGCACGTGATCGGCGAGGCCGGACGACGGATCGTCCGGATGCTCGCCGAGGTGGAGGGCGCGTTCGGCGCGCGCTTCGGCGGCGACGAGTACACGGTCGCCGCGCCACGGCTCGATCGCACGGCCGCCCGCGCGCTCGCAGAGCGTCTGCGACGCGAGCTCGCCGACGCCGCGTACGTGAAGGACGGCATCGAGCTCCGCGTCGGAGCGAGCATCGGCATCGCGATCGCGCCCGACGACGCGTCCGATCTCGCGTCGCTCTTCCAGCGCGCGGACGCCGCGATGTACGAGGCGAAGCGGGCCGGCAAGAACCGCGTCTGCGGCTGATCTCCCAGCGGGCACGCAGCTTGAACTGCGGAGGGCATGCTTGGATTTTCGCCTGGGAACGATGGTGCCAAGACGTGCCGGCGCTCTCCGAGCGTGAGCCCGACGCACGGTCGACGGCGACGTCGATGGCTTCGCTGGGGTGGCTGGTCGATGCTCGCGCTCGTGTTCGTCGCGTGTGATCCCCACGGCTGTAGCTGCGGTGGCGGATGCGGATGCGGGCCCAGCGCGCCGACAACGTGCGCGTCCACGGCGCCATCCACGTGCGCCCCACTCTTCTCTCCGGTCGATGCCGGGCCGTCGCGCGACGCGGGCCACATCGCACCTCCGGTCGATGCGTTCCGGAGCGACGCTCCGTTCGAGGCGGCGGTGCGGGAGGCCGGCTGCAGCGCTGCGAGCCTCGGGGTGCCGTGCATCGATGGAATCTGCCCGCTCGGCATGTGCACCACCGCGACCCCGCTCCTCGGATGGGACGACGACGCCGGCATGCCAGCGAGCCTCTCGCTGGCGGTCGCCATCTGCGAGTGGTCACCTCCCGGCGGCGAGTGTCCCTGTGGAACGATCCGCAGCGACCTCGCGGTCGGGAGCGCGACGAGCGCGTACGGGCCGTTCACGCCTTCGCTCTGCCTGCAGCCGTGCACGTTCGATCCGATCGGCGCGGGCTCGTGTCCCGCCGACATGACTTGCGATCCGTTCGGAACGTGTCGCGTCGCGTGTGCGACCGACGCGGAGTGTCAGCTCCGCGCGCGTGACGTCGGCAGTGACGGACGGATCGAGTGGGTGGTCGACCCCAGCACGCTCGCGAGCTGCGATCTCGTGACCGGGCGCTGCGCCCATCCCGGCCGCGCCGGCGCGCGCCTCGGCGATGCATGCACCGACGATCACGACTGCGCGGCGAACGCGTTCTGTGCGCAGGGAGCGATGCCCGGCACGGGCTCGTGCGTGCAGATCGGCTGCTCCCCGTGCGCGGACACGTGTCTCCACGTCGATCGCGGCTCGGACCTCTGCATCACGTGCACACAAGCCATGGCGTTCGGCTTCTCTTGCGGCGATGCTGGCGTCGGTGACGCAGCGGTGGACGACGCAGGCGAAGCGCTCGACGCGGGGATCGATGGCGGCTGACGCGATGCGGCCCGTCTCGTGCAGCGAGAGCGCGCGATGAGCGGCGAACGAAGACATCTCTCGATGCTCCGCACGTTCACCGTGGCGGACGGCGTCACGATGGTGAACGCCGCATGTGGCACCGGCGCGATCCTCGCCTCGGTGCGCTACGCCGCCACGCACGACGGCAGGTTCGCCTGGCTCGCGTTCGCGCTCTTGCCGCTCGCGCTGATCGCCGACGTGCTCGACGGTTGGGTAGCGAGGCGCACCGGCCGCCAATCGGTGCTCGGCGCCGATCTCGACTCGCTCGCCGACGTGATCAGCTTCGGCGCGGCGCCCGCGGTGCTCGCGTTCGCGCTCGGCCTCGACGGCGGGTGGGACACCGTGATTCTGGTGTTCTTCGTCGCCTGCGGGATCAGTCGGCTCGCGCGCTACAACGCGACGCACGAGCAGCTCGCCGGCTCCGCGACGGGCAAGGTGCCGTACTACGAGGGCACGCCGATCCCGACGAGCCTCGTGCTCGTGCTCGTGCTCGGCATCGCGTTCGCGATGGGCCGCGTGGATCACGACTTCTGGCTCGGCGTGATCGACCTCGGGCCCGCGCGGCTGCATCCGCTCGCGACGATGTTCGGGCTGAGCGGCGTCGCGATGGTCAGCGCTTCGCTGCGGATCCCGAAGCCCTGAAGACCAGCCCGCCGATCAGCACGCCGCACGCGTGCACGGCACCGAACGTCAGCGTCACGAAGTACGGATAGAAGAAGAGCTCGGCCGGCGGCGCCGGATAGCCCGCGATCCATCCGAACACGAGCGGATGGGCGACCGCGAGGATCGTCCCGACGGCAGACAGCGCCGCCCAGTCGAGCATCAGCGCCTCGAGCGAGCCGCGCAGACGACGCAGCAGGGCGACGGCGATACCGCACCAGATCACGGCCATGCCGATCGTGAACGTGAGGAAGACCTCGCGCGTCGAGACCGATCCGAGATCGAAGCTTCCGCGCACCGCGAGCTGCGTGAGCAAGAACGCGAGCGGCAAGAGGACGATCAGAGCGATTCCGGGAGCGAGCGATCGCCCCGCCCGACGCTGCGCGCGCGCGTACAGCCCCAGCACGACGAGGGCGGCGAGAGCGCACGGCAACAGACCCCACGCCTGCGCGCTCCGATGTCCGTCGCGGAACCGCGACCACCGGCCGTCGCTCTCCGGCATCCACCGTCTCAGCTGCGCGGCGTTCTCGGCACGGAAGCGATCGATCGTCTCGCGGCGTTCCGGCAGATAGCCCGACGGGAACGCCCGCTCGTCGACGATCGAGAAGATGGTGTCGAGCTCGTCGTCGCCCGCGCGCATGTCGGCGGGGAACGGCAGACCGAGCAGCAACGCCAGCGTCGGCGCGATCGTCGTCGTGCGCATCATCGGCGCGCGCGTGACGTGTGCGATGCGAAGGCCGGCGAAACACGTGCGCACCCACGCGACGCGCGGCTGACGACCGCCGTGGCCACCCCGAAGCATCTGGCCGTGATCGGCGGTCACCACGAGCAGGTCGCGAGAGAAGTCGAGCGTCCCGATCATCTCCTCGATCTCGCGATCGACGCGCCTCACGGCAACGGCGTACTCGGGAGACGCGGCGCCGTGATCGTGCCCGACATCGTCGACGTAGACGGGATGCACCAGCTGCAAATCGGCGCTCGCGACGAGCGGCACGTAGTCGCGCTCGGGAGGCACGACATCGTAGACGTCGAATCCATCCGGAAAGAGCTCCCGCCACCAGGGCACTTCGCTGATGCCCGCGACGCGCAGGCCCGCGTGACGCGCGATCTCCCAGATCGACAGCGCCGCGAGCGGCGTCGTGTCGTCGTTTCCTCGCGCGCCGGTCCGATCCTGATCGAGCCCGGTCGAGAGCACCGCGTACACGGGCCTCGACACGGAGAGCGGGCCGACCGCGGTCGTGCGGCACTGCCCGATCTCCGCCAGCCGCGCGAGCGACTGCATGCCCTCCGCCTCGATGTGGCCGAGGCCGTCGACCACGAAGACCACCGTCCGACGCGGTCTCTCGATCGCGACGGATGGGCCGGGGTCGTGGACCGTCACCCGATAGAAGCCGTCGTGGTACGCGTTGCGCTCGGCGTAGCCGACGCCGAGCACGACGGCGATCGCGAGACCGACGCCGGACACGACGAGCAGCAGAGCTGCGGCAACGCGAGCGCTCACGCGGGCTCAGACATGCGCACGCCGCGGCTCAATGAAAGTGCCCGAGGAACCAGTACAGCAATCCGAAGATCACCAGCGTGCTGAAGATGCCGCCACCGAGCCACCAGGCGCCGACGCCCGCGAGGCCACCACGGAGTAGATTGTTCATGCATCGACGTCGAGCAGGACGCGTGCCGCGCGGTGAGCCCCGATCCGCAGCCGAACCGGGACGCTCGCGCCGCAGTGCGTGGCAGCGCGCAGCCTCGCGGACGCCTCAGCGCGGCTTCCGGGGCTGCCGCAGCCATCGGACGACAGCCGTCGCGCACACGCCGATTCCCCAGATCGACGCGATGAATACCAGGCCGGCATGATCGGCCCACTCGTCCCACTCGCGCGACACGGGCAACGCTGCAGCGAGGATCGCGAGCGCGACGGTGGCGAGCGACCAGAGCCCCGCGGTTCGGTACGCCCGCTCGCGCTTCGTCGCGTCGATGACGACACGGATCGCGAGCATCACGAACGGCAGAGCGAGGACCGCGCTCGCTCCGGAGACGAGCGACATCAGCGTCCACGCGAAACCCCTCGAGAGCGTGAACATCGCGGGCATCGTACGTGCTTTCGGATCGACGGTGGGATCTCGTACCCTGCCGGCCATGCACATCTCCGGGATGACGGGAAACGAGATCTACTGCCTCGCGCTCAAGGGATTCACGCCCGGAGAGATCGCGGTCGGCAACAGCGTCGTCTCGCTCGGCGTGTCGGGCGCGCTCTCGTCGTTCGGTCGATCGATCACGGGCGGCGAGATCGGCGCGATCACGGAGCAGATCTCGAACGGCCGTCACGCGGCGATCACCCGCATAGAACAGGAGGCGCAGCGCCACGATGCGACCGGCATCTCGGACGTGACCAACGACCTCGGGACGATGGCCGGCTACACCGAGTTCCTCTCGCAGGGCACCGCGGTGTTCGCGAGCCAGCCCGGCATGCGCTTCTTCTCGACGGCAGCGTCCGGCATCGAGCTCTACTGCCACCTCGATGCGGGCTACGTGCCGCTCAAGTTCGCGATGGGCAACATCGCGTACGCGCTCGGCGTGGGTCGCGGGCTCGCGGGCTCGTTCCGCACGCTCGCGCGCGGCGAGGTGAAGGAGTTCTCGTCGATGTACAACGAGATCCGCCACACGTGCTTGCGCCGGCTCCGCGCCGAGGCCGCCCAGCAAGGCGCGAACGCGGTCGTCGACGTGAACATCAAGATGCTCCCGTTCGGCCCGGGCACCGTCGAGCTGCTGATGACGGGCACCGCCTCGCACCACAACGGGCTCTCGCAGGGCCAGGTGCAGGAGAACCAGGTCGTCACGAGCGAGCTCTCGGGCGAGGAGCTGTGGAACCTGGCGCAGATGGGCTTGGTCCCGCACCAGCTCGTGATGGCGACCAGCGTGTACTCGCTCGGCGTCGCGGCGGGCATCGGC
>CAYSCF010000300.1:6306-8385 GCA_964429305.1 uncultured Sandaracinaceae bacterium | reverse complement strand
TGTGGTATTCGATCGCGTGGCCGCGCATCACGATGTCCGACTGCTTCACGCTCAGCGGCTGACCGGCAGATACGCGGATCATCTCGCTCATCAGATCGAGCCCGCTGCGCATCTCGCTGACGGGATGCTCGACCTGCAGGCGCGTGTTCATCTCCATGAACCGCAACGTGTGCCCATCCATGAGCATCTCGATGGTGCCCGCGCCCACGTAGCCGATCTTCTTGGCCAGGCGCGCGGCGCCTTCCAGCGTGCGCGAGCGCTCCTCGTCGCTCAGCACGGGGCAGGGCGACTCCTCGATGAGCTTCTGGTGGTTGCGCTGCACGCTGCAGTCGCGCTCGCCGACGTGCACGACGTTGCCGTACCGGTCCGCCATGAGCTGGACCTCGACGTGCCGGCCGCCTTCGACGAGCTTCTCCATGTACACGCGCGAGTCGCCGAACGCGGCGGCCGCCTCGGCGCGCGCGTCGTCGAACGCCGCTTTCACCTCGCTCGCGCTGCGCGCGATGCGCATGCCGCGACCGCCGCCGCCGCTCTCGGCCTTGAAGAGCACCGGATATCCGGTCGCGTCGGCGCATTCGAGCGCGGCGTCGCCGTCCGCGAGCGGACCGTCGCTGCCAGGGATGAGCGAGAGGCCCGCAGCGGCCGCCGTCCGCTTCGCAGGCGTCTTCTTGCCCATGAGCGCCATCGCATCGGCAGGCGGTCCGACGAACGTCAGACCGTGCTGCTCGCACAGCATCGCGAACGCCGCGTTCTCCGAGAGGAAGCCCCAGCCCGGATGTAGGGCGGTGCAGCGCGCTTGCTTGGCGGCTTGCACGACGCGCTCCATGTCGAGATAGCTCTGCGCGGCGCGACCCGGGCCGAGCAGCACGACCTCGCGCCCGCTCAGGTAGCTCGCGCCCGCGTCGGCCTCGGATGCGGCGAAGACCGGTGTGATGCCGAGACCGTCACACGCCCGCGCGATGCGCGCGGCAACCTCGCCACGATTGGCGACGAAGAGACGATGGAACATCCGCGTGCGCTATCAGAACGTGCCGCCGAGCGCCACGCCGCCGCCGGTCGGGCCCGCGAGCGGGACGACGCGCAGGCTCGCCGTCGACGCAGGCGGCGTCGCCGACGTGCTCGGCCGCTCGGTGGCGTAGAGCACGATCGCCGTGATGCCGGCGACCGCGGCGACCGCGAACGAGAGGTCGGCCACGAGCGCGAAGGTCTCGCCGTCGTTCGCCGTGCCGCTGGTCGGCATCGCATCGAAGTCACTCTGCTTGGAGAGCGCGAGGAAGCCGAAGATGGTGCCCGTCACGAGCGCGACGCCCGCGATGGCCGTCGTCACCCACACGCCCGTCGACGGATCGGTCGGCGGCGGCGTGGTGGTCGGCTCCTCGGGATCGTCCGTCGTCGCCGACGGCTCGCTCGGGGTCTCGGCGCCGAACACGTCGTCCTCGCTCTGAGCCCCGGTCCCGTCCGTCGATGCCGTGCCCGCGACCTCGACCAGCTGCAGATCGAGATCGACGCGCTGACCTGCCGCGACGTCGATTCGTCGCGAGATGGGCTCGTGACCCGCGAGCGTGACGCGCAGCTCGTGCGGGCCGGGCGTCGTCTGGGTGTCGGCCGTGCCCGCGCCGATCGTGTGGCCGTCGAGCTCGATGTTCGCCCCTCCGGGTGTGCACACGACGTGGACCGTGCCCGTCGAGGGCGCGGGAAGCGCGTCGATCCGTGCCTGCACCGAAGCGCGATCCGGCGCGTCCGGACGAAGCGCGAGGTATTGCTCCAGCGTCGCGCGCGACTGCTCGCGCTGCCCGAGACGCTCCTGCGCCAGCGCCACGCCGAGGAGCACGACCGGATTCGGCACTTCTCGGAACGCGCCCTGATACGCCTCGAGCGCTTCCTGGTAGTGCTCCGCCTCGTACGCGGCCTGACCTCGACCGTAGAGCTCGCGCGCGTGCGCGCGTTGCTCGGCCGTCGGTGCCTGCGCCACGGCGAGCGCGGGCAGCGCCATCATCAGAACGACGAGTGCGAAGGAGAGTCTCTTCATGCCGTCTGCAAGCAACATGCTGTTCATGCCGTCTGCTCGACGCGCAGGAG
>CAYSCF010000300.1:0-6206 GCA_964429305.1 uncultured Sandaracinaceae bacterium | reverse complement strand
TTCATGCCGTCTGCAAGCAACATGCTGTTCATGCCGTCTGCTCGACGCGCAGGAGCTGCTGGCCGATGAAGAGGTAGTCGCCGTGCGCGAGCTCGCGCTCACCGCGGATGCGCACGTACGTGCCGTTGCGCGAGCCGAGATCGTGCAGCTGGAACGAGCCGTCCGGCCCGAGGTCCACGCGCGCGTGACGGCCGCTCATGTAGATGTCGTCCGGGAAGTTCATCTCGCTGTCCTCGCGACCGATCTGCACGGTCTGCTCACGGGCGCAGTAGACCATGCCCTCCGAGCCGCCGCGCAGGATCTGGACGATGCGGAACGGGCTCGGGCGCTTCGGCGACGAATAGAAATACGTCTGATCCTGATCGGGACCGGAGGTGTCCTTCGGCGTGCCCTCGAGCCGGAAGACCTGCTCGCCGCAGAGGAAGAAGTCGCCCGGCGCGAGCGGCACCGGCTGGCGCACGCGGACGAACACGCCGTTGACCGAGCCCTCGTCGCGCACGACGAGCTTCTCGCCGCGATAGATGAAGTTCGCGTGGCGATTGCTGATCCACGTGTCGTTCGGGAACGGGATCTGCGCGTCGGTGCGCCCCGTCATGTGCTCCGTGCCCTGGAGCAAGTACGAGAGACCGTCGGCGCCGTCGGTGCCGCGGATCAGGATGAGACGCGCCTTGCCGGGCGCCTGCATGCTGCCGAAGAAGTCGACCTGACGTTCCAGAATCGCGTCGGGCACGGTCGTGCCGCATGCGCCGCAGAACTTGTGCCCCGGCGGCACCGGCGAGCTGCACTCCTTGCACACGTAATAGCGGTTCTGTTCCATCGAATCCTCCTGAACGGCGATGCCTACTGCCGCGCCCTGACTATGGATAGAGGCTGTGTTGGCCGAGACGTCCGGAAGCTGACTCTGGGTCTGCGTCGGGACCGGAACGGCGGAGCTAGCTGAAGACGACGGGGAAGGAGCGAACGACGAGAGCGAGTTGCCACACATCGGGCACCGCGGCGCGCTCATCGGACAGAACGTGTCGCACTGGCCACACGCGATACCGATGATCTCTTCCATGATGCGAGACGGGGAGGGCGCTTCTCGCTCTCCGAGCACGTTTGTAGGCGAAAGAGGCGCGCGCCGTCAACGAACGGCGACACTCCGCAGCGTCAGGGCGGTCAGGGCGGCCGCGCGGACCCGCTCTTCCGGGTCGGAGCCGGCGGCCGTCTGCAGTGCGACGAGGCTGGGTCCATCCGTCCGGACGGCGAGCGCGCCGGCGGCGGCCTCGCGCACGAAGGCGAAGGAATCCGAGGCGAGCGCATGGATCAGGGCCGATTCTGCGCCATCGGCGGTGCTCGCCAACGCACGTGCCGCGCCGAGCCGGCTGACCCAGTCGGGGGAGCTGGTCAGGATCGTCGCGAGCGGCGCGACGAGGGACGGCGAGATCCGCCCGGCACTGGTGAGCCCGTCCACTGCCGCGCGAACGACCTCGCGATCGCCGTCGGCGACGAGCAGGGGGAGCCGCGCGTCGCTCGGGGCGGTCGAGGCCAGCAGGCGGGCAACGCGCGCTCGGTCTCCCGGATCGGGCGCCGCCGCGGGCAGGGCCGCGACGACGGGGGCATCGTCGAGCAGCGTTCCGCTCGCGTCGCCTTCGAACGCGACCAGCACGAGGTGGCCCTCGCGCGTGCCGAGCGCGCGGAGCGTGGCTGCGGGCGCTGCGGAAGCGAGACCGTCGACGATCGCCCGGCCCAGCGCAGCGCGGACGGCGGAGGAAGGCGCGCGCGCGGGTGTCCGATCGATCGCACGCAGGCCCGTGGAGACGGCCGCTTCGCCCGGGCGCGGCTCCGGCCAAGCGCGGAGCAGATCGGAAGCGTCGTGGGTCGCCGCGCGGATCGCACCTTCCGGATCGGTGCCCGAGAGCAACGCGCCGGCGATCTCCGTCGGCTCCGCGCACGCGAGCCACCCGACGGCGCGCGACGTCCCCGCGGTCTCGGCGAGCGTCGCGCACTCGGTCGGGGTCGGTGCACGATCGAGCGCGGCGTGCGCGAGCGCGATCGCGGGCGAGCGCGAGCCCGTCGACGTGGGCACCGGCTGGCCGAGGTGCGCGAGCGCGAGCGCCGCGAGCGCGCCGATGTCGGAGCTCTCGATCGCGATCTCGCTCAGCCCGTGCACCGCCGCGGCGTCTCCGATGCGTCCGAGCCCCCAGGTCGCGATTCGCGCGCGCGGTGTGTCCGAGCCGCGCGCGATCTCGAGAAGGCGTGGCACGAGGTCGGCCCCCGCCACGCGAGCCGCAGCGGTCAGCGCATCGAGGCCCAGCGTGCCCTGGTGGTGTGCCTCCGACGCGGCGAGCAATGCAGGCGCGGCCGCTTCGATCCTCGCGGTCGACAAGATCGCGAGCGCAGTCTGCTCCTCGCTCGGATCCGCCGAGGCGAGCGCACGCAAGAGAACACCGAGGCCACGCGACGCGATCCGGTGGAGATCGTTCTGCGCGGTGGGATCCGTCTCGGCGCGTGGCACGAGCGGGCTCGCGATCGCATCGAGCACGGCGAGGGCGGAGCGCGCGAGCACCGGCCGGTCGTAGTGCGCGACGGCGAGCGTGAGGAGCCGGTCGAGCAGAGGCTCGGCGTTGCCCCGTGCGAGCTCGATCTCGAGCGACGCGTCGATCGCGCGGCTGACGAAGTCGTCGTCCGGGCTCTGCTCGATCACGTGCGCATAGAGCGTGTCCGCGCCGTCGGCGTCTCCGGCGCTGCGCGTGATCTCGGCGAGCGTGAGAGCGACGCCGAACGAGCTCGGATCGAGCGCGAGCGCCCGGCGATAGCTCGCGGCGGCCTCGGTCAGCTCCTGCCGTCGCCGATGGAGATCGCCGAGCCTCGCGTGGCCACGCGCATCGTTGGGCGCCAAGGCGAGCGCGCGCTCGGCGTATCGAATCGCATCGTCGTCGCGATAGAGAGCGAGCGCGCTCTCCGACATTCGCGCGAGATAGCTCGCTGCCCGCGGCGGATCGGCGCGGCTCGCTTCTTCCAGCGCCTCGATGGCACCGATCAGATCGCCCCGGAGCGTGCGCACGCGCTCGAGCGTCGTCCACGTGTCGACGTCGTCGGGAGCCAGCGATGCGAGCTGCTCGAGGACTTCTTCGGCGCGCGGCAGGTTGCCGTCGCGTCGGAGCGCCTCCGCGAGCAGCGAGCCCGACGCGAGATCGGGTGATGCCGCGAACGACGCTTCGAGCTGCTCGACGTGCCGCTCGAGCGTGCGACGCCGCGCCCAGATGGACACCAGGCCCGCGCGCGCCTCGCGACGCTGCGCGGGATCGCCGCTCGGCTCGCGGACGATCGCGGCGGCCAGCGGCTCCGCTTCCGCGTCGCGTCCAGAGCGGACGAGCACGTCGGCCAGATGTTGGCGAGCGTCGCGATCGTCGGGCGCGATTCGCAGCGCCTCGCCGAGCTCGATGCGGGCGTCGTCGAGCAGATCGTGATCGGCGAAGATCTGCGCCAGCCGATCGTGATCGGCCGCGCTCGCGTCGTGCGGCAGCATGCGGCGGAGCTCGGCCAGCGCGCCCTGGCGATCGCCGCGCGCCAGCAGCAGATCTCCGACGAGCGCGTGGCTATCCGGCTCGTCGGGCTCGAGGCGAGCGAGGGCCTGCGCCTCCGCGAGCGCGCGATCGTCGTCGCCCCAGCGCGCGAACACCTCCGCGAGCCGGCGGTGCAGCCTCGCGTCGCGTGGTCGCGACGCAGATGCCGCCGCGAGCAATGCGCGCGCGTCTTGCTCGCGACCCGCATCGACGAGCACGGTCGCGGCCTCGATCAAGCGATCCGGCTCGTCCGGGCTCGCACGCCAGAGCGCCTCCAGCCCGCGCGCTGCCTCGTCCACGCGCCCGCTGCGCAACAGAACGTGTGCACGCCGCTCGCGGAGCCCGCCGTCGCGAGGATGCGCGGCGATGGCGCGATCGTACGCCGCGATGGCCGCATCGTCGTGACCGCGCTCGTCCTCGACGCGCGCGAGCAGCGCGGCGGCTTCCGGCGTCCGCTCGTGGGCCAGCCGCGTCGCGAGCGCATCGAGCGTGTCTGCTTGTCGGTGCGCTTCGTACGCGAGCTCGTAGGCCTCGTTGCGCAGCCCACCGCTCACGTGCTGGAGCACCGAGTCGATCGCTGCGAGCGCCAGCGGCGTGTGGCCCAGCGCGAGCTCGGCGCGCGCGCGGATCATCCGCAGAGGAACGAGCGCACGCGGATCGCCGGCCACGCGCGGCTCGATCGCATCGAGCATCGCGACCGCAGCCTCGGGGCGCTGATGCGCGAGCCACGCGCGCGGCAGCTCGAGACGACGCTCGATGCTCGGGCGCGCGCCCGCGATCACCGCATCGAGGGCGCTCGCGGAATCGACATCTCCGAGATCGACGAGCACCTCCAGCTCTTCGCGCGCGAGCGCCTCGGCGAGCGGACCGTGCGCCCGAGCGCGCGCGACGTCGTACGCCTGGCGCGCTGCCGCCATCGCGCCGGCCTCGCGCTCGGTACGTGCGAGCTCGGCGCCGGCCGTGGGATCGTCGGGGTGTGCGAGCTCGACCTCGCGGTACAGCGCCCGCGCCTCGTCGAAGTGACCCGCGCGCCTCGCCAGGTGCGCGAGCACGAGCCGCGGCGTGATGGCGCTCGGATCGGCGTCTGCGAGCGCGCGCATCTCGTCGTGGAGCGGCGCCGTCGAGCCATCGCGCTCCGAGGCGAGCGCCACCCAGCGCGTCAGCGCGAAGGTCTCGCTCGGATCGCGCATCGCCATCTCGCGATAGCGATCGACGAGCGCGCCGGACGCCGTCGGCGCGGTGCGCGGCCGACCAGGATGGGCCCGCGGATGCGGACGCGGACGGGTCGACCCCGACGGCGTGCGCGTGAGCGACCAGTCGTCCTGTGCACGGGCCGGGACCACGACGCCGAGCATCGCCGAGGACACGATCCACACCGCGAGTCGCCGCACGAGTGAAGTGTGAGGCGCGCCGCGCACGCCGTCACCTCTACGGCTCGGTGGTCACTGGCAGAAGTGGAACGTCGCCGGCGCCGGGGCCGCCAGGCACATCTGGCCGCTCGGGCAGTCCGCCGTGGTGCCGCACGCCGCGTGGCACGTCCTCGGCCCGCCGCCACTCGGCACGAAGCACATTCCCGTGACGAGGCCATCGTCGACCGATGCGCCCAGCTGCGGACAGTCGGAGTCCATCGTGCAGGCGCGGGATGCCGCCGCCGACGCGTACACGGTGCACGATGTCACGAACGGCGTGCACGTGCCCGCGGTGCACACGAAGCCACTATTGCTGCACGTTCCACCGGTCGAACAGGCGGGAAGGCAGACACGCTCGACGGGATCGGGGGCGCCCCGCGTGATGCACGTCATGCTCGCCGGACAATCGGCGTTCGTGTTGCACGGGGCGCAGATCGCCGGGACGAACGCCGTGCACTCGCCACGGCCGACGTCGCACACGGACGTGCCGCCACCACAGGTCTGGTGCGTCTGGTCGCACGCGACGCACGCTGCGATGTCGCCGCGGCAGATCGTGGGTGCCGTGCAGTCGAGGGTGACGCACGGCCCGCCGTCCATGCCGACGTCGTGCGGCGGCGGTCCCGCATCGGTCGCGCTCGAGACGCAGACACCGCTACGGCACATCTCGCGCGCCGAGCACGGGTGCGTCATGTCGCACGCCGCATAACAGAGGCCCTGCAGGCAGCTCTGGCCGGATGGGCACGGCTGCGCATCGCTGCACGCGAGCCCGGCGTCGTGAGGGTTCGCCGCGAAGCTCGGAACCGACGCACAACCGAGCGCCCATCCGAGCGCGCCGAGAGTCACAATCACGCTGCCGCAGCGAGCCGAGAGCACCATGGCGGCGAGCCTAACACAGAGGCGCGAGCGTTCCGCGCGATCGCCGCGTACAGTGGCGCCGATGCTCGATCGGCTCGTCTCACCGGCCTCTTCTACGCGCGCCCGCCCGGGGCTTTCGTGGTGAGCCCTGCCGCCAAGCGGTTCCACGTCGGCGCGGTGCTCGATCGCGTTCCGTCTCCTCGTTACTTCGAGGGCGCCTCTCACCTCGAGCTGCTCCTGCACGGCACGCCGAAGGTCGCGACGGCCAAGCGAATGGTCGGCGAGCTGCCGAGCGGAGCGTCGCTCGCGGTGCAGCTGCCCGCCTCGCTCTTGAAGGGCTCCAAGGGCGCGCTCCGGCACGACACGCCCTTCGTCGAGCGCGATCTGCTCGCCG
>CAYSCF010000299.1:0-8403 GCA_964429305.1 uncultured Sandaracinaceae bacterium | reverse complement strand
GTCGTCGAGGGTTGGGGTGCAGGCGTCGGCGTGCGCGGCGAGGGCGCGGGCGTCGGTGCTCGCGGAGACGGCGCGGGAGTCGCGTGCGCGGCTGGCGGTGGCGCAGGCGGCGGCGCTGCGACGGGCGCAACCGGCGGAGGCGTCGGCGGCGGCGCTGCGACGGGCGCAACCGGCGGCGCTGCGACGGGCGCAACCGGCGGCGGAGCGACGGGAGGCGGCGCCGCGACGCTCGGCACGGGCATCGTCGGTGCGACGGCGGCGATCGGTGCGACCGGCTGCGGCACGACCGACGGAAGCGGAACCGGTGCGATCGGCGGCGGCACTGGCATCGGCACGATGGGCGCCGCCGCGATCGCGACGCCACCCATGGGCGTCAGCGCGACCTCGAGCTGCGCGCTCCCGTTCGCCTGCACGCTCACGGTGCGGCTCGCGGACGCGTACCCGTCGGCTTGCAAGATGATCTCGTGATCGCCGGCGGCGACGTTCTCGAGACGAAGCGGCGCACGGCCGCGCACGGTTCCGTCGACCAGCACGTTCGCGCTCGCATCGGGCGGGCTCGTCCGCACCTCGATCACACCGACCTGCGGCCGATTGAGAACGAGGAAACCGATCACGGCGATCGCGGCGAGCGCGAGCACGCCGAAGATCGCGCCGATGATCACCGGGCCGCGGCGCTTCGGCGCTTGCTGCACCGGGACGCGCATCTCCATCGTCTCTTGATGTCGCTGCGCGGGCGGCGGCGCGCCGAACGCAGGCGGTGGCGCCTGCAGCCCTTGCTGTTGCGGCTGCTGCACCTGCATCGGCTGCTGCATCTGCATCGGCGGCGGTGCGCCGAACGCAGGCTGCTGCGGATATCCACCCGACTGTTGCTGCTGCGGATATCCGCCCGACTGTTGCTGCTGCGGGAATCCGCCCTGCGGCTGCGGAAATCCGGGCTGCGGCTGCTGTGCGTACGCGGGCTGCATCGGCGGCGGCGCGGCCATCATCGGCTGCGAGGGCGCGGGCATCGCGGCGCGCGGCGGCGAGCCGACGCGCATGGGTGCCGATACCGCGACCGCGCCGAGCTGCGGCGCTGGCGCGGGGCCAGGTGGCGGCGCGGCCATCGTCTCGCTGTGCAGCTGGATCGGCTGACCGTGACCCGGCAACGCCATCGCGGGCGGCGCCGCTTCCGGCCCTTGCGCGAGCGCATCTTGATCGTCGGAGGTGAAGAAGATCTGCGTGGCCTGACCCATCAGGTCGTCGCCACCGCCGTGACCTCCTCCTCCGCTCTCCATCATCTCGTCGAACGGCGAGCTCGAGATCATCGTGCTCTCGCCCGCGAGCTCCGGCGGATCTTCGTCGTCGGCCGGCGCCTGCCTCTGCGGCGGCGGCGGCGGCGGTCGACCCGGCAGGCTCGCGCGGCCCGGCGGCGGCGGCGGCACGCTCGGCGGCGGACCGACCTTCGCGAAGACGTCGAGACGTCCTTTCTCTTTCGCGATCTCGGTCGCGAACGCGGTGCGCATCCACGCCGAGAGCTTGCTCGTGCCGAACGGCGGTCGCTCTTTCGCGATGTACGCCTGCAGGGCTTCCTGCATCTCGCCGGCGCTCTGCCAGCGATCTTCGACCTCGCGCGCGAGCGCCTTCATCACGATGCCGTCGAGCTCGGGCGGCATGTCCGGGATGATCTGTCCGAGCGGCGTGACGGTCGCGTTGCGGACCTTCTCGAGCGTCGTGAAGTCGCTCTCGCCGACGAAGAGACGCTCGCTCGTGAGCATCTCGTACATGCACGTGCCGACCGCGAACACGTCCGATCGATGATCGACCGGAAGCCCGCGCACCTGCTCGGGCGACATGTAGCCGAACTTGCCCTTGAGCACGCCGGCCTGCGTCTTGGTGTTTCGCGCCGCCGCCTTCGCGATGCCGAAGTCGATCATCTTCACCTGGCCCTCGTACGAGACGAGAGCGTTCTGCGGCGAGACGTCGCGGTGGATGATGTTCAGCGGCCGACCGTGGCGATCCTTCTTGCGATGCGCGTAGTCGAGGCCCTCGCACATCTTGCTTCCGATGAACGCGCACATCGAAGGAGGCATCGACTTCCGCATCTTGCGGAAGCGGTTCATCAGCTGGAGCAGGTCCTTGCCCCAGATGTACTCCATCGCGATGTAGTGGCTGTCGCCGATCTTTCCGAGCTCGTAGATCGGCGCGATGTTCGCGTGGGTCAGGTGACCGGCGATCTTCGCCTCGTCGATGAACATCTGGATGAAGTCTTCATCCTCGGCCATCGTCGGCAGGATTCGCTTGATGGCGATGATCTTCTCGAAGCCCTCGATGCCGAACGACTTGGCCGTGTAGACCTCGGCCATGCCGCCGACGGCGAGTCGGTCGAGCAGCAGGTATTTTCCGAACGGAATGACGCGGATGTCGGGCTTGCCAGGAGCCGCGCCGCCCGCCGGATTGCCATTGGGGCCTAGACCACCCATTCGTGCCTCGTGCAAGTCATCGCTCCATGCATGGTGCCTTGCGTGAGAGCGATCGATCAACGGCATCTTGGCTCGAAACAGCAAATGTGTGGGCGAGCGTAGTCAAACGACATGCATCGAGCGTGGTCGATGGCCTAGGGGCGACGAGCCCCAGCTTCCCGTGGATGAGTCGTTCCATTGATCCCACCAAGCGAATCGGTGATCACTGGTCGAAGCTCGGAGATGTCGAAGCGGTGGTTCGAGATCGGCGACGAAGGGTGGGCGCGCGTCGCGTCTTCGCGGCCGATCGAGCGCTTGATCCTGGAGGCGGTCCAGAACGCGCTCGATGCGGGCGCGACGAACGTGTCCGTGGATCTCGAGGCCGATCGCGTGATCGTCGAGGACGACGCGGCGAACGGGATCGGCGATCCGCGGCTCGTCTACACGCTCTTTCTGACCGACAAGGCCAGCGATCCGACGCGGCGCGGTCGCATGGGCCGCGGCTTGAAAGAGCTCGTCGCGAGCGGCGATCGGGCGATCGTCGAGAGCGCCGGCACCTGCGTCGAGTTCGACGACGAAGGCCGGCACGTACGACCGAGCACACGCGAGCGAGGAACGCGCGTGGAGGTGTTTCGTCCGCTGAGCGATCTCGATCGCGAAGTCGCCGAAGGAACGCTGCGGCTCGTGATCCCACCGCGCGGCGTGTCGCTGCGCATCTCCGGCAAGCAGTTGCGACGACCGCGCACGGTGATCGATCTCTCGAGCTGCGAGCTCGAGACGGTGATCGTCGAGAACGGCGTCGAGAGGGCCGCGACGCGCAGCACGCTCATCACGGTGCACGCGCCGCGACGCGGTGAGGCGCCGCATTTGTTCGAGATGGGCATCCCGATCGCGCCGTGGAACGCGCCCTGGCACTGCGACGTGCAGCAGCGCGTGCCGCTCTCGCAAGGTCGGGATCTCCTGCCCGAGCGCTTCGTGCTCGCGGTGAAGGCGACGCTCTTCGAAGCGATGATGCACCGGCAGCTCGGGCCGCGAGAGCTGCGCGCCGACTGGGTGCAGGAGGTGCTCGCGCGCTGGCCGCTACGCTCGGCGATCCTCGATGCGTACGTGAGCAAGGTGCTTCCGCGCGGGTCCGTGCTCGGCGGGAGCGTGCGCGCGAACGATCGCGCGCGGCAGATCGGCGCGCACATCGTGCAGGCCGAGGCGATCTCGACCGGCACGTATCTCGCGCTCTCGCGCGTGCTCGAGACGGCCGACGACTACGTCCGGCGTCGCTCGCGCGAGTTCGTGGGCGAGGACGTGGAGCCCGACGAGACGCAGCAGCGATTCGCGGAGAGCGTGCGATGGCTCGCGCGCCGGATCGCCGGGAGCGTCGTGCGCATCCGTTTCTTCGCGCGCGACCCGAGCGATGCGGGGCTGCTCGAGGACGCGACGACGGATCTCGAAGCGCGTCTGATCTCGTTCAACGTCAAGAGTGCGATTCGCTGGAACGACGTGCTCGATCCGGCGACGAGCGGTGTCGTGCTGCACGAGCTCGCGCATCTCGTCACGCTCGAGCACGACCATCGCTTCATCGATCGTCTGCAGTTCCTGGGCGGCACGCTCGCCAAGCTCCTCGCCGATCAGCCGGGCCTCGGCGAGCGGTTGCGGCGCGGCGATCCCGATCGCTGAGCGAGCCCGCGGCGCATTTGCTAGGGTGATCGGATGCGCTCCTGCACGGCCGTTTTCGTGCTCGCTCTCGGCAGTCTTTCGTTCTCGGCCTGCGCGCTCCCGCGCGATGCCATCGGCTCGTCCCTGATCGATGGTGGGATCGGGCCTCAGGATGCGTTCGCGTCGCGTGACACGGGGATCGATGCGGCGGGTCACGATGCGCATGTGCTCCCCGACGCATTCGCCGATCCCGATGCGCCCGCCTCGCCCGACGCCTACGTGGCGCCCGATGCGTTCGCCCTACCCGACGCGTACGTCGCGCCCGACGCGTACGTCGCGCCCGACGCGTACGTCGCGCCCGACGCATGGAGCGATCCGTGTACGACCGGTCCGGACTCCGATGGTGACGGCGTGCACGACGCATGCGATCGCTGTCCGGGACACGACGATCACGTCGACGTCGACGCCGACGGAACGCCCGATGGCTGCGATAGCTGGCCCTGCGGTGCGACGGCGCCGGCCGCTCCGCCCGCATCCGTGACGGTCGGAGGCGTCACCGTGAACGGCGTCTCGATCGCGACGATGGGGAACGTCGTCGTCGTCGACGCGAGCGCGTCGGTCGGCGTCGGCTTGAGCTACTCGGTGACCGACTGCGGCTGCACGAACTGTCTCGATCAGATCGAGATCGGCTGGTCGCCCGGCTCGCGCCAGTTCTGCGCGTTCGACGGCAACCCGCGCTGTAGCACCGCGAGCACCGGCACCATCGCACAACCGATCACCACGCCAGCCACGCACGGCCAATACGACCTGCGCTTCCACTTCGCGCAGGACTTCGCGTGCGGCCGTTCGTCGACGGATTGGTATGGCGGCCCGCCTGCCGACGGAACGATCGCGATCGTCTGCGTGCGCTGATCGTCGGAGCATCGGCCGACGCGCTCGTGCATGGGTGCGCGCGAGTTGCGCAGCGCGATGCGCGACACTCCGGAAGCGAGCGATCGAAACGCAGCGATTCCGCGTTGGCACGTCGGCTGCGATGGGGCGTCGGCATGCGTCACGTCCTGCTCGCCACGTTCGTGCTCCTCGTCGCGTGCGGCGTGTCGCGCCCGATGCGCGTGCACGGTCTGCCCATCACGGTCGTCCGTCGCGGCGACTACAGCGGAGAGATCGCGCTCTTCGGTGGCGCGAGCGCTCACTACGCCGCCGAGGACGCGATGCTCGCCCACTGCGCCGGCCGCGTGCGCTTCGTCGAGGCCGACGAGTCGGCGGCGCTCGCCGTGCGCGATCCAGGCGAGACGGGAAAGCCGCGCGACGTCGTCGATCCTCGGGTCGAGCGCGTCTTCTACGTATGCGTGACGCGCGAGCGACGGGCGCGCGAGCGATGACGATGTGAGCGCGCTTCGCGTTCCTCTCTCTCTCGCAGCCTGCCGAGGCCCGGCGCAGCCTCCCGTACGCGAGCACCTCCGAGGGAACGCAGACGCTATGCTCCTGCGCGATGCAGGCACCTTCGTTCGCCGACCGCGTCCGCTACGCCATCCCGGGCTTGCGTGCCCCCGTCGCGCATCCGGCGCCGGCGCCTCCGTTGATGCCCGTGATCGGACATCTCCCGTCGAGCGGCCTCGCACGCCTCGACATCCTGCTGAAGCTCGCGATCGAGCTCGGTCCCGTCGTGCGCTTCGAGATGCCGTTCGTGCGAGCGCACCTTCTGTCGGCGCCCGAGCACGTGGAGCGCGTGCTCGTGAAAGAGCATCGCCTCTTCAACAAGCGGACGCGCGGCTACGACCAGCTGCGCACGTTCCTCGGCAACGGCCTCGTCACGAGCGAAGGCGACTTCTGGTTGCGTCAGCGCCGCATCTCGCAGCCCGCGTTCCACAAACAGAAGATCGCGGGCTTCGCGAGCACGTTCGTTCGTTGCGCCGAAGAGCTCGCGCAGCGGTGGGAGAGCGACGCGAAGGCCGGGCGCACGATCGACGTCCACGCCGACATGATGAAGCTGACGCTCCGTATCGCGTCGCTCACGCTGCTCTCCGCCGACACGGGTAGCCGCGCGAACGAGGTCGGCGAAGCGATCGACTTCATGCTCCACGAGTCGGTCTCGCGCATCAACAACCCGTTCCGCTTGCCGGACTCGGTGCCGACGCCCGCCAACCGTCGCGCGGTGAAGGCGGCCGAGACGCTCGATCGCATCGTGCTCGAGATCATCGCGGAGCGTCGCAAGGGCCAGAAGCGCGAGGACGATCTGCTCCAGATGTTGCTCGAGGCCCGCGACGAAGAGACCGGCGAGGGCATGACCGATCAGCAGCTGCGCGACGAGGTCATGACGATGTTCCTCGCGGGGCACGAGACGACGGCGAACGCGCTCACGTGGACGTTCGTGCTGCTCTCGCGCTTTCCGCAGATCGCGCGCGCGGTCGCGAGCGAGGCGTCCGCGGTGCTCGGCACGCGCTCGGCCGGTGAGAGCGACTCGCCGGCGCTCGAGACGTCGCGTCGTGTGCTCGCGGAGTCGATGCGTCTCTATCCGCCGGTGTGGGTGATCGGTCGATCGCCGGAAGAAGACGTCGAGTTCGACGGCTACACGGTGCCGAAGGGCTCGCTGCTCTTCGTCTCGCCGTGGGTCACGCATCGACTGCCCTCGCTCTGGGAAGACCCGGAAGGCTTCGATCCCGACCGATTCGCGCCCGAGCGACAGAAGCAGATGCACCGCTACCAGTACTTCCCGTTCTCGGCGGGGCCGCGCATGTGTATCGGGATGGGCTTCGCGCAGCTCGAGATGCAGCTCGTGCTCTCCACGTTGGTGAAGAGCTTCCGTCTCGATCTCGTGCCGGGAAATCCCATCGTGCCCGAGCCGCTGATCACGCTGCGGCCGCAGGGGCCGGTGCCGATGCGCGTCTACCGACGCTGAGCGCCCGCTCGCGTTCGACGCGGGCGTGTGGGCTCGCTATCGTCGCGCCACGTGAGCGACCGACCCAAGCTCGGCCTGCGATCGGCGAGCGGGCTCGTCGTCGCGAGCATGATCGGCACGGGCGTCTACACGACGAGCGGCTTGATGCTCGCGGAAGGGCGCACGCCGCTGGGCGTCCTCGCGGTGTGGCTCGTCGCCGGCCTGCTCTCGCTCGCGGGTGCGCTCTCGTACGCCGAGCTCGCGAGCGTGTATCCCGAGAGCGGCGGCGAGTACGCGCTGCTCTCGCGCGTGTTCCATCCGTCGGTGGGGTTCGTCGCCGGTGTCGCGTCGATCGTGCTCGGTTTCGCGGCGCCGATCGCAGCGTGTGGGATCGCGTTCGCGCGCTACGCCGACGCGGCCCTCGGAGTCGACGCGG
Organism: uncultured Sandaracinaceae bacterium; assembly: GCA_964429305.1. GTDB lineage: Bacteria > Myxococcota_A > Polyangia > Polyangiales > Sandaracinaceae > JBBSAT01. The sequence goes on along the minus strand of CAYSCF010000299.1, from coordinate 1,001 downwards.
GCCCGTGGCTCGAGAAGGCGATCGCGATCGCCGTCGTGCTCGCCGTGTCGGTCGCGCATGCACGCGAGCATCCGCGCACGCAACACGCGCAGGATCTCCTGACGTACGGAAAGCTCGCGCTCGCGGTGCTCTTCGTGGTCGCGGGCGTGCTGTCGCCCACGCTGGTGCCGTCACGCTTGCTCGATCCGCCGCTGCACGCGCATGAGCTGCTCGAGCCCTCGTTCGCATACGGGATCGTGCTCGTCTCGTTCGCGTACACGGGCTGGAACGCCGCGGTGTACGTGGGGGGCGAGGTGCACGATGCGAAGCGAACGCTCCCGCGCGCGCTCGGTCTCGGGACGCTCGCGGTGACGCTGCTCTATCTCGCGCTCAATGCCTTGTTCCTCGCCTCGGCACCGCGGGGCGAGCTCGGCGTCGTCGAGATCGCGCACGTCGCGGCGACGCATCTGTTCGGGAGCGTGGCGGGCCGCGTGCTCTCGAGCGTGATCGCGTTCGGCCTCCTCTCGACGATCGGCGCGTTCGTGCTGACGGGCACGCGCGTGTACGCGGCGATGGGGCGCGACCACCCGCTGCTCGGCAAGATCGCGCCGCTGCGCTGGGCGTTGATCGTCCAAGCCGGGCTCGCGGTCGTCATGATCCTGACCTCGAGCTTCGATCTGCTCCTCGGCTCGGTCGGCGTGACGCTCTCTCTCTCGTCGGCGCTCACGGTGACAGGCGTGTTCGTCGTGCGACGGCGCGGGCTGCCGGAAGGGGCGTACCGAACGCTCGGCTATCCCATCACGCCGCTCGCGTTCGTGGTGCTCTCGCTCGGGACGATCGTCTGGGCGATCGACTACGACCCAGCGGTGGCGATCTGGGGTGGGCTCTCGATCGCGACGGGGCTTCTTCTCTACGTCGGCGCCCGCGTCGGCGCTCGGCGGCTCGCGCGTGCAGAGACCCCATCCGGCGGGTGAGCGCGCCACCGTGTCGCGCGATCGTGGGGCCTGCTGACCAGAGCGAGA
>CAYSCF010000298.1:0-8431 GCA_964429305.1 uncultured Sandaracinaceae bacterium | reverse complement strand
CGGTACGCGCCCGAGCACGCGAGCTACGACACGCTGCTCACGGCGATCCCGCCGCGAAGCGCGCCGACGATCGTCGTGGCGGAGTCGTTCGGCGGGCCCCTGGCGATCCGACTCGCGGCGCGCGAGCCGAACGTGACGAGGCTCGTGTTGATCGCGAGCGTCGCGATCGGCCCGCTGCTCGCGCGCCTCGCACCGCTGCTACGCATCGCGCCGCGACCGCCGCACTTCGCGCTCCGGCTAGCGATGCTCGGAGGCGATGCCGATGCCGCGCGTGTCGCGGAGCTCGATGCGGCGATTCGTTCGGTCCCCCGTCGAACGCTCGCCGCGCGTGTCGCCGAGCTCGCGCGCATCGACGTGCGTCAGGAGCTGCGCGCGCTGCGCATTCCGATCACCTGGATCGTCGCGTCGCGCGACCGTCTCGCCCCAGAGCCCGTCGACGTGCCGGGCGAGATCGTCCGTATCGACGGCCCTCATCTGCTCGCGCAGACCAGACCCCGAGAAGTAGCCGACGTGCTGCGAGGCTTCCTCGGCTGAAGCCGACCGCAGTCGTTTCCGAGGCCTCGGGAGGCCTCGGAACCGAAAGCATTTCGAATCGAAGGCCTCGAGAGGCCTTAGGACCGAAAGGATCTCGAATCGAAGGCCTCGGGAGGCCTTGGAAACGAAAGGATCTCGAATCGAAGGCCTCGGGAGGCCTTGGAAACGAAACGATCTCGGTTTCGAGGGCTCCGGAGGCCTCGAGGACGAAACAGGACCGCGCGCGAGGCCTGCGAAGGCCACCCGATCGATCTCGGACGCTACTCCTTGATCGGCGTGGCCTTGAGCGCGGCCTTGCCTTCTTTCACGTAGACCGTGAAGCGGACCTTCGCTGCGCCGTGCTTCTGCACGATCTGCTCGCGGTTCTTGCGCAGCGTCACCACGAACTTGTCGTAGGTGAGGCCCGCGATGGGCTCGCCGCACTGCTTCTTCGTCGCGACGAACTGGTCGAACACTTCGCGGTAGTGCGCTTCTTGTTCGGCCTCTTCGCTGCCGGCGCGCTTGAGCAGCTCGTCGGGGACCTTCGCGACCATCGTCGCGCCGTCCTCGTCGTCGCCGTCGTCGGGCGGCGGCGGCGCAGGCGGACGCGCGACGGCCTGCGCTTGCACCATGCCCGCGCCGATGGCCTGACCGGATCCGACGCCGATCATCGTCGAGCCGAGCGGATCCTGCGCGCCGAGCTTCGGACGCTCGGGCGGCGCGGCGGGCTTGGCCGGCGGCGGCGGAACCGGCGCAGCGGGCTTGGCGACCGGCGCCGGCGGGAGCGCCGGTGCGGCCGGCGGAAGCGGCGCGGGCTTGGCAGCGGGGGGCGCGGCCGGAGTGGCCGGTGCCGCGGGAGGCGCGGGCGGCAGATCGAAATCGCCCGCCGAAGGCCGGCTCTTGTCCTCGCCGAAGCCGAAGAACGCGGGCGAGCTCGTCTCGGGCGCCTTGCCGAGGATCTGATCGAGGTCCGCGGCCTTGCGCCGCGAGCCCGTCGCAGCCGCTGCGTCCTGCACCTTGTCGAGCGCCTCGTTGATGCTCGCCGCCGACGTGCGCAGCGCGCCGCCGAACTCGGGCGGCACGAAGCGATCGAGGTCGCGCTTGCCGAGCCTCTCGGAGGCCGCCTTGAACTTCGCGAGCGGACGGCTGTGCTCGAGCCAGATCGTGATCATCGCGATCACGAACATCAGGAACGCCACGCCGCCGAGCAGCGGCCACGGCAGCGCCGCCCAGTCCTGACCGGACGCGAGATCGAGGATCGCCGTCGGCCGACCGAGCACCTCGCGCGGTCGTGCGAGCGTGTAGCCGAAGTGCGCGAACGCCGCGCCGCCCACGACCGGCGCGTACACCGCGACGCCGCCCGTCGAGAGCTCCTGCGGCTGCGACATCTCGCCATGCTCCCAGTCGAGCCCGTCCTGGATCGTGGCGAGCGGCGCGCCCAGCTCCTCGCGCATCGGCGCGCGCAAGACGCCATCCGGCACCGCGCTCGCGACCATCTGATCGCGCAAGAAGAAGCCGAGGCTCGGGCCGCTCGAGGGGCGGCTCGGATCGGTGGAGCGCACGCTCATGCGGCCGACGAGGCGCGCGCAGAACGCGTCGTCGAAGCGCTTGCCGTGCACGATCGCGCCGACGTACTGCCCCGCGTCGATGACGGGGCGCGCGGCCATGCGATAGACCTCGCCGTTGTAGACCCAGACGTCGTCGCGCACGAAGCCGTCGAGCGCGCGGCGTACGAGCGGGAACGCACCGAGACCGGCGCCGTGCGGCGGCGTGTTGCCCCCGACCTGCGTGACGATGATGCCGTTCGCGTCGACGCCGAAGATCAGATCGCCCGCCATCTCGCCGAGCTGGCCGTTGAGCTCGCCGAGGCGCGCGTGCAGGTTCGTCGAGAGCGTCTCGTCGATGTCGGCGCCCGCGGCGCGACCGGTCGCGGTGCGGAGCGCCGTGCGAACGTCGCCGTTGGCCGCGACGGGCGCGAGCGCGTCGATGCGCGCACGCGCCTCGAGCTTCAGCATCGCCTCGAGCTCGAAGCGATCGCGCACCAGCGAAGCACGCGCGGCATCGTCGGTGCGCTCGTCGATGACGTGCGTGCCGATCATCGCGACCGCGAGGCCGGCCACCGCGCCGAGCACCAGAATCAGGGACCAGAACCGGGTCAAGGGCAGCATGGGACTTCCTCGACTCAGTGCGCCGCGGGCGCGGCAGCGGCGGCGGCCGCTTGGACTTGGATGGCGGGGATCGTGAGTGCGGACTCGCCCACCGTGACCGGCTGCGAGCTGACCTCGTGATCACCGTGATAGATGTGCAGGACGTACGCGCCCGCAGGGACGCCGTGGAAGACGTACGCGCCGCTCGGCTCGACCGTGGCGCGCGCCACCAGATCCGGGATGGCGTGCAGGTGCCCGCGCACGTGCGGGTAGTTGCGCTCGGCCAGCGGCCAGTGGCCCGCCGCCGAGACGGTGAGCGGTCGCGCGTTGCCGGGCGCGGTCTGCACCGGCGCGATCTCCTCGAGGCCCGGCGCGAAGAGCTCGTACGAGCAGCCGTCGTCGTTGCGGATCTGGAAGGCCGACCCGACGCGCACCACGACCGTCTCGGGGACGAGAGATCCGTTGTGCAGCCGATACGGTGGCTGGTTGGCCTCGACGAGCGCGCCTTCGCCCGTGAGCACCACGGCGATCTCGCGGGCCGGATCGACGCGCGTGGGCCGCGGATCGATGAGGCCGTTCCACTCTTCCCAGTAGCGGACGCGGGCGGCTGCTTCGTCGGAGGCCGGCGGCGGCGTGATCGACGGCAGATCCGTCGGCACCGTCAGCGTGCCGTGGATGTCGCCGGCCAGCGCCGAGGACGCGAACGCAGAGAGGAGACACGCGACGGTGACGGCGAGGGCCCGCCGACGAGTGGACCGATGCGTATTCTTGGATCGAGCAGCCGTAGGCCCCATGGTCTCCCTTGCCACACGGCGTTGGCGCGCCGCGATGCGTTGAGAGCGTACTTGTGCCCTGGTTCAGGGGTCAACGAAGGAGCGAAGGCGCAGAGAACGAGATGCGCGTGGGGCGATCTCGTGTCATCCCCGCCCCCATGACGCGTACCTCTCTTCTTGCGTGCCTTTTCGTGCTCACGGCCTGCAATCCGACGCCCGCGCCGATGGACGACGCGGCGATCGTCACGGACGCCGGCCCGCCGGACACGGGCGCGCCGATGACGTGCGCGCCGGTCGCTCCGACGTGCGTCGATCAGCAGATCTCGATGCTCAATCTGCTGACGACGGTCAGCACGCGGACGGTCGAGGAAGAGACGAGCACGATCTCGGGCGCGCACCAGTCGCACATCGACTCGATGGGCGGCGGCCTCGACCCGAACGAGAGCTACGTGTACGCGCGCTTCACGGACACCGGTCTGATGCGGGTCTCGGTGTCCGATCAGGACGCGCTCGCGTCGAGCGACTGGGACATCGCGTTCCGTCGCTTCATCATCCGCTTGAACAGCGGCGTGTCGGGCCCGTCGTGCGTGCAGGGCGCGCGCACGGCCGGCGGCACGACGTTCGAGAGCGTCACGGCCGTTCCGAGCGGGCTCGCGTTCCATGCCGAGTCGTACATGACGGCGGATCCCGACTGCACGGTCGTGCCGGACGGCTCGGGCCTCGGCTCGCCGGACACGGTGCTCTCGAGCTTCTGGACGTACCCGGGCTGCGTGTCGATGTCGCACAACGTGTACGTGATCCAGCTCGCAAACAATCGACACGTGAAGCTCGAGGTCCTCGGCTACTACAACCCGGCCGACCAGACGATCTGTGACGGACCAACCCATGGCATGCCGACGGCGACAGGCTCCTCGGGTAACATCCGCATCCAGTGGGCTTACTTGGACTGAGAGAGTCGATCGTCTTCTGTGTGCTCGCTCTGGCGAGCACCGCCAGCGCGCAGTCGCGCTATCTCGATCGCGGGCACTGGCACCTCGCGAGCCCCTCGGAGAACGGGGGCCTGACGATCGCGCGCGACGACGGCGTCTCGTTCTCGGCGTCGCTCGGAACCGATCGCGTCATCGTGACGGGCGACGTGGATGCGCTCGCGCAGGCGGACGTGATCGTCGACGAGGTGCTCTCGGCGCGCGCGCAGATCTTCGCGGTGCGCTCCGCGCGAGGAGAGGACGTGTACGCGCTCGCCGAGCGGCTCTCGTCGCTCGGGACGCTGCGCAGCGCGATGCCCGATCTCGCCTTCGGCCATCGCCGCGCCAACATCTCGATCCCGCCGAACGACACGCGCTACGGCGGCCAGTGGTTCTTCCAGACGATCCACATGGAGACCGCGTGGCGACACGAGGACGGCGATCCTTCGATCACGGTCGCGGTCGTCGACGACGGATGCGACGGAACGCATCCCGATCTCGTGCCGCATCTGCTCCAGGGCTACGACGCGCTCGACGACGACATGGATCCGTCGCCGCTTCCGATGACGACGGGGAACAACCACGGCACGTCTTGCGCGGGCCTCGTCGCGGCCGCGACGGACAACGCGCTCGACACCGCGGGCACGTGCCCCGAGTGCTCGCTGCGCTGCGTACGATTGCTCGGCGCGGACGGCGTCGAGATCCCGATCTCGACCGACGTGCGCGCGTACGACTTCGTGCTGATGCACGACGACGTCGCCGTCGTGTCGAACAGCTGGGGCTTCACCACGAGCGTTCCCGCGCCGGGCCCGCTCGTCGACGTGCTGAACATGGTGCAGACGCAGGGCCACGGAGGAACGGGCGCGCTCGTCGTCTTCGCCGCGGGCAACGACGCGCGCACGATCCAGAGCTACGAGCTCGAGGCGACGCCGGGCCTCGTCACGGTTGGCGCGACCGACAACTTCGATCAGGCTGCGAGCTTCTCGAACATGGGCGACTGCCTCGCGCTCGTCGCGCCCACGGGCACGCTCACGCTCGACATCGCGGGCGCGGACGGCGACGGGCCCGGCGACACGACCGCGCGCTTCGGCGGCACGTCGTCGGCATGTCCGATCGTCGCCGGTGTCGCGGGCTTGCTCGCGTCGCGGCGTCCGATGATGAGCGCGGCCGACATGCGCGCGGCGTTGATCGCCAGCGTCCGGCCCGCGCCGTTCGCCACGCCCGACGCGATGGGACACGATCAGACGTACGGCTACGGCATCATCGATCCGGCGGCCGCGCTCGCGCGCATCGATCCGGCGGGCGTGCCCGACGCCGGTCCCGTCGACGCGGGCCCGCGTGATGCCGGCGCGAGCGACGCCGGCGCCGATGGAGGCAGCCCGCCTCCGTCGTCGTCGAGCTGTGGTTGTCGCGCCGGCGCGCAGGGCCGCGGTGGGCTCGCTCTCGTCCTCGTCTTCGCGCTCGCGATCGTCGCGCGTCGTCGTCGATGGCTGGCGCTCGTGCTTCTGCTCGGCTGCGCATCCGATCCGACGGCCGCTGCGATCGGCGAGCTCCGACCCGACACGCCGGGCTCGACGGACGGCCCGCCGTACTACGCGTCGACCGAGACCGTGGAGAGCATCGTCTCGCCCGGCGGCTCGTTCCGTATTCACTTCACGCGCGCCGGAACCGACGCCGTTCCGCTCGCCGACACCGACGCGAACGGCACGCCCGACTACGTCGACTTCGTCGCGCTCCAGTACGACATGGTGCTCGCGCGCTATACGAGCATGGGCTTTCGCGCGCCGCGCAGCGACGCGAGCGAGGTCGACAACGGCGGCGGCAGCGAGTTCGACGTCTATCTCATCGACTTCACCGCCGCGACGGGCGGCGGCGCCGACGGCTCGTTCCGGCGCGAGGACTGCGTCCCCGGCACGGGCTGCACCGGCTACATGCTGCAAGAGAACGACTTCGTCGGCTTCGGCTACCCGTCGGTGCACTACGGCGCCCGTCTGCTCGCGAGCCACGAGTTCTTCCACGCCGTGCAGGCGGCGTACGACGACACGCTCGGCGTGCAGGGCAGCACGCTCGCGGAGTCGACCGCGGTGTGGGCGAGCGAGCGTTTCGATGCGACGCAGACCGACATGGAGACGTTCGCGACGGCGTTCCTCCAGCGGCCCGATCGCGCGCTCGCGGTCGATCCCGTCGGGCCCGTGCAGCCGTACGCGTACGGCGCCGCCATCGTGTGGGAGTTCTACACGACGCGCTTCGACGACATGTTGATGGTGCGCTTCTGGAACCAGCTCGACATGACGAGCGGCGCGACCACGAGCAACTGGCTCGACGTGCTCGACACGGTTCTCGCGCGCGACTACGCGACGTCGTTCCACGACAGCTACATCGACTTCGCCGAGTGGTTGATGTTCACGGACACGCGCGCCGACTCGAACCACGGGCCCTCGCGCGGCCAGCTCTTCGCGCCGGTGACGACGACGACCGTCACGCTTCCGTATCGCTCGCTCTCGACGCGGATCTTCCCGGCGTCGGCGCACTACTTCACGGTGTCCGGCAATCGCGTCTCCGTGACGCTCGATGGAGCGGCGCCTGCGGACCTGGAAGTCGTCGCGGTCGGCTTCGACGACGCGGGCATCTTCGTGCAGGACGCGCGCGGCGCGGGTAGCGTCGAGCTCGAGGCCGCCGGCGCCAGGCAGATCCTCGTCGCCATCGTGAACCCGGCGACGAGCGGGACGAGCAACGCGGTGTCGATCTGCATCGCCGGCTTCGCGACCGACTGCGTCGGGACGCCCGATGCGGGGCCCGCAGACGCATCGACGCCGATGGCCGACGCGGCGGCGACGACGACTCCGGCGCCCGCGGGCTGCGCATGCCGTGCCGGGTACGCCGAGGCGCGCGGGACGTACGCCGTGTTGCTGGCGCTCGTGATCGCGCGCGCGGCGCGCCGTCGCTCTCGACGCGTGTGACCGTCACGCGACCGCGCGCGGGACGTCCCACGCGCGCGAGCGAAATCGGGCCGTCGTGCGCGTGGAACGCGTGGGATCGGGTCTTGCGAAGGGGGAACACGAGCTCTCGCTCACGTCCCATCTCCGGAGGAGCTGATGTCGATGCGTCGTCTGCTGCACGTGGTGTTCGCTCTCGCGATCGCTTCGATGACGATTCCCACGAGTGGCTGCAGTACGTTTCTCGACTTCGATCACTTCGCCGGGGCGTCCGATGCCGGCGCGCGTGATGCTCCGTCGAGCGACACGTCGAGCGATGCTCCGCCCAGCGACACGGGTCGCGATGCGCCCGCGAGCGACACGGGTGTCGATGCACCGACGTTCCGCACGCTCACGGTGACCACGATGGGCGGCGGCACGGTCACGTCGAGCCCGACGGGGATCGCGTGCGGCACCACGTGCATGGCCGACTTCCTCGACGGCACGCCCGTGATGTTGACCGCGATGCCGGACGCGACGAGCGAGCTCGTGTCCTGGGGCGGCGCGTGCACCGGGAGCGCGGCGACCTGCACGGTCACGCTCGGTGCGGCGACGTCGGTCCAGGCCCACTTCGCGCCGCGTGGGTCGGTTCGCTGGGTCCACCAGATCACGTTCTCCGGTGCCGACGGGTTCGAGCCCGAGGTGGTCGTCGCACCCGACGGCAACCCAATCGTCGGCACGGTCGTCGACGACGGCGACGGCAGCGATCTCTTCGTGGCGAAGCTCGACCGCGCGACGGGCGACGTGATGTGGATGCAGCATCTCGACACGCCGACCGGCGAGAACCTCGGCGGCATCGCGCTCGACGACGCGGGCAACGTCTACGCGACCGTGACGATCCAGGGCTTCGGCACGACGTACGTCGTCGCGGGCACCACGTTCACGGGCGATCTCTACGGCAACATCGCGACGTATCGACTGAACGGGATGACGGGCGCGATCGAGTGGGGCGTGCAGTGGGGTGGCGGCGGTCAGGATCGCCCGCAGGCCATCGCCGTGGCGGGCGACAACCTGTGGGTCGCGGGCGGCACGTCGAGCAGCCCGGCATCGTTCGGCAG
>CAYSCF010000297.1:0-8473 GCA_964429305.1 uncultured Sandaracinaceae bacterium | reverse complement strand
CCGAGCGAAGACAGCGAGGTCAATGCGCTAGTGTACGCGGGCACGTACCGATTCAACCTGTTTTCTAACTTCACACTGTACCTAACTGATCCGGAAAACGGCGACGAGATCGAGCAGGTCGACCGTCGCACGTTCTACGGTGGCAACGTGAGCTACCGTATCGTGCACACAGACGGAGACTGGCGCTTCGATACGACAATGGGCAGTACCGTGCGCAGTGATGACATTCATGAGGAACTTTGGCACGCCGCCCAGCGGGTGCAGCTGGCCCAGCTACGTGGCAACGATGTGCACGAAACCATGATCGGCGCCTACGTGAACGAAGAAATATCACCCGTCCGCTGGCTGCGCGTTGACCTGGGTGGGCGAGCGGACTTTTTATCGTTTGCCGTGGACAATACATTGAATTCGAGCGACCCTGCCAACCCAAAAAGTGGTATCGACGGGACTCATCAGTTTAGCCCCAAAGCCACGGCGATCGTGAGCGCATGCTCGGGGATCGAGAGATCGACGCGTGTGCCGCCCTCGAGCGCGAGCCGCAGCGTCACGTGCGCACGATCGAGATCGAAGAAGCGCGTCGCGCGCGTCCCGAGATGCTCGGCCGCCCCCTCGTACGCGGCGTCGACGACGTAGTCGCCCGGATCGACGGTGAAGGTGGTCGTGAACCGGCCTTCGGGATCCGCGGTGACGACGCGCGTCAGCACGTGTCGGCCGCGTTGGTGCTCGCTCGCGATCGCGTGGCTGAGCTCGAGGCTGACCTCGTCGCCCGCCAAGGGCACGCCGAGATCGTCGCGCAGCGCGCCCGTCACGAGCAGGCCCGCGTCGGCGCGGCGAATGTCGAGCTCGAGCCGACTCTCCGCGCGCACGGTGACGGTCGGCTGCGCCGCGGCCGGCGCTGCGATCAACAGCACCAGCGCGACACCTACGATGGCCTGCACGCGCACACACGGACGATGCCGGACCGGAGAGGGCGCGGCAATCGCGTCGTTGATTCGCTGGCGCGCGCGCGATACTTTCGATCCGAGGCTTGAAGGGACTTGCCTGTCCCCCGTCCAACTCGCGCGAGCGGCCGGCCGGGACGACACTCGTCATTCCAACTGAGGGTGCACGCGAGCGAGATGCAAGGACCACGGAGCTCACTCGGACGCTGGTTGACGATCGGTGTGCTCGCGTTCTCTCTCGGCGCCGCGTGCGCGCCGTGGGGGAGCGCGTCGGCGCAGACCGATCGCTCCGCGTACCTGATCCAGCTCATGCAGACGTCGACCGCGTTCCGCGTGCGCGCGCAGGCGGCGCTGTCCCTCGGCGGCATGGGCCCGAGCGCGACGACGCAGACGGCGCTCATCGGAGCGCTGCGCGATTCCGATGCGTCGGTGCGCGCGGCCGCCGCGCAGTCGCTCGGTCGGATCGGAGACACGGGTGCGATCGCTCCGCTGCGCGCGCTCACGAGTGACTCGACACCCGCCGTGGCGCAGGCCGCAACGGCCGCGATCGCATCGATTCAATCGCACGGCGCCGCACCACCCTCGACCGGCGGAGGCGGGACGGGGACCACGCCGCCTCCGAGCGGGCCGGCGCGGTTCTACATCGGGGTCGGTGATCCTGGCAGCACGGTTGCGGGGATCGATCGCACGCTGCTCGCCGCTGCGCGATCGGCGGTCGTCTCGACGATCACGCCGCTGTCGGGGGTCGTCGTCGCGCCTGCGGGAGAGACAGTCGCGCAGGCGCGCTCGGCGATCAGCTCGCGCCACCTGCAGGGCTTCTACCTCGACATCTCGATCACGGCGCTCGAGACGCGTCCGGATGGTGCGATCCACACGGTCGTGTCGGTCGTAGTCCAGGACTATCCGAGCCACAACATCCGTTCGATGTTGTCGGGCAACGCGACCGCGAGCGGCGTCAGCGGCGTCAGCGGTCAGCGCGCCGTCATCCAGGCTGCGCTCCAAGGCGCGCTGCGCGGGCTCAACACGGCCATGGGAGTGCATTGATGCCCCGCTGTCCGTTCTCACCGGAACCGATGCAGTTCATTGGATCCGTTCGCAGTTCGATCCTAGAATTCGTCGATTCTCGCCGAGGAGGCGATCTCTGATGGCAGCCACCGAGACCATGCCCAAGCCAGCGGGCGGACCGCCGAAGCGGCAGCTCCGAAACTACCTCCTCGATACGCGCTTCCAGCTGAAGTACACGGGGATGGTCGTGGGCGTCACGCTCGCGGTCGCCACGGTGCTGGGCTATCTCGCCTATCAGCAGTCGCGCGGTCAGACCGAGATGATGCAGCTCAATGCTGCGCTCGAAGAAGATCCGGCGACCGCCGACTTCATCCGCGGACAGGCGGAAGAGTACGATCGGAATCTGCTGCTCGCGATCGGCGGCGGCATCGCGCTGCTCGTCGTGTCGCTCGGCATCACGGGCATTCTCGTCACGCACCGCGTCGTCGGCCCGGCCTACAAGCTCAAGCGGCTCTTCCAGGACGTCTCGACCGGGCATCTGCGCGTGTACGGCAAGCTCCGCCAGGGCGACGAGCTCTGGGACGTGTTCGTCGAGTTCGAGAAGATGATCGAGAAGCTGCGGCAAGGTCAGCGCGACGAGATCGCGCAGCTGCAGTCGATCATCGATCGCGCGAAGGACACCACGCAGACCGACTCGGTCGTGGCCGAGCTCGAGGGTCTGCGCGATCGCATGCAGGCCGAGATCGACTGATCTCGGAAGCGTCTAGAAGATCAGCGCGTCGCACGGGAACGTGACGATCAGGTCGTCCGTCGTGTGCCGCAGCTGATCGCACGCGGTGTCGCTCAGCGTGATGTGCGTCTCGTCGTCCGCATGCCAGTCGGTCCCGCAGGTCAGCTGCGTCGTGCCGAGCTTGAGCGTGCCCTCGCAGGCGCGATCCACGACGATCGACTGCGAGAGCTCGAGCGTGCAGGGCAGAGCGCTGCTCGCGATCGTCGCGAGCGCGTCGTGGAGCATGGTCGTATCCGTCGCGACCCAGAAGGGCGCGTCGGGTGTTCCCGTGACGTGGCCCACGCCCGCGTTGGCGACGTCTTGGAGGTGCATGTTCGCGACCTCGGTCCCCACCGAGATCACGTACGTATCGATCCCTGCCGCGTGTGCGTCCATCGTGGAGCTCAGGCTCAGCGCGCGTCCGCCCACGATGTCGCCTCCCGCGCCGGTCCCATCCGGGTCACAGAGACCCGGCTCGCCATCGGTCGCGAGGATCATGATCTCGGGCCCGGTGGAGTGCGCCTCGTCGAAGAGCGTCGCCCGCATGGACACGACCGACGCGATTGCCGCACCGGTCGGCGTGTTTCCTTCGGGACCGTTCGCATCGTAGAGCGACCGGATGCTCGGGAGGCCGGGGAGCATCACCGCGGTCGTCTGCAGCTCGGGGCACGCCGGATCGTCGGGGCCGTCCGTGTACATCACCGCGCCGAAGCGGACGTGCGCGCTCAGATTCGTCACCAGACCGTCGGTGCCGACGAGGGCATCTTCCAGCGCCTGCCAACGCGTGACCGTCCCGAAGTTGTGGTCGCCCATGCTGCCCGACTGATCGATGACGAGCATCACGCGCGGGATGATCCGGGTCAGCTCGACGGGGATCGCCACGCACACGTTGTCGGGCGGCGGACCGGAGTCGACGATGGGCGCGTCGTGTCCCATGTCGTGCGGGGCGACGGCGGCGTCTTCCGGATGGTCCGGCGTGACGCGCTCGGTACATCCCATCGCAGCGATCGAACAGCCCGCGACGCAGGCCCACATCGTGCGGTTCATCGGCGCCTCCTCCAACAGAGGATACGCCCTCGAGGCTCAGAGCTGGAAGAGCGCTCGCAGCGTGCGCGCCAACGACACACGGCGCTCGCCGAGCAGCGCGCGGCGCTCGTCGACGCGGCGCTCGTTCTGCGGCTCGCGGCGCTCCTTCTTCTCGAAGCTGGCGAGGGGAAGCGTGTCCTTCGGGTCGTTCCAGAGTTGCATGGCCGCATCGTCGGCCCGCACGATCGGCGCCCGCAACTTTCGGGACGAGGCTGATCTTTTTTTGACCGCGATCGATCGCTCGGGCATTCGCTCGATGCATGTCGACGACGAAAGCAGTGCTCTTGGATCGAGTCAGAGGGCTGGTGGCGGACGTGACGCGCGCGCGGTTCGCCGGCGGCGCGTACGCCAAGCTCGCGCGCGCCCACGGCTATGCCGATGGGTACATGCGCGCTCTCTTGGATGCGGGGCTCGTGGACCGCGCCTCGCTGATCGAAGCGTGCGGCGCCGAGCGCGGGCGCGTCGTGCGTGACGAGCTCACCGTCGGCGCCGAGCAGGCCGCGTGATGGCAGACGCGAGCCGACGCAATTCTGCTTCGATCGCGTGATAGGTTGGCCGCGATGACGAGAACGCGGCTCCATGTGAACGTCGATCACGTCGCGACGCTGAGACAAGCACGCGGCACGGCCTATCCGGATCCGGTCGAAGCAGCCGCCATGTGCGAGCTCGCGGGGGCCGACGGGATCACGGTGCACCTCCGGGAGGATCGACGACACATCTCGGATCGCGACGTCGAGGTGCTGCGGCGCACGGTCAAGACGCTCCTCAATCTCGAGATGGCCGCGACCGACGCGATGATCGCGTTCGCCGCGCGCGTGAAGCCCGATCTCGTGACGCTCGTGCCCGAGAAGCGCGAGGAGAGGACGACCGAAGGCGGCCTCGACGTGGTGAAGAACGAGGCGCTCGTGCGGCGCGCCGTGACCGAGCTCGCTGCGGCGGACGTGCCCGTGAGCCTGTTCATCGACCCGGAGACGGCGCAGATCGACGCGTCGCTCGCGGTGGGCGCCGCAGCGATCGAGCTGCACACCGGTGACTACGCGAACGCGACCAGCGACCTCGCACGCACGAGGGAGCTCGCGCGCCTGGCAAGAGCCGCGAACCACGCACGCAGCGCGGCGCCCTCGCTGAAGCTCGCCGCGGGGCACGGCCTCTCGGCGCGGAACGTCGGCGAGCTGCTGAGAATCGTGCCGACGATCGAAGAGCTCAACGTGGGCCACGCCATCGTCTCGGACGCGATTCTGATCGGTATGGAGCGCGCGGTCGCTCGCTTCCTCGAGCGCATGCGCGATGCGTGACCTCGCGACGAGCGCGCAAGCGCGACGCGTGGACGAGCTCGCGGCGAGCCGCGGTCTCTCGACGCTCGTCCTCATGGAGAATGCGGGTCGCGGCGCATCGGACGTGATCCTCGCGCGCCACGGCGACCTGTTGGCGCGCCCGCTGATCGTGGGCGGCGTCGGGCAGAACGGCGGCGATGCATGGGTCGTCGCGCGGCATCTGCTCGCGCGCGGCGTGCGCCCGCGCGTGGCGCTGCTCGGCGGCCGCGAGCGCGTGAAGGGTGACGCAGCCGTCAATCTCGCGGTCCTGTCCGCGCACGGCGTGCCCGTGGCCGACGTGTCGAGCCGAGACGGCCTCGCAGCGCTGCTCGACGGCGCCTCGATCGTGATCGACGGAATCTTCGGCACCGGGCTGGCCCGCGCGATCGAGGGCTTCCTCGCGCAAGCGATCCAGCAGATCGACGGCGCCGAGACTCCGATCGTCGCGCTCGATCTGCCGAGCGGGATCTCGGCCGATACCGGCGCGGTGATGGGCGTCGCGCTCCACGCGCGCACCACGATCACGTTCGGTCTCGACAAGCGCGGGCTGCAGCAGCATCCGGGCGTGGATCACGCGGGACACGTCGTGGTCGAGTCGCTCGGCGCGCTGCACGCGGAGCCGACGGGGTGTGTGCGGCTCGATGCGAGCGACCTCGCTTCGCTGGTCCTGCCGCGAGCGGCCGATGCGCACAAGGGAACCGCCGGTCACGTGCTCGTGGTCGCGGGCGCGCCCGGGCACACCGGTGCGGCGTTGCTCGCGGCGCTCGGGGCGCAGCGGATGGGCGCGGGGCTCGTCACGATCGCGGCACGCGGCGCAGCGCGGGCGGCGCTCGATGCGAAGGTCGTCGAGGCGATGACGGTGGAGATCCCCGAGGCGCTCGAGGCCGGCGTCGCTGCCGTGCAGCGCGAGTGTGCGCGGAAGAACGCCGCCGTGGTCGGGCCCGGCCTCGGCCTCGATGCGACGAGCCAGGCCTATGCGCTGCGGCTCGCGCTCGAGCTGACGCTGCCCGCCGTGCTCGATGCGGACGCGCTCACCGCGCTCGCGACCGATCCGAGCGCGCTGCGCGCATCGCGAGGCCCGCGCGTTCTGACGCCGCATCCGGGCGAAGCCGCGCGTCTGCTCGGCATCTCCACCGCTGCCGTTCAGGTCGATCGCTACGCGGCAGCGCATGCGCTCGCGGAGCGCACCGGTCACGTCGCCGTGCTGAAGGGCGCGCGCACGATCGTGGCCGAGCCCGGTGGGCGGATGGCCGTGATCGCCGCCGGAACACCGGCGCTCGGCTCGGGTGGAACCGGCGACGTGCTCGCTGGCGCCACGGGCGCGATGCTCGCCGGCGGCAGCGAGCCGTTCGATGCGGCGTGTGCCGCGGCGCTCGCACACGCTCGCGCCGGAGAGCTCGCCGCGCGTTTCGATCGCGGGCTGCTCGCGCACGAGGTCGCCGACGCCCTGCCGCGCGCGCTCGCCGATCGCTGACAGGCTGACACGACGCCGTGGGCGTCGTTCGACACTGTGGCAGCGGTCGAGACCCTCGAATCTCTCGGATCGCGCGAATTCATCGTGAAAATGGAGCGCTCGTGCGTTGGCCCGCCGGTTGCTGAAGAGCCTGTTCGGAGGTTCCGATGCGATACGCGGCGGCCATCGAAGAGACTGATTCCGGAAGGAACGAGACGCTCGAGTCGGGGGAGCACGAGATCCCGCTGGAGATCTCGGCGCCTCTCGATCGCGCGGCCTTCGATCGGCACGTGCTCGCGCATCGGAGCGAGCTTCTCGCCGCGGGCGTTCGCCTCGCCGGCTCGCGCGCCGAGGCCGAGGACCTCGTGCAGGAGGCCGTCATGCGCGCGTGGGTCTTCTGGCACCGCTTCGAGCCCGGCACGAACGGTCGCGCGTGGATGCATCGCATCCTGCTCAACACGTTCATCAACGGCTACCGCAAGCGCCGTCGTGAGCGCGACGTCCTGGCCGCCGTGCAGGTCGAAGAGCTCCGCGCGCTCGGCTGGGACGCGCGCGTGTCGATGACGCCGGGGGAGTCGCTCGGGGACGAGGTGTCCGCCGCGCTCTCGCGTCTGCCCGAGGAGTTCCGCCGCGTGCTCGTGCTCGTCGATCTCGAAGAGCAGAGCTACCGCGACACCGCGACGATCCTCGGGTGCCCGATCGGCACGGTGATGTCGCGCCTTCACCGCGCGCGCGCCGCGATGAAGCGCGAGCTCGGTCGCTACGCGGTCACGGAAGGCTACGTGCCGCAGGCGGCGTGAGCCTCTAACGGAGGGCCGGGATCGTTCCCGGCCCGGTTCCAGTCAGCACGCTCGTGAAGAATCCTTCGTACCGCTGCTGACAGTCGGCGTTGTCGAAGACGGAGAAATGCCCTTCGTCCGGGAACTGGAGCAGGCCTGCGGTCGCAGCGCCACCCGCGACGTTCCCGGTCACCGTCGGCCCCGCGAGCGCGATGCCGCGCAGATCCTCGTTCGGGATACGCCTCCAGAGCGGATCGACCTGCGGCGTGCGCATCGCGACCGCCAGCGCCTCGATCGCGGGCGGCGGCGTGTAGGGATCCATGCCGCCTTCCGTCATGAAGATGCTCTTGGGCGCGTATCCCGATCGCGGCGCATCGAACAGGAACGGAGCGTAGTTCGTCGGCTCGCTCGGCTCGATCCAGCCCTGCAGCAGGGTGATCAGCGGGTGGAAGAGCGAGAAGTTCTCCGGCCCGAGCGCTCGCAGGCCGAGCGCGGCCGCGACGATCTGCGGGATGTTGATCGGCTGGACCTTCTGCGTGAGCGCGTAGCCGATGAGGCCGCCGCCCTCGCTGATCACGCCGCCATGCGTGGCGTCGTCGATCGCCAGATAGAGCGGCGCGACGAGCCCGCCCTGCGAATGGCCGAAGAACCAGATGCGGCTCGTGTCGAAGCGAACCGGCGCTCCGTCGCGCGCGAGCGTCGCCATCGGGATGGCCATCGTCGTCGCGAAGCGCGCCTGGCTGACGATGTCGACGCCACTCTCGAGGGTGTTGTAGCGAACCGCGTCCGGGTTCTCGATGTTGAAGAACAGGATGTCGGGCGAGAGCGTCGTCGGATTGCGCTCGCCGTGATGAATCTGATCGATGCCCATCACTGCGAATCCGAGCACCGCGAGGCGGTCGGCGGTCTCGTCCTCGATGAAGCTCTCGTAGTCGCCTCCCGTGCCGTGCGAATAGAGAACGAGCGGGTAGCCCTCGGCCGGCATCGTGCCGCGCGGGATCGTGAGCGCGAATCGTGCGTCGAAGTTCCCTTCGACGATCGTGCCGTCGTCGAGGTCGATGCCGCCGCCAGTCGTCTGATAGGGGATGGTCCCGCTCTGGAAGATCGGCACGGGGCCGTAGTGGCCC
>CAYSCF010000296.1:0-8563 GCA_964429305.1 uncultured Sandaracinaceae bacterium | reverse complement strand
TGGTACGGAGCGAACTTAGGGAGATGGCCCCTCCATGTCAACGCAGCCGGTCGCGTCAACGCAGCGTGAGCGCCGCTCGGCACGCCCCGTACAGCGCCGCGAGACACAACCAGAGAATCGCGTGTCTTCGCCTGCCGTGCTGCCAGCCGAGATACGGCGCGCTCACCTGGAGCAGGAGCGCGAGCTTCGCCCACTTTCCGAGCTCGTTCTCGGCCAGGAGCCGGGCGATGAGCGCCACGTGCGCCACGAGCCACGCCCAGAGCAGGACGATTGCGACGAGGAGCAGCTGGGCGCCGAGCGGCAGGCCGCCGAGCATCAGCACCGCACCAGACACGCCGTAGAGCGCGACCAGCGCGACCCACACGACGACGTGCGCGCGCATGCCGTGATGCCACGCGACGAAGGCCGCTCTCGGAGGAACGAGAATCGAGTACCAGCGCTCACTCGTGGTGATCGTCCGCACGAGCAGGACGCGCACGAGGAGCACGCCGTGCGTCACCAGCCACGCCCACGGCAAGTACGGCACGACGATCGAAATCTGGGCGCCGAGCGGCACGCGGGGAAGATTGCACGCCTTGTACGGGTGTCGTGATCAATCGTAGAACCCACCCGTGTCCGCACACCCCAGCGTTGCCGGGCTGATCACGCGTCCCGTCCGCATCGGGCTCCTCGGCTGCGGCATCGTGGGAGAGGGAACGCTGCAGCTGCTGCGCGACAACCGCGAGAGCCTCGCGCGTCGGCTCGGCACCACGTTCGAGGTCCGCCGCGTCGTCGCGCGCGATCGCGTCAAGCCGCGCACCGACGCGCTGCTCGACGGGCAGCTCTCGTTCGACGCGCGCGACGTGCTCGACGATCCCGAGATCGACGTCGTCGTCGAGCTGATGGGCGGCCTCGATCCCGCGGGTCGCTACGTGCGCGAGGCGATCGAGCGCGGCAAGTCGGTCGTGACCGCCAACAAGTTCCTACTCGCCGAGCAAGGCCACGAGCTCTTCGAGCTCGCCGAAGCGCGCGGCGTCGATCTCTACTTCGAGGCCGCGGTGTGCGGCGGCGTGCCCGTCATCCGCGTGCTGCGTGAGGCGCTCGCGAGCGACACCGTCGTCTCGCTGCGCGGGATCGTGAACGGCACGAGCAACTACATCCTCTCGCGCATGGCCGAAGAGCGCGTCGGCTACGACGTCGCGCTGAAGGGCGCGCAAGCGGCCGGATACGCCGAGGCGGATCCCTCGCTCGACGTGAACGGCGGTGATGCGAGCCACAAGCTCGCGATCCTCTCGACGCTCGCGTTCGGCGCGCGCGTCCGCACCGAGCAGATCGCGCGCGAGGGCATCGAAGCGATCTCGGCCGTCGACGTGCGCTTCGCCGAGCGCTTCGGCTTCGCGATCAAGCTCATCGCGACGGGCCGCGTTCTGCCCGGCGGCGCGCTCGATCTCCGCGTGCATCCGACGATGATCAAGCGCACCAGCGTGCTCGCGAGCATCGGCGGGGCCCTCAACGCCGTGATCCTCGAGGGCGAGCGCCTCGGCCCGTGCATGCTCTCGGGCTACGGCGCGGGCGCGATGCCGACGGCGATGAGCGTCGTCAGCGATCTCGTCGACGTCGGACGCAACATGCTCGCGGGCTCGCGCGGTCGCGTGCCTCAGCGCTCGATGCGCTCGGAGCTGCTCACGGATCGCGAGGTGCGATCGCCCGGCGAGCTCGTCGGCCCGTACTACCTGCGCTTCTCGGTGCTGGATCGCCCCGACATCCTCGCGCGCGTCGCCGGCGTGCTCGGCGCGTTCGAGATCTCCGTCTCCGAGATGGTCCAAGACGGCCGCGCGCCCGGCTCGAACGAGCCCGTGCAGCTGGTGATGATCACGCATCCGTGTCGCGACTCGGCCGTTCGGAGCGCGCTGCGCGAGATCGACCGTCTCTCCGGCATCGCGCGCCCGACGAGCGCGATCCGCATCGACGAGACGGCGTGAGCGACCGGAGCACGATCCTCACGGTCGCTCCCGGCTTGCGTCTCGCCTATCAAGACGACTTCGTCCTCGCCCATCTCGCGACGCCGCCTCTCGCCTCGCTCGCGCACGCGATCTCCGAGCACGGCAAGGCGTCGGGGCCACCGAGCCGGCTCGCGCTGCTCTACTTCATCGAGCGCGGCGCCGTGCGCGTTCCGAGCGCGGAGGCGCGCGACGCGTTCATCGAGCTCTCGCGGACGTCCGAGCCCTACTACACGTGCTCGACGCTCGTCGTGCCTGGCGGCGGGATCGCGGCGGCGACGGCGAACACGTTCGTGCAAGGCGTACGCGCGATGTCGGGCGGCAGGCTGCCGATGGCGATCTTCGGGACGACGGCGCTCGCGCTCGGCTGGCTCCGTCAGGTCGTGCCGGCGCGGAGCCAGCTCCCGAGCGACGATGCGATCGAGGCGCTCATCGCGCGTGCTCGCGTCAGCGGCGTATGAGCTGGGCGACCGTCGCGACGATCACGCTCGGGTCCACGGGCTTGACGAGATGCGCGTCGAAGCCCGCACGACGGCCGCGCGCGCGCGCCTCTTCACCACCGTGTCCGGTCAGCGCGGCCAGCGCGATCGCCCGGTCCGGGTCCGCCGCGCGGATCGCCGTCGCGACCTCGTAGCCGCTCATTCCGGGTAGGCCGACGTCCATGATCACGCACGCGGGTCGCTCCGCGAGGGCGACCGCGAGCCCCTCCGTGCCGCTCGCGGCGTCGAGCACCACGTGCCCCGCTTGCTCGAGGACCAATCGACACAGCGCGCGGGTGTCGTCGTGATCGTCGATGAGAAGGACCTTTCCCACGCAGGAGCCCTACCGCTGAGCCGTCGTCACGTCAGAGGACATTTGTCTCGGTCCGGGCGTCAGTCGCGTATCCGTCGCTGCTGTGTGTGATCGAGCAGCGAGCGCCGCGCGAGCGGGCCCATTCCCCACCAGCGTCGACATGCACGGCGCAGCGAGGCGAGATCCGCGTAGCCCAGCGCGCGCTGGACTTCGGACGGCTTGGCGCCCGCCGCGAGCAAGCGATCCACGGTCGCGCGCCGGGCATCGTCGATCAGCACGCGCGCCTTCACCGACTCGCCCTTGAGCCGCGCGCGCAGTGTGTGCGGCGAGAGCCCGAGGGCTCGCGCCAGCTCGGCGATCGGCGGCGCATCCCCGAGCACCACCTGCCGGAGCGCGCCCCGCGCAGCAGTGGCCGTCGATACGACGGCGGCGCGACGACGCTCGAGCTCGATCATGCGCAGCGCGAGGCGGTGCATGCGCGGGTCGGGCGACGAGAGCGGCAGTGCGAGCAGATCCGCGCCGAGCTCGAGTCGATCGAGCACCGCGTTCGCATGGAGGCCGCAGCCGAGCGCGCGAGAGAGCGTTCGGGCATGTCCGTGCGGCTCGCCGATCAGGAACGCGCGTACCGGGCCGGCTGCGGGCTCGCCCGAGCTCCGACGCAGCAGCTCGACCGCGCTCGAGAGGGCCAGCTCGGCCGCCATCGCGCCTTCCGCATTTCCGCGGGCGTGCGGCGAGCGATAGATCAACGCCGCGCTGCCGTCGTCGCGCTCCGCCAGATCGAACACGGGCACGCCGTGCAGCACGTCGGAGGCTCGCGTGAACGTCCGCAGAGCGTGGCGCACGTCGGGGGCCGTCCTCGTCGCGAGCTCGATCGCTCCGAACGCGCCATCGGGCGCTCGCGCCGGAGCGATGGCGGGGAAGTCACGCGCGACCGGGCCGTCGGCGGCGCGTCGCCAGAAGGACTCTTCCAAGTCGGCGGCCAACCACTCGTCCCCGTCGTCGTCGAGCGCACCGCGGAGCTCCGCGTAGATCGACTCCGGCAGCTCGGACACTTCGGCCAGCTCGACCAAGCCTCGCGCGAGAATGGGCGACGTGTGATTCGCAAGCATCGGCATGCTTTCGCCGAATGCGATGCGCATGCCTGCGGGGATCTGTCTCGTCTCGCGAGATCGCCGTGCGCCTGCGTCTCGGTCGCGGCGCGGTGTCACGCCGCGCTGCCACATCCTGGCCGGTCAGCCCGGGTCGGACGTGCGCGTGGCGGCAGGGACCATGCTGCATCGACCGTCGAAGAGGCTGCCCTTCGCGATGTCGATCTCTGGCGCCGTGATGTCGGCGTGGACCTTGGCGCCTTCGTGGATCTCGATCAGCTCGCGCGCGACCACGCTGCCGCGGAGCGTCCCGCCGCGCACGATCAGCGTGCCCACTTCGATGGTCGCATCCACGTTGGAGCCATCGCCGAGGACGAGGAGGCCCTCGCTCTTGATCTCACCGAGCTCGATGCCGTCGACGCGCACGCGGCCTTCGAACGTGAGCAGGCCCTCGAAGCGCGTGCCGCGCCCGAGCAGCGCCTGCAGCTCACCCAGTCCGGTCAGGTCACGCATCAGCGGATTGAATACCCCAGCCCGACCAAGAAGCGATACCCGCCGTCCGTTCCGTTCACGCCCTGGCCCAGGAAGCCGGGGCGCGACGCGTCGAACGAGTGCACGTACTGCGTGAAGCCGGCCTCGACCCAGTACGCGAGCCCGAAGTCGAGCGCGCCCGAGAGGCCACCGCCGACGTCCCATCCGAAGCCGTCGCCGTGGGTGCCGAATGCGGAGGAGAGCCCTTCGCGCGAGAACAACACGCGGAAGCCGCCCTCGAGGCCCGCCACGATCGTCTCGCCCATCAGTCGGATCCGCAGGCGCAGAGCGGGCCGCAGGTACGGGTACTCGACCGTCGGCATCGCTTGGTTGTCGGCGAGCTGGAACGCGTCCCATCCCGCTCCGAGCCCTGGGCCGAGCTCGACCCGATCGCCGATCGGCACGAGATAGCCGACGCTCGCGGCGAGTCGATAGAACGTCGTCGAGACCGAGGTGCCGTCCATGCGTCGCGACGAGAGCGCGATCGATCCGCCCGCCTCGGCCACGAAGTACACGCCGCGCGCGTAGCTCTGCTCGTGCGCGAGCGGCCGGATCTCCACGCGCCCGCCGAGCTCGGCGTATGGGCTCGCGTCGTAGGTGCGAACGGTCGAGTCGTCGAGGTGGATGATCGCGTCACGCGCGCGAGCGCCTGCGGTCACCAGCAGCGTGAGCACCGGCGGATCTTCGCCGAACGATGGCGTCGGCTCCGGCTCGGGCGGCGGGGGTGGCGGCGGGGCGTCCTGCACGGGGCGCTCGTGTCGGCGCTCGGCGGGCAGCGATGCGAGGGCGGTGTCGAGCAGCGCGCTCAAGCTCTCGGAGATCGCCTGACGACCGGCAGCCCCGCCTCGCATGCGCGTGGCATGCGTCGCGATCTCGGCGCCGTGAGCGTCCCGCGCGGTCAGTGCGAGCCGTCGGCGCGCGCCGCGTCCGCTGAGCGTGCCTTGGATCACCACGCGTACCTGGATCTGCCGTGCGAAGCCTTCGACGCCTTGCGCGCCGCCCGAGCCCGCGCCGGTCCGCTCGGCCGCGGCGTCCGCGATCCCCTCGTCGGTCACCGTGACGCGCGGCTCTGTCTCGAGCACCGAGATCGCCGTCCGCCGCGCTGCCGTCCCGCCCGGACCGCTGAACGGAAGCACTGCCACCGGGACTCGAGCCTGCGCACTCGCCCCCAGCGAGACCGCCCAGATCAGGCCGATCGCGGCCGCTGCGAGCAGAAACCGACGCATGGCCGGCGAGAATAGAGGAGAACGATGTGCGAGGCATCGGCTTTTCGCCGTTGGTGCCTGTTTTCATGGCGGATTCTCCGCCGCGCCCGTGCTTGACGGGTAGGGAGGCCGCTGCTACACAGCGCCCGCTTGGCGGCCAGGACGTCTCGTCCTGCGTGTCTACCGGAGTGCCCGGCGAGCCGGGCCGACACAATTGTGTCGGGTCGGCTTCGCGGACCACTTCGGTAGGCTGGCTCCCCGCCGGCAGGTGGCTTGTCCCTCGTCGATCGACCTCGGCGGGGGGAGAACCACAACACGAGGCCTCATGCAGCTTCTTCTCTCGGGCGGCGTCCTTCTCTCGGGCGGTGCGATCATCGACCTCGACGGGACGATCGTCTTTCAGCTCGTCACGTTCGTCCTCGTCTTCCTCGTCCTCTCGACGTTCGTCTTCAAGCCGATGCTGGCGCTCTTCGATGCGCGCGAGAAGGCGATCGACGGCGCGAAGGTGTCCGCCAAGAACCTCGAGAAAGATGCCGACGCGGCCCTCGCGAAGTTCGAGGCCGAGGTGAAGGCGGCCAAGGTCGAGGCGAGCGCCGAGCGCGATCGTCTGCGGGCCGACGGCCAGCGCCTGGAGCGCGAGCTCGTGGCCGGCGCGCGCGAGATCGCCGACAAGGCGCTCGCCGAGGCGACCAAGACGATGAACGACGAAGCGGCGGCGGTGCGCGTGGCGATGCGGACCAACGTCCCGGTGATCGCCGCCCAGATCGCGGAGAAGCTCCTCGGAAGGAAGGCGTCATGAAGTTGCATGAATGCCTTTCGGGGACGAAGCGCCTCGGGCTCACTCTCTCGTTCGCTCTCGTGCTCGGCACGGCGGCGCCGGTGGCCTATGCGCAGCACGACGACACGGCTCCGCACGGCGACGTCGTGCACGGCGAGCTGCCGGAAGAGATCGCGGCCGACCACGAGCACTCCGAGCATGCGCCCGCGTCGTTCGCCGACATGTTCTGGGTCACGCGTGGCCCGAACGGCGAGCCGCCCTTCGCAGGACGCGTGCTCGCGTTCGTGATCTGGGCGTTCCTGCTGATCTACTTCGGCCGCAAGCCGCTCTCGGCGTTCCTCTCGACGCGCCGCGCGAGCATCCTCGACGGTCTCGAAGAGGCCAAGCGCGTGGAAGCCGCCGCGAACGCCAAGCACGCGGAGTACACGGCGCGCATCGAGAACCTCGACGAGGAGATCCAGAAGCTCCGCGAGGACTTCAAGCGCGCGGGTCTCGAAGAGCGCGATCGCATGGTCGCCGAAGCGTCGGCGCGTGCGAACAAGCTCGCGGCCGAGTCGAAGTTCCTCGTCGAGCAGCAGCTCAAGGGCCTGCGCGAAGAGCTGACGCGAGAGGCCATCGAGGCCGCGGTCGCCGCCGCCGACAAGATCCTGCGCGAGCGCGCGACGAGCGCCGACCAGCAGCGCCTCGCCGACGAGTACCTCGCGCGCCTGCGCACCTCGGTCGTGAACGGGACGAAGGGAGCGAGCACATGAATTGCCTGAAGGCTGGTCGCACATGAGCGCTGTCGCCCGTCGTTACGCCAAGGCGCTCTACGACATCGCCAAGGAAGAGAGCTCCGTCGAGCGCACGCAGCGCGAGCTCGTCGCCGCCGCGGATGCGTGGGACACGAGCCCAGAGCTGCGCGGTGTGTTCGAGAACCCCGCGTTCTCGCCGGAGCAGCGCAAGTCGGTCGTCGTCGCCATCGCGCAGCGCATCGGCGCCAGCCGCACCGTCACGAACGTCCTCTCGATGCTCGCCGATCGCCGCCGCATGCGGAACGTGCGCGAGATCGCCGATGCGTTCGTCGGCAAGGTCGAGGCAGCCTCCGGTCGCGTGCGTGCCGAGGTCACCACGGCCGCGGCGCTTCCGGATGCGTACTACGTCGAGCTCGCGAAGGTGCTCAAGGGCGCCATCGGTCGCGACGTCACCATCACGAAGAAGGTCGACCCGTCGATCATCGGCGGCGTCGTCACGCGCGTCGGAGACACGGTGTTCGACGGCTCGATCACCAACCGCCTCCAAGACATCAAGAACCAGCTCCTCAGCACCCGCTGATCAGATAGAGGAAGACATAGCCATGCAGCTCCGCGCCGAAGAGATCTCCGAGATCATCAAGAAGCAGATCCAGAGCTACGACAAGTCGGTCGACGTCATGGAGACGGGGACCGTGCTCTCGGTCGGTGACGGCATCGCGCGCCTCTACGGCCTCGAGAGCGCCATGGCCGGCGAGCTCGTCGAGTTCGCGGGCGGCCTCACGGGCATGGTGCTCAACCTCGAGGAGGACAACGTCGGCGTCGCCATTCTCGGCAGCGACACGAAGGTCCGCGAAGGCGACGTCGTCAAGCGCACCGGCCGCATCTTCGACGTCCCCGTCGGCCCGGCGATGGTCGGTCGCGTCGTGAACGCGCTCGGCGAGCCGATCGACGGCAAGGGCCCGATCGACAGCAAGGATCGTCGCCGTGTCGAGCTGAAGGCGCCCGGCATCGTCCAGCGCCAGCCCGTCAAAGAGCCGCTCCAGACCGGCATCAAGGCGATCGACGCCATGATCCCGATCGGCCGCGGTCAGCGCGAGCTCATCATCGGCGACCGTCAGACGGGCAAGACCGCCGTCGCGATCGACACGATCATCAACCAGAAGGGCAAGGACCTCATCTGCGTGTACGTGGCGATCGGCCAGAAAGCCTCGACTATCGTGAACGTGGTGCGCAAGCTCGAGGAGTTCGGCGCGATGGCCTACACCATCGTCGTGGCCGCCACGGCGTCCGATCCCGCCGCCATGCAGTACATCGCGCCCTACGCGGGCTGCACGATGGGCGAGTACTTCCGCGACCGCGGCCAGGACGCGCTCATCATCTACGACGACTTGACCAAGCAGGCCTGGGCGTACCGCCAGATCTCGCTGCTGCTGCGCCGTCCGCCGGGCCGCGAAGC
>CAYSCF010000295.1:0-8617 GCA_964429305.1 uncultured Sandaracinaceae bacterium | reverse complement strand
GTAGACGTCAGGGACAGGCGCACATGTGCACGAGCGGCGCGGGCGCGTACCCGTCGGGAAGCGACGGATGACATCCGCCGTGCCAGGTCACGTCGGTGCCGTCGCAGCCGCAGCCCATCTCGAGGATGATCGCGCCGCACGGGCTCCCGGCCGGGATCGTCACGCACGTGGGCGCTGCGCCGCATGCGTCCGCGATCGCGTAGGCGCAGGTCATCCCGGTGCCGCACGTGCCGCAGCCACCGGCGTCGCCTCGGCTCGCAGCATCGTGGCCCGCGTCGGTGGCGACGAACGCATCGCGGCCGGCATCCCGCGGCGTGAAGGCATCGATCGGCGTGAAGGCATCGGTCGGGCTGAACGCATCGGTCGGCATGAACGCATCGGTCGGCGTGAAGGCATCCGGAGCGGCACGTGCGTCGGTGCCGGCGTCGACGACGCGCGCGGCATCGACCGCGGCCGCGTCCGGCGTGCTCGCCGCGTCCGGCGAAGGCGAAGAAGGCCCATCGCAGCCCGTCATGGGCGCGAGAGCGAGGGCGAAGAGAAACGAAGCGGCGATCCTGCTCATGAGCACGAGGATACGCTCAAGCCGCCTCGGCGACAGACGCGACCGTGTCGACCAGCGTCTGCGCGTTCACCGGCTTGGTGAGATAGCGATCGAACCCGTCCTTGAGGCCCTGTTGCTTCTGCTCGTTGCGCGCCAGCGCGGTCAGCGCGACGACCGCCGTGTGCCCGCCGTCCTCCGCGCGTCGCTCGCGCATGGCCTTGACCATGTCGAGGCCCGAGACCTCGGGCATGGAGATGTCGCTGACGACGACGTGCGGGCAGTAGTCGTCGAAGCAGGTCCAGAGCTCGGCGACCGAAGCGACCACGCGCACCTTCGCGCCCGCGAGGGACAAGATCGTCTTGGCGAGCTCACGCGCATCCTCGTCGTCGTCGAGCACCAGCACACGCACACCGCTGAGCTTCGTTGACATGTCGCACCCGGGAGACACGAGTGCACATGCTGTACCGCGCGGATCGCGCCGAGACCTCACGATCGGCGGCGTGGATCTGAGGCGCGACGGTCACACCCGCGCGCGCACGGCGCGTCGGGCTCGCACGAAATCGGGCTTCTCGAGCGCCTCGACCGAGAGCTCGCGGAACGCGACGACCTCGTGTGCCCGCGGGCGCCGCGATGCAGACCCGACCGACGTCGATTGTCCCGATCAACGCGGTCCTCGGGGGTCTAGCGGGCTTCGTCGCGTGGGGCCGTGCGAAGGCCGCGCCGATCGCGCCTCGCTGATGCGCGTCGCTCCGATCTCGGCGCGTCGGTCGTGAGCGCAGTTCGTCAGCGCTTGGTGCGCCAGCCGGCGTTCTCGACGTCTTGCGTCGCGGCGTAGCGCGGCTGCACGCGGAGCAGATCGCCGTAGCGCTCGGGCATCGCGCTCGCCAGTGCGAGCAGCACGCGGCCGGTCGCTTCGGCGTCGAACGCAGCGCGGTGCGCGGTCTCGAGCGGGATGCTCAAGCGCGCGGCGACGTCGACGAGCTTGAAGCCCTTCTCGGCCTTCTGGATCTCTCGCGCCCAGACGAGCGGATCGATCCACACGCCGTCGTCGGACATCGCGGGCGGCAGATCGTCTCCGCGCGTCGGAAGCCCGGCGCGGCGCTGCTCGGCCCAGAGGAAGCGACTGTCGAAGCCGTGGTTGTACGCGACGGGAATCTTGCCGTGCAGCATCTCGCGGACCTCGGCGAAGACCTCCGCGAAGCGCGGCGCGCCGACCAGCATGTCGTCGGTGATGCCGTGCACCGCGCTCGACTCGGCCGGCACCGGCACCGTCGGGTTCACGAGCCAGTTCTTCGATTCGACGTGCACGCCGTTCTCGAACGCGGCCAGACCGATCTCGAGGATGCGATCGACCTCCGGATCGAGGCCCGTCGTCTCGAAGTCGATGACGACGAAGGAGGCGCGTGCCCACACCGTGTCGGTGCCGAACCCACGGGCGAGCCCCACGACGCGTTGGGCGCGCAGCATGTCCGCGATGCCGGGGTAGTGACGTCCGGTCGGAAAGCAGCCGCAGAGATCGACGTTTCCGCGCATCGGCGGGCCGAGACTCACCCGCGATCGGCTCGCGTGCAAGCAGCAGTTGACGCGCGCCGCGTTCGCTCCAAATTCTCGCTCGATGCGTGCTCTGGTCTTGCTCGTGGGTCTCACGCTCGTCGCCTGCGGAAGCAGCGGTGGAACGGCGAGCTCCAATGCTTCGCAGTCGGACGAGCTCGGCGAGGTCGTGACGCCGCCGTTCGCGGTGCGCGGCGCGGCGGACGATCTCGTGCTGACGTGGTTCGACGAAGAGGGCGCGCACGTCGCGTCGAGCCGCACGGAGGTCCCGCCCGAGCATCGCGCCGAGGTCCGCGTCGACTCGCTCCGCATCGCGCCCGACGATCGCGACCCCGATCACGTCTTCGTCGCCGATCTGCGGACGGCCGACGAGCACGGCGACTACACGGTGCGACGCCTGCCGCGCGAGACGTTCGAGCAGCACGTCGCAGAGCTCGTCGCGAGCACGCACGCAGCCGAAGGTCCTGCGTCGAGCGACGTCATCATCTACGGCGCGTCGTGGTGTGGCGCGTGCCACGAGGCGGCGGCGTTCCTGCGTGGTCGTGGGATCGCGTTCGTCGAGCGCGACATCGAGCGCGACCCGGGCGCGCGCGAGGCGATGGAGCGCGCGGCGAGCGCGGCAGGGATTCCGACGAACAGCATCCCGATCATCGACTTCCGCGGCACGATCCTGCGCGGCTTCGATCCGGAGCGGCTCGAGCGCGCGATCCGCGAGAGCAGCCCGAGCCAGGCGCCCGGCATCACCATCTGATCTCGACGTCGTGACAGAAGAGGAGGCCATCACGGCGGGGCTCGCGTGGGCCGGCTTGCGCGAGAGCCAGCGGGGCCTCGTGCGTGCGTATCTGGACCGCGATCCCGACGAGTGGCGCAACTGCTGCGGCAGCAGCTGCGATCCGTGCGTGCTTCGGATCGGCAACGCGGTGACCAAAGCGCGCGACGCGCTCGGCCTGCCGCGCTGGCCTCAGGACCTCTGACCGGAGTGGTCCGCCAAGCGGACCCGACACAATTGCGTCGGCCCGGCTCGCCGGGCACTCCGGCAGTGATCAGGACGCCCGAGATCCGTCAGCCGAAGTACTTCCGCATCGGTACGAAGTAGAACTCGCGCCAGCCGGTCTCGTACTTGTGTGCGCCGCCGGGCGGCAGCCGGGTGTGGACGATCTCGAGACGGGTGCCACCACCGTCCGGTGCGAAGCGGACCTCGAGGCGTGCGTCGGGATCGTGCTCGTCGAACTCGGTCGTGCGCCACGTCATCACCAGGCGCCTGCCGTGATCGAGCTCGAGGAAGCGGCCTTCGATGTAGCCGCTCCACGCGCTGTGCTTGCCGCCCTCGCGTGCGTCGATGATCGCTTCGCCGCCCGTGAACTCGCTGTGCTCGCCGCCGTCGATCCACGCCGCGTAGACGCGCTCGGGAGACGCGAGAAGCGTCGTCTCCATCGTGAGCGACTCGCGCGCGGCGGGGCGCGGCGTGGGGACGCGCTTCGTCTTCGTCTTCGTCTTCGTCTTCGTCTTCGGGGCGGCCTTCTTCGGGGCGGGCTTCTTCGCCGGCGCCTTCTTCGCGCGCGCGGGCGCCTTCTTCGTTGCGACCTGTTTCTTGGTCGCCGTCTTCTTCTTCGCCGTCGGCTTCTTCTTCGTCGCCACGATTGCCTCCCCGGAGAGCGCGCGAATCATCGCCGTGCGCGGCCGGGCCCACAAGGGCTTGTCCTCCGGGAGTCTTCACGCCGAAGACCTGCTTGAAAGCGCGCGCGCGTCGGGCAAGAGTCGCGCCCGTGGCGGATGCGATCGAGACCCGGGGCATGCTGGCGGCCGTTCGTCGCACGCTGCGCCTGCTCGGAGTCGCGACGTGGACGCCGATCACCGTCGGCTGGGAGGCGCTCCGCGCGATCACGTGGCGCGGCGATCGCCGCATCATCATCGACCGCGCCAAGCACGCATGGGCGATCGGCTCGCGCTTCGTGCTCGGCGTGGACATGCACTTCGTGCGAAAGGGACCGCTGCCGCCGCGCCACGCGACGCGACCGCGCCTCGTCGTCTGCAACCACCGCACGCCGCTCGACATCGTCGCGTTGATGTGGCTCTTCGACGGCCACTTCCTCGCGAACCACAAGACGGCCGTCGCGCCCGTCGTCGGCATCGCCGCGGTCCGCATGCGCACGATCTTCGTCGACCGCGAGGATCGTCGTAGCGGCGCGCAGGCGATCCGCGCGATGCGCCGCTCGCTCGAGGACAAGCAGACGATCATCATCTTTCCCGAAGGCACGACCTACGAAGGCGACGAGGTGCGGCCGTTCAAGGGCGGAGCGTTCCTCGCGGCCAAGGGCGTGGCCGATCTGGACATCGTGCCGATCGGCCTCGCGTACCCGCCGGGCACCGAGTACGTGAACGAGAGCCTCGGCTCGCACGCGCGCCGGTTCCTTTCGCGCAAGCGCAATCCGGTGTGGATCGCCATCGGCGATCCCGAGCCGTACCCGGCGCAGAAGGACGGCGCCGACGAGGTCATCCGCGCGCGCGTGCAGGCCATGGTCGACGAGGCGCGTCGCGGCGCGAACGCCGAGATGGCCAAAGAGCTCCCTGCGAGCACGGCGAGCGCTTGACGGACTCGCGCACGAGCGTGATGCCGCACGTGTCGCTCGTGAGCGAGCGGCTCGGCGAGATCCAGATCGCGATGCGCGAGAAGAAGCTCGAGGGGTGGCTCCTCGCCGATCATCGCGGTCAGAATCGCATCGCGCTGCGTGCGCTCGGCCTCGGGCCGGAGACGGGTCGATCGACCCCGCTGCGACGCCTCTTCTACTGGCTGCCGTCGGACGGGATGCCGGTGACGATCGCGCACGTGCTCGAGATGGACGGCATCCCCGAGCTGCCGGGCGAGCTGCTCTCGTACGCGAGCTGGGCGGAGCTGCGTCGCGCGCTCGAGCGCACGCTGCCCTCGCGCGGATCGATCGCGATGGAGCATGCCGCGATCGCCGCGAGCCCCGACGTGTCACGCGTGGAGGCCGGCACGATCGGCCTCGTCGAGAGCTACGGCGGCAAGGTCGTTCCCTCGATCGAGCTCGCCAACGCGTTCATCGGCACGCTGCGCGACGTCGAGATCAGCCAGCTGCGTCGTACGGTCGCGGCGCTCGCCGAGCTCCGGAAAGAGCTGCCGGCCAAGCTCACGGGCGCGTTCAGCCCCGAGGACGTCGTGCGCGAGGCCAGCGCGCTCGTCGTCGAGAAGAAGCTCGCCGTCGTCGATCGCCCGATGGTGGCTGCCGGCAACGGCACGCGATCGTGGCCGCGCGACGTGTCGAATCGCGCCGTCGGAGACCGCGAGCACGTGCTGCTCGACGTGTTCGCGCGCGAAGGCTCCGGACCTTGCGCGCACCTCGGTCTCGTCATCACGCGCAAGGAGTCGAAGATCGCCGAGCGGATGCTGCGCGAAGCATGCACGCTGCGCGACGCGTCGATCGCGCTCGTCGAGACGCGCCTGAAGAAGGGTGATCGTCTGCTCGGATACGAGGTCGACGAGGTCGCGCTCGCGGCGGCCGCGAAGCTCCCGCGCGGATCGACGACGCGCCATCGCACCGGCAGCCACGTCGGGACGGTTCCGTTCTCGGGCGAGGCGTGCACGTTCGACTCGACCGAGCTCTCGGACACGCGGCGCGCGCTCCCAGGCCACGCGTGGACGATGCATCCGGGCCTCTACGACGACAGCTTCGGCATGCGCGCGCACGCGACGTTGCTCGCGACGGCGCGCGGGTGCGAAGTGCTCGACGCCGGGCAGACCGCGCCGATCGTCGTCTGAGCTCAGCTTCCGAAGCCTCAGCTTCCGAAGCGCAGCCACGCGCCGAGCGCGAGCGCGAGCAAGACGAGCGCGCCGGCGACGAACGCGTACGGCGCGCGCGAGGGCGAGCTCGTCGGAACGCTCGCGACGATGGGTGCAGGAGGGGCTGGCTCCGGTCTCGCTTCGATCACGGGCTCGGCCTTCACCGGCTCGATCTTCACGGGCTCGGGCGGCGGCGAGTCCGGGTTCAGCGCGATGTCGAGCTCGGCGGCGGCCTCGCCCACGGTCGGGAAGCGCGCGTTCTGATCGCGCGACACGCAGCGCAGGAACCACGCATCGAACGCAGCAGGCCACGTGACCTCCACGCCGAGCTCCTTCGCGCGATCGGTCGGCTTCACCAGCTCGGCCGCCATGATCTCGGCGAGCAGCTTCGGCAGGTTCATCGACGGCGCGTTCGCGACGAGCCAGTAATTCTTGCCCGTGAGCGCGAAGAACGCGAGCAGCCCGAACGGCCACACGTCCGTGAACGGCGCGATGTGCGTCCCCGCCGAGAGCTGCTCGGGCGCCATCCAGAGCGGCGAGCCGATGAGCTGCGAGTTCTTCATCGTCACGTCCTTGCGGACCTTGGCGATGCCGAAGTCGAGGACCTTGAGCGTGAACGGGAGCCCATCGTTCGGCGTCGACTGCAGGAACACGTTCTCCGGCTTGAGATCGCGATGCACGACGCCGCGGTTGTGCGCCGCCGCCATCGCCGCGCCGAAGCCGAGGAAGAGCTTGCGCACGTCGCTCGGCGTGAACGGCCCGCGCTCGCGCAGCACGGCCGAGATGGTGCCGCCCTCGAGCAGCTCCATCGCGATCCACGGCGACTCGAGCGCATCGTCCACGCCCGCACCGAGCACGCTCACGATGTGCGGATGCTTGAGCGTCGTCCCGATCATCGCTTCTTGCTCGAAGCGCTCGCGGCTCTTCTCGTCGCGCAAGAGGCGCGGCGCCATGATCTTCAGCGCGCAGAGCGTGCCGGGCGCCAGCGTGTCCTCGGCGACGTAGACCGTCGCCATGCCGCCTTCCGTCAGCGGCTTCTTCACGCGCCAACGACCGGCGACCAGGGTTCCTTCGGGCACGATGCCGAAGTCGTCTTCGATGAAACCGTCGAGCGAGCGCGACATCGGGAGGGACGACCACTCTAGACCATTCGTGAGAGCATCGCCGCATGTCGCGCGCAGCCGTCGTGATGTTCTTCGTTTTCGTTTCGTGTCCGAGCGCATCGGCGCAGCCGCTCATCGCGGGCCCCGCCGACACGGGATACGACGCGGCCACGGAAGCTCGGATCGCGGCGATGTCGCGCGTGCAAGACGAGGTGATCTCGGTGCCGCTCGGGTTCGGCCTCGAGGGACAGGTCGCCGATGCGGCTCATCGCGCGACGATCGCTTCGTTCGTGGCGAGCGGCTCGCTCGACTTCCAGGGCACGACCGGGATGCACCCGTACGCAGTCCTCGACGGGTACGGCGAGCAGGGCGACCTCGGGATGTTCGGCGGCGTGCAGGCCGCGGGCCTCGCGTGGCGCTACATGGTGCTGCGCGATCACGGAGGCACGACCGCCCAGATCGATGCGGCGCGCACGGCGCTCTTGCGTGCGATCGAGGGGCTGCACTGGATCACCGCGGTCACCGGCGTTCCGGGCGCGGTCGTGCGCGGCATCATGCGCATCACGCCCGAGCACGCGGCCGAGCCACCGATCCCGGGCGCAGCGATGCCGACCACGCCGCTCTTCGACGGCTCGGGCATGCCGCAGCCTGCCGACAAGTCACCGACGTGGCGCGCCGACAACTCCGGCAGCCTGCCGTTCCTCGTGTGGCTCGACGACACGAGCAAGGATCAGATGGACGGCTACGTGCTCGCGTTCGGCGCGGTCTACGACGCCATCGTGGCAGACGCGTCGATCGATCAAGCGCTCGTCACACGGCTCCAAGCGGACTGCACCGCGATCGGCCATCGACTGATGCAGCGCGTGGACGTGGGCGGCGGTCACACGGCCGACATGGTGATCGTCGATGCCGATGGCCGTCCCACGTCGTTCCACGATCTCAGCGCCGAAGAGATCTCGCCGGGCGCCGTCTCGCCGCGGGCGCTCAACGGCTTCAACGGGCTGATGTCTCTCGGCATCATGCGCACGCTCTATCACGTGACCGGTGACGCCGAGATCGGGCACTTCTACTACCAGACGCTCATCGGCGATCGCGACTACCTCTCGAGCGCGATGACGACGGTGCGCGTGATGTACCAGGGCGCGGCGACGAACTACTCGAACGTGAACATGGCGTTCGTCGCGGTGTACGGCGTGCTGCGCTACGAGACCGATCCGAGCATCCAGACGCGCATCCGCACGATCCTCGAGTCGCAGATGTACGCGGTCGGGGTCGATCGCGAGGCACGCGGGCTCGCGCTGCCGTACTTCGACGTCGTCTACGCGGGATTCCGTGACGGCGGTGCGACGGACGCGGCGGGCGCGACGGCCGTCTCCGATGCGATGAGCACGCTGAGCGCGTACCCGGCCGCACCGATCTGGGAGACGGACATGCAGAACTGCGACGCGACCGAGATCGCGGCAGGGAGCTGCATCGGCGTCGATGGCACGACGATGATCACGTTGCTCGGCGCGATGGGCCACAACGGGAGCCTCGTCGCGCGCGACGTGGTGCCTCTCGCGATTCGACCGCACAGCGACTTCGAGCATCGATCGGATCCGCATCGCGTGAACGGCAGCGCAT
>CAYSCF010000294.1:7494-8727 GCA_964429305.1 uncultured Sandaracinaceae bacterium | reverse complement strand
CCACGCGGCGGAAGAGCTCGGGCCCGGGACGCAGGAGCAGGTGATACGTGTTGGCGAGCAGCACGTTCGCGCCCATCGCACGCAGATCGGTCGGATCGAGCCCGGTGACGGTCGCGCGGGTGCCGACGGCCATGAACGTGGGTGTCTCGACCGCGCCGTGGCGCGTGACGAGCGTGCCGCGACGCGCGCGTGAGTCGGAGTCGGAGTCGGAGCGATGAACGGTGAACGGCAGAACCATTTTCGGGGCGCGAGCTTGGCACGTCGCGGCGCAGGCGGCCGGGCGTTACGATGGGGCGATGAACCGCTTCGGGTGGGTGGCGTTCGTGTGCGTCGGCTTGGTCGCAGCCGGCTGCGGAAGTACACCCGATGCGTCATGCGTCCGCGCCGCGGACTGCGCCGATGGCACGACGTGCATCGCAGGCACCTGCACGACGTCGACTCCATGCACCTCGTCGCGGATGTGCCCGGATCTGGTGTGCAGCGCGACGCGCGGCGTGTGCGTCGAGTGCAACACGGCGCCCGACTGTGACGCCGGGCTCGTGTGTATGGCGGGCGTGTGCGTGACGCCCTCGGCGAGCTGCACTTCCGACGTGCAGTGCTCGGCGATGATGCTCGTGTGCGACACGACGCTCGGCAGCTGCGTCGAGTGCGTCCACGACATCGACTGCGCCGCGGGCGAGCAGTGCGACACGGGCGGCTGCGTCGCGCGCCCCGTCGATGGCGGCGTGGATGGCGGTGTCGATGGGGGCATGGACGCGGGCGTGGACGGCGGACCGCGCGACGCCCACGTCGGTCCCGGTGATGCGACGCCGGACACGGGCCACGACGCATTCGGGATAGACGCGTTCGCATTCCCGGATGGGTTCGCATTCCCGGACGCGTTCGTACCAAACGACACGTCTGGCTGTGACCCCGGCCACCACTTCTGCGGCGGGATGTGCATCGACACGACGAGCGACCCGATGAACTGCAGCAACTGCGGGATCGAGTGCCCTGGCGGATATGCGTGCGTGTCGGGGGGCTGTGCGTGCATCACACGATGCGGCGGCTTGTGCAGCGACCTTGCCAATGACCCGAACAACTGTGGCGCATGTGGTCGCGCTTGCCGAACCGGCGATTTTTGTCGCGGGAGCGCGTGCTTCACACCCGCGTGTCCCGACGGGCAGACGGCGTGCGGTGGGTGCACGAACACGCTGGAGGACATCAACAACTGCGGCTCGTGTGGGCACGTGT
>CAYSCF010000294.1:0-7394 GCA_964429305.1 uncultured Sandaracinaceae bacterium | reverse complement strand
TGAGCGTCACGAGCTGCGGTCATTGCGGCACCGCGTGCGCGCCGGGTGAGTACTGTCAGAACGGCGTGTGCGGCGGAACGTGTCCGGTTGGTCAGACGATGTGCGGTCTGGGGTGCACGAACACGCTGGAGGACATCAACAACTGCGGCTCGTGTGGGCACGTGTGCAGCTCCGGGATGCAGTGCTCGTCTGGCAGCTGCATCAGCGGTGGTTGCGCGCCGCCGCTGTCTTCGAATCCGTGGCTTACCTTGGCATGTCGCGAGGCGAGCTCGGATCCGAGCGGTTGTGGGAACGCGGGACCATGTGGACCGACTGAGGTGTGCGGCGTCGTGGGGTCGGGCACGGGTGCGCTGGCTCAGTGCCTGACAGCGTGTCCGGCGGGCCTGACGCAGTGCGGTCGCTCGTGCGTGAATCTCGCGCTGAGCGTCACGAGCTGCGGTCATTGCGGCACCGCGTGCGCGCCGGGTGAGTACTGCCAGAACGGCGCGTGCGTCGGTGCGACACCCGACTGATCAGCTCTTCGTCTTCTTGCTCGCGCGCTTCGCGATCTTCTTCGTCAACCGCTCGCTGCGCCGCTCGTCGCCGAGCTGCTCGGCGTGGAACAACGCGCGCTGCGGATCCCGGTGCCGATGCTCGAGACAGATGGCCATGCGCAGGTGCGCCTCCATCACCTTCGGATGATAGCCGCAGAGATCCACCGCGCGCGCGAGCAGCGCGAGCTCGGCGTGTGGGTTCTTCAGCTTGCGGGCCGCGTCGGCGCCGGTCGTGAGCGCGTCGTACGCGATGCGCGGCGGTGGCTCTTCGTCGGCGACGCGCGTGGCGACCTCGAACGCGAACGCGGGCTGCTCGCCGCGCAGTGCCACGCGTGCGATCGCGACGCGGTCCTCCGGATCGTGATGCGGCGAGGGCGCCGACCAGCGCTCGTCGAGCACGGCGATCAGCGCGGCGAGCGCGACCAGATCGTTCGCGTTGTGCTCGATGACCGGCACCAGCACGTGGCCTTCGGCACCGCGCACGAAGTCCCAGTACAACGTCGGGATCTCCGCGCCGTCGATGTCGCGCTCGCGGCGCATGCCGAGCACGGTCTCTTCCATCGTGACGAGGCGCACCGAGCCGACGCGCGGGCCGAACACGCGACGCGACGCGTGCAGCAGATCGAGATGCGCCCGCGGCGTGGGCACCTTGATGCGGTTCATGACCGCGCGCGTGCGGAGCAGCGGCCAGTCGAACGACTTACCGTTGTACGTGACGATGCACGACGCCCACGCGATGCGCTCGGCCAGACGCGTGAGCATGGGGCCTTCTTCGCCCGGTCGACGCAGCAGCAGCTGCTCGATCTTGAGCGACTCGTCCTCGAACCACGCCAGCCCGATCAAGAAAGGCAGCGTGCCCGTGCCGCCCGAGAGCCCCGTCGTCTCGGTGTCGAGGAAGAGCACGCGTGTCGGATCGATCTCGGCGAGCGTGGGATCGAGCGCCAGCGCGGCCAGCGACGTCGCACGCGCACGCAGCGCGTCGGCGATCGCGATGCGGCCATGGCGATGCGAAGGCAAGAGGTAGCTCGCCACCCGATGCAGCGGTCCGAGCGCCGTCTCTTCGACCGATCCGGGCAGGCCGCGATCGCGATGACCGGCGCGCGCGAGAGGCTTGGCGCGCAGGCCGTTGCGATCGGTGCGCTCTTTCTCCGCGATCAACGCGCGCAGCCCGGCGATCCGCGCGCGACGCGCTTCGTCGGAGGGACTGATCAGCTCGACGGAACTGACTTCTTCGACCGGCGCTTCCACGCGCTCGGTCGCGAACAAGCGCGCCAGTTTTCCTCGGAGATCGGTCACGACGTCTTCAGCGATTCACTACCGGGATCGCCATGTCAACTAATCGGCCCGAGGCCCGCGGCCGACAGGACGTTCAGCGCGAGATCTTTGAGATCGAACGTGGTCGGGGCTGCCAGCTTCGCGCCGTCGTAGACGAGCCCCGGCGGCGTCCCGGTGTTCCCGGCGGGCGCGCCGATGCACGCGGGACAGCCGATCGTGCACTCGCAGTTCTCGATCAGCGTGCGCGCACGCTGGAGCATCTCGCCCCTCGTCGCGAACAAGCGCGGTGCGAGGCCCACCCCGCCCGGCACGTGGTCGTACAAGAAGATCGTCGGATCGAAACCGCCGGCGAGGGGATCGCCTTTGCTCGGCAGCTCGCCATCGCCGCTGCGATCGCCGAGCGTGCGACCGAGATCGCGCGGGTCGCACATCAACCCGACCGACGCGCAGAGATGCAACGCGTTGCCGAGCCCGCGCAGCGCGTCGACGACGATGGCGCGCTGCACGCCGAGCGAGCGGATCAGATCTTCGGGGAACGTCCACCACACCGCGCTCGTGTGCATCTGCATCTCGGGCAGCCGCACGTCGCCGTAGCCGACGTTCTCGTGCGTGTGGAACTTGATCTTCTTGTAGCCGACGACCTTCTCGATCACCGACACCTCGCCGTGTCCCGCGGCGATGGGGATGCGGCCGGGCACTCTCGACTCGATGATCGCGCCGTCGTCCTCGTGCG
This sequence comes from uncultured Sandaracinaceae bacterium, assembly GCA_964429305.1. Taxonomy (GTDB): domain Bacteria; phylum Myxococcota_A; class Polyangia; order Polyangiales; family Sandaracinaceae; genus JBBSAT01. The sequence goes on along the minus strand of CAYSCF010000294.1, from coordinate 4,853 downwards.
TGATCGACACACGCGTGTAGGTGAGCGCCGTCGTGTAGTAGTCCGGCGCGACCTTGCGCACGTACGCCTTGTGATTCGGGAAATCGAGCCGCTCGACCTGGTACTGCTCTCCGTCGTGCTGATAGATGGCCTGCACGTGCAGCATCGTGTGCGTCGCGCGCCAGTCCATCTCGGCGATCGTGCGGTCGCTGTCGAGATCGACGACCACGAAGTTGTCCCAGCCGAGCGAGCGCAACGACACGTGCGTCGCCGGATACGCGTCGGTCGCCCAGTGGAAGACGGTCTTGCCGTTCGGGCCCATCGCGCCGTGCACGACGTTCTCGCGCGCGAGGTAGCTCAGACCGTCGCCGACGGCCTCGGGCGCGACGTCGCCGAACGATTCGCCCTCTTCGAAGGGCAGCTCGAAGGCCGCGCACTTGAGGTGCGAGACGAGGATCTCGACGTTGTCGGGATCGATCCGCGCTTGCTCGACGGGCGCGCCGACGACCATCGACGCGTTCTGCGCGATGTACTGATCGAGCGGCATGCTCGAAGCGACCATGAGCGCGAGCGAAGGCTCGGTGCGTCGGCCCGCGCGGCCGAAGCGTTGCCAGAGCGATGCGATCGATCCGGGATAGCCCGCGCACACGACGGCCGAGAGCGAGCCGATGTCGATGCCGAGCTCGAGCGCGTTCGTCGCGACCACGCATCGCACCGCGCCGCTGCGCAGGCCTTCTTCGATGCGGCGCCGCGTCTCCGGCAGATAGCCCGAGCGATATCCCTGGATGACCTCGGGGTCGATCTTGTCGGCCGCGAGCCGATCGCGGACGTACTTGAGCATCACCTCGATCTGGTTGCGCGATTGACCGAACACGATGGTCGGCACCTCGTGCCGCACGAGATCGGCCGTCAGGCGCACCGCGCTCTTCACGTAGCTGGCGCGGATGCCCAGCTCCGCGTTGACGACGGGCGGATCGTAGACGAGCACGTGACGCGGCCCGGCGGGCGCGCCGCTCTCGCCGATGAGCTGCACGTCCTCGCCGAGCATCTTGCTCGCGTGCTCCTTCGGATTGCCGATCGTGGCCGACGCGAACACGAACGTCGGCGTCGATCCGTGGAAGCGCGCGATGCGCATCAGGCGGCGCAGCACGTTCGCGAGGTGCGAGCCGAACACGCCGCGGTAGCTGTGCAGCTCGTCGACGACGACGTAGCGCAGCTGCGCGAAGAAGCGCGCCCACGATGCGTGATGCGGAAGGATCCCCGCGTGCAGCATGTCGGGGTTCGTCAGCAGGATGCCGCTGCGCTCGCGGGCGGCGCGTCGCGCATCACCGGGCGTGTCTCCGTCGTACGTGACCGCGCCGTGCGAGAGCGTCGCGTCGGCGAGCAGGCCACGCAGCGCGTTCTCTTGATCGCGCGAGAGCGCCTTGGTCGGGAACAGATACAAGGCGCGCGCATCCGGCTCGCGCGCGAGGCGATCGAGGACCGGAAGGTTGTAACAGAGCGACTTGCCCGACGCGGTCGGCGTCGCGACGACGAAGTGTCGGCCGTGCGCTGCGTGATCGAGCGCTTCGAGCTGATGCGAATAGAGCTCGCTCAGCCCGCGCTTCTCGAGCGCGACACGCACGACCGGATGCAGCGCCTCGGGGATGGGACCCGAGCGAGCCACGCGGGCATCGATCGTCTGATCGAGGGTGAAGCAGCGCGCGAGCGACGCGTCGCTCCGCCACTCTTCGAGCAGCGCGGTCAGCCCGCGCCTGGCCGCCCAGGGCGCGGCCTGTCTTGCCAACGGGCTGTCGTGATTCTCCATCGAGGGGCCACTGTACGGGCGGCCAGCAGGATGGAGCAAGTGTTCAGCGCCCTTCTTGCTGGGCTTCAGCGCACGACTTCGCTGGGGAACGTCCCGGGTGTGGCCGTGAAACCGATCGCGTAGGTCGTGAGCATCGCCGATTGGTTGTACGCCCCGACGTACACCGCGTAGTCGCCCGGCTCGGCGCTGGAGATCTCGACGAGTGGATTGATGCTCAGGTTGGGATCGCCCGAGTCGTCGTTGCAGTAGAAGGTGCCGTTCGGCGCGCGAACGACCAGCGTCGTGTCTTCGGTCCCGTTCACGAGGATGCGGAGCAGAGGCAGCGCGGCCCCGAGATGCAGCACGTGCTGCGGCATCACGGGGATGCTGCCGACGCAGCGGTGGCCCGCAGCGTCGTTCGCGGCGAGAGCGCTCGCTTCGTTCCGGCCACCCGCTTGCGAGCTCGTCGTGAGCGGGTCGGGCGAGAAGCCGGGCCCCGCGATCGTGATCGTCTCCGTCGTAGAGACGTGCCCGTGGCTCATGCAGCAGCTCGAGATGGAGCACGCGATCGACAGCGCGATCACGCCGCGGGCCTTTGGCGTAAAGGCCCGAGAGCGAATGGCCCCATTCGTCATACGCTGCGTTTTCTCCCGCGGACCAATCTTGCGCAAGCCCTCGACATCGAAGATCGATCTCACGACGCTCGAAGCGTTCCTCCACGAGACCGCGATCGGCAGCGCAGGGCTTCGCCTGCGCGACGAGGATCGAAAGAAGGCGCGCGAGCTCGAGGGCTTGCTGCCGGAGATCGCGCGCGCGATCGAGAGCGTGCCCACACCGACGATGGTGGATGCCGCATGCGGCAGCGGTTGGGTCGGTCTCGCCGCGCTCGCGCTCCTCGATCGACCGACGCTGACGGTCGTCGGAATCGAGCGCGATGCGCGCAAGGCCGAGCGTGCTGCGGCGCTGCGAGGATCGCAGGATCGATTTCGCGTCGTGACGGGCGACGTCGACGATGCGAGCGTCTGGCCGGTCGCGCCCGATCTCGTCGTCGCGCTCCATGCGTGCGGCACGGCGAGTGATCAGGTCATCGCTCGCGCGGCAGCAGTCGAGGCGCGCGCCATGCTCGTCGTTCCCTGCTGCGTCGCGAGCACGCTCGAGGTCGCGGAGCTCGCCTCGATCAAGGCGGAAGCGATGGGCCTGCCGCACGCGGGCGCGGTTCGTCGCAGGTTCGTCGAGTCGTTCGTGCTCGGCGCGCGACTGCTCGAGATGGAGTCGCTCGGCTACACGACCGAGGCGGTCGCGTTCGTGGGCGAGACGGTCACGCCCTACAACGTACTGCTTCGCGGGCGGAGGCGTGCGAACGATCGGGCGCGCATCGAGACCGCGATCGCGCAGCGCGCGCGTCTGCTCAGCCGCGACTGACGTGCTTGCCGACGAACGACGCGATCACGTCGGCGACCTTCTCGGGTGCTTCGGTCGGGAAGTCGTGCGCCAGGCCCGGGAGCGTGACCATCTCGGAGCCCGGGATGCGCTGGTGCAGCTGCGTCGAGTTCTCCGGCGGGATCAGCCGATCGCGATCGCCGACCACGATCATCACCGGCATCTTCAGCGACGAGACGTCCTTCGATGCATCGTGGCGCGCCGCCGCGAGCAGCTGACCGAGCAGCGCCCATCCGTTGCGTGGCTCACCGAGCGCGATCTTCACCCACGCGTCGACGACGTCGGGGCGTGCGCGCACGAAGTCGGGATCGAGCGTGATCGGCGCGGTGAAGCGCATCATCTGCTCGGTGCTCATCGTCGCGGTGCGCAGGAACGACGCGATGACCCACGGCGGCACCGGCTTGCGCTCACGCCCGCCGAACGTCGTCGCGGCGAGGGTCAGCGTGCGCACGAACGCGGGATGCCGCAGCGCGAGATGCTGCGCGACCATGCCGCCGAGCGAGATGCCGAAGACGTGGCACGCGCCGATCTGCCGCAGCACCGCGGCGCAGTCGTCGGCCATGTCCTGCACCGTGAAGCCCGGCCGCACGGCGCTGCTCTGCCCGACGCCGCGGTTGTCGAGCACGACGACGCGATGATCCTTCTCGAGCAGCGGACGCAAGCCCAGCCAGTAGGAGCTCGATCGCGAGAGCCCGCGAATCAGGAGAATCGGCGGTCCGTCTTCTTTGCCGCCCTGATCCCAGAAGATCCGAACGCCACCGGGTCGATCGAGAAATGGCATCGCTCGGCCTGATAGCATGGCGTGATGCAGGTGGTCGGGCAGCCGTGCGAGGTGTGCAGCAAGACGATCGTCAGCGGCATGGACGGCGTCGGCTGCGTGCACTGCGAGCGCTTCTTCCACGATGCGTGCGTGCTCTCGCCGCCGCCTGCGCCCGAAGCAGCGAAGACCTATCGTGTGCCGGACCAAGCGCCTGCTCTTCCGAAGAAACGGAAGAAGGTGCGCTGCCCCGGCTGCGGAGCCGACCTGCGGAAGGAGCAACGCGAGCGTGATCAGCGAGCGAGCGCCGAGCGCGAGGCGCACGAAGAGCGAAGGAGGCTGGTCGCGACGCGGCAACAGAGTGCGTGGTCACCCTTCCTTCTGGCGCGCCTGGGTTTCCTGATCCTGTTCTTGATCTCGACGACCCTCTTCCAGCTGTGCTCACAACGCTGAGCCCAGACGGCGGCTGCCTTCGCGGTCTGGGACCTGAGCGCTACGAGAGCCCGTTGCGCTCCATGAGCGCGTCGATCTTCGGCTCGCGGCCGACGAAGTCCACGAAGAGCTTCATCGGATCGTCGGAGTCGCCGCGGCTCAGCAGCTTCTCGCGGAACGCCTTGCCGACGGCGGCCCACTTCTCGAGAGGCAGGATGCTCCCGTCCTTCTTGAAGCGTGTGAACGCGTCGGCGTCGAGCACCTCGGCCCACTTGTACGAGTAGTAGCCGGCCGCGTAGCCGACCGGGCTCGCGAACAGGTGCGTGAAGCTCGTGACGAGCGCGTAGTCGTCCGGTACGGGCGTCGCGGAGTAGGGCGCGAGCTTGTCGCGCGCGTACGCGAGCAGCGGGCCGTCTTTGCTCGGGTCGTAGTCGCGGTGCAGCGCGAGATCCATCGTCG
>CAYSCF010000293.1:0-8746 GCA_964429305.1 uncultured Sandaracinaceae bacterium | reverse complement strand
CCTTCAGGCAATTCAACCGGGCCATCCCTTCTCGCGCCAGTAGTCGTCGACGCGCTTGGCGACGACGGAGCGCACGTGCTCGGTGAGCTCGGGAATGGCCGAGTCCGGCAGCCCCGCGGTCTCGATCGGATCGTCGACGTACACCGTGAGCTCTTGTCCGGGTCTCATCACCCAGCTGCCCTTGCGCATGAAGTCGAACGCGCCGGTGACAGCCACGGGACAAATCGGAAGCCCCAGGTCGCGCGCGATGAAGAACGTGCCCTTGCGGAAGCGTCCGACGCGCCCGTCCAGCGTGCGCGTGCCCTCGGGGAACACGAGGATGCAGCGGCCCGCGTCGATCTCGCGGCGCATGTTCGCGAGCACTTCCGGCGTCTGGCCGTCCTTGCCGGGCTTCACGGGGATGCCACCGCGCGCCTTCATGAACCAGCCGTACACCGGGATCTTGAAATGGCTCTCGAGCTCGAGCCCGCACTTGTAGTGGGGCGTCGCGTTGTACATGAAGATGAAGTCGTACTGGTTCGTGTGGTTGTGCGCGAACATGTACGCGCGCTTCGGATCGACCTTCGGCGAGACGACCGCCCGCCACGAGCAGCCGGTCAGCGCGAGCTGCGTACCGGCGTACCAGCGCTGCAGCGGCTGCGTGCGCTCGAGACCGACGGTCGCGCAGAGCGCAGCGATCGGCGGAAGCGTCGCCGTGAAGAACGGAACCGCGGCGGCCCAGCCTCCGACCGACTTGACGCGATCGAGCAGGGTCGGTGCTCGCAACGAGATCGCGGGCACGGGCGGGAGCGCCCGCGCTTCTTCTTTCGTCGTGCGCTGCGGCACCGTCTCGTGGCTCTCGCTCATGCGACCACCTTCAGCGCCTTCGGAAGCACTTCGATCGAGCGCGGCGTGAGCCTGAGGATCTCGCCATCGACCATGCAGTCCACGTCACCCTCGATCGCGAAGTCGACGCGGCGCGCGCGCGTCTGCTCGACGCCTTCCTTGGTGACGTGCTCGCCGCGGAAGATGCTCGGGAACCACGGGAGGAACTTGCGACGCGGCATCTTGCCGATGCGGATCACGTCGAGCTCTCCGTCGGAGACGTCGGCGCGCGGCGCCATCTTCATCGCGCCGGCCGTGCACTGGCTGTTCGAGAACGAGAGCAGCACCACCGGCCGCTCGTCGAGCGCGCCGCCGTCGAGCCTCAACGGATAGGTCGGATACTTCAGCGTCATCGTCGTCTGCACGACGCCGACGACGTAGCCGGCCGGACCGAGCGGCTTGTAGCGGCGGTTGGTGACCGCACCGACCGTCGCGCTGAAGCCGAGGCCCACGATGTTGAACGAGAAGAGCCTGCCTGCGGCGTGCTCGAACGCGTTCACGTCGACCTCGTGCTCGTGGCCGCGAACGATGGCTTCGAGCGCCGCGTCGCTGCCGATGACGCCGAAGTCACGCAGGAACGAGTTGCCCGTGCCGAGCGGCAGCATACCGAGCGTGAGCGAGTCGTTCTTTTCGCGCGCGAGCGGGAGCGCGCCGTTGATGACCTCGTGGCTCGTGCCGTCGCCGCCGACCGCGAGGAAGCGTCGCTCGCCGCGCTCGTACGCCTGACGGGCGAGCTCGACCGCCTGGCCCGCGTGCTGGGTGCGCACGGCCTCGACGTCGATGCCTCGACGACGAAGCTCGTCGAGCGCGGCGTTCGCGCGGGCTCCGGAACGACCGCCGCCCGCGGCCGGGTTCACGATGGCGAAATAGCGGGTCACGGCCGGGCCTCGAGTGCGGGATGGGTGAGCGGAACGAGGTCTCGCTCTTCGTGCGACGTGCGCAGAGTCTCCGCGAGCACGTCGCGCTTGAGCTTCATCGATGCGGTGCGCGGGAACGTCTCGGTGACGACGAGGACCGACGCGAGCCGCTTGTGCTCGGGCAGGCGCCGGTTGCGATCGACGAGCCACCTCGTGATGGCGCGAGCATCGCCGCTCTTCACGCGCGCGACCGCGAAGAGCACCTCTTCCGTCAGCGTGCGCGCCCGCGGCCACACGTAGCCCGATGCGAACACCGCGAGCTCTTCGGCGGGCGAGCCCTCGAGCGCGCTCTCGACGTCCTCGGGGTACACGTTCTTTCCGCCGGCCGTGACGATCATGTTCTTGCTGCGACCGACGAGGCGAAGGTGCTCGCTCGCGTCCAGCGAGCCGAGATCCCCCGTCTTGAGCCAGCCGTCGGGCGTGATCGTCGTCGCCGTGAGCTCGGGCTCGCGGAAGTACTCTTTCATCACGGTGCGGCCGCGAATCCACACCTCACCGATGCCGTCGTGGCCCGGCTGATCGATGCGGACCTCGACGCCGTGCACCGGGCGGCCGACGGAGTCGGCGCGGAACGGGCGCAGGTCGTTCACCGTCGCGACGGTGCAGCACTCCGTCAGGCCGTAGCCGATCACGACGGGAAGCCCGAGCTCGTAGAAGCGCTCGGCGCGCGCGCGATCGACGAACGCACCGCCTGCGAACACGAGCTCGAGATGGCCACCGAACGCCGCGTGCACGCCCGGAAGGAGACGGCGCGAGATCGCAGCGTTCGCCTTGTCGCGCGTGAGCGCGAGGTTGATCGCCGAGAGGCCGTCGAGCGCCGCGCGCTGCCACGCGGGCCGCGCGTCGAGCTTTTCGTCGAGCGCACGCTCGAACGCCTCGAGCAGCACGGGCACGAGCGCGATGTGCGTGATCTTCTGATCACGCATCGTCGAGACGAGGAACTCGGGCCGCAGCGTGCGCTGGTGCACGACGGTCGCACCGCACGCGAACGGGCCGATGAACCCGACCATGAAGTCGATCGCGTGATTGGTCGGCAGCACCGAGAACGTCCGATGGCCGGGGCGCATCGGAAAGATCTCCATCAGCGCGAGCAGCTGCTCGAGATACGCGTCGTGCGTGAGCACGCAGCCCTTCGGCGTACCGCCGGTGCCCGACGAGTAGACGATGGCCGCCGCATCCTCGCGACTGCGGGCGACGAGCGCCGGGTCTTCCGCGCCGTCTTCTTCCGGGAGATCTTCCCAGCGACCTGCGGTGCCTTCGGGCGCCTCGGAGACGAGCACGTGCGGGACAGGTGGGCTCTTCTTGAAGCGCTCGAAGAGCGGCCGCTCGATCACGAGAACCGATGGCTCGGCGTGCGCGAGGAGCGCGAGCTGTTCGCTCTCCGATAGCTTGTAGTCGACCGGTACGAGCACGAGCCCACGGCGGAACAGCGCGCACGCAGCGACGAGCCAGCGCGACTGATTGCTCATGAGGATCGCGACGCGAGACCCCGGCGCGAGATCGAGCGAGGCGAGCCAGCGCGCGACGCGCATGACCTCGCTCTTGGTCTCGCGATACGTCCACGCGTGCGTGAGCCGCTTGCGATCCATCTCGATCAGCGCGGTCTCGCGCTTCCACTGCACGAGCGCGTCCGAGAGCAGCTCGCCGAGCGAGGCGTAGGCGGGAGGATGGAGCACTAGATCCGCCTCCCGATCACGGCGGCGAGCGCGGAGAACGTGCGCACGTCTTGCACTTCGTAGTCCGGAATCTCGACGCCGAACTTCTCTTCGACGGCGGTGAGCAGCGTCATCGCATCGACGCTGTCGATCTCGAGCGCCTCGAAGAAGTCGTCCTCGGGGCGGAGCTTGCTGCGATCGCGCGAGAAACGATCGGCGGCGAGCGTCAGCAGCGTATCCGTCACGTCCATCACGCGGCTCCTCCGCTCGCGGGCAAGTAAGGCATCGCCGAAGCGTCGCTCGCGAACCGCGCGAGGGCGGCGTCGACGACGGGCGAGACGAAGAGCTCGCAGAAGAGATCCTTCTCGCGCTCCAGCTCCGCAGAGATGTCGGTTCGCACGAAGTCGAGCGCGGCTCGCGTCGCGCGCGGATCGAAGCGCGTCGCTTGGACGGCGACACGGCGCGCCACGTCGGCCGCTTGTCCCTCGCCGACGAGCTGCGAGACGAGACCGAGCTCGTGCGCGCGCGCAGCACCGAGCGAGCGACCGGTGAGCACGAGATCGTTGGTCACGCTCGTCCCGAGCGCGCGTCGCAGCCGCGGCAGGCCGCCGAAGCAAGGGATGATGCCGAGGCGCAGCTCGGGGAACGCGAAGCGCGCCGACTTGTCGGCGACGATCAGATCGCACGCGAGCGCGAGCTCGAAGCCGCCGCCGAACACGACACCGTGCACGGCCGCGACGGTCGTGAACGGCGCCTCGTCGATCGCGTTCATCACGCCGTGGATGCGATCGAGGAACGCGCGCACCTCGCTCGATCGCTGCGCATCGCTCGCGCCTTCGCTTCGTCGCGTGGCATTGCGCGCGTGGAGCTCGCGAAGATCGGCGCCCGCGCAGAAGCCGCGACGCGATTCGCTGCGGATCACCATCGCGCGTACGCGCGAATCGAAGCTGCGCACGACGCTCTCGAGCTCGCCGAGCATCGCGAGACCGATCTCGTTGGCGGCCCCGCCGTGCAGGAGCACGTCGAGCACCCCGTCCTCGAGCTTGGTGGTCAGCTCAGGCACGAGCGCCCTCGGAAGCAGTTGCCTCGTAGATCGCGGCGATCTCCTTGGCGTACGCGCGCTCGATCTCGCCGCGGCGCAGCTTCTGGTTCGCGGTCAGCAGTCCGTTCTCGGGCGTGAACGGCTCGCGCGCGAGCACCCAGCGACGAATCCGACGGTAGTGAGGCAAGCGCTCGTTCACGGTGTCCATCTGCTCGGCGACGAGGCTGGGCTGCACCGCGCCGGAGATGACGGCAGACAAGAACGAGCGGCCGTGCCCGATCACGATGACGTGATCGGATCCCGGGATCGCCTCGCGCACCATCTGCTCGAGTGGCTCCGGCGCGACGTTGTGCCCCGAGCTCGGCACGAGCACGTTCTTCGTGCGACCGATGATGCTCAGACTCCCGCGGGCGTCGATCTCGCACTGATCGCCGGTGCGGAACCAGCCGTCGCTCGTGAACGCCTCGCGCGTCGCTTCTTCGCGGCGGAAGTAGCCTGCGAACACGTTCGGCCCGCGAATCTGGAGCTCGCCGCCCTCGCCGAGCCGCATTTCGCAGCCGGGGATGGGGTGCCCGACGCGACCGATCTGAACCGCGTCCTTGCGATCGATCGTCACGATCGCGGTCGTCTCGGTGAGCCCGTAGACCTGGAAGATCGGCAGACCGAGGCGCTCGAACCAGGCTTGCGTCTCGATCGAGAGCGGCGCCGATCCGCAGATGAGCCCCTTGAGCGCCGGCCCGATCTGCTCGCGGATGCGCGGAAAGAGAACGCTCCCTGCGATCATCAGCGTCGCGCGGTCGCGAACGCCTGCCGTGCCCGCGCGCTCGCGCGCATCGGCCTGCATCGCCTGCGCGTAGAGCGTGCGGATCGGCAGCGGCCTCTCCTGCAGCTTCTTCTCGACGCCCGCGCGCACGCGATCGAGCAGCGCGGGCACGTTGAGGAAGTACTCGGGCGTCGCGGCCGCGAGCTCGCGCACGAGCTCGTCGAGCTTCATCGAGAGATGGATCCCGTTGGCGCGATACAGGCACGCCCAGAGCACCATCCGTGATCCCGCGAAGCAGAACGGCAGATAGTGGAAGACGCGATCGCCACCGCCCGCGACACCCGCGAGCTCGCGCAGCTTCGTGTCGAGCACCGGCATCATGTGCTCGACGTTCGCGCGCGTCGTCATCACGCCCTTCGGCTCGCCGCTCGACCCCGACGTGTAGATGATCGTGACGACGTGATCGGGCGCGATCGGCGTCGCGGGCCGCGGCTCGAGCCGGCGTCCTTCGAACATCGCATCGAGCAGGACGGATGGATGCGTCAGCCGCGCCTCGAGGCCCGGCTCGCCCACGATCACGAGCACGGGATCCGCGTCGCGGATCATGCCGTCGAGCTCGCGCGGCGCCTGGCGCGCATAGAGCGGGACCGCCGTCGCACCCTCGGCGAGGATCGCGAGATCCATCGCCACCCAGCGTGCGGAATTCGGCGCGATCACCACGACGCGATCGCCGGGCTTCACGTTCCGCGCACGCAGCGACTCGCGCGCGTCTTCGATCATCGCACGCAAGAGCGCGCCCCGCGTCGGCGCGAGCCGATCACGATGAACCTCGACGACGAACGCGCGCTCGCGGTGCGTCTCGAGGTTCGATAGGAATCGATCGACGAACGTCATGACGGATGCGCCGATGAAGCGTCGGAGATGGTCGCGCGCTCGAGCAATCGCGCCTGCGCGTCGGGCAGCGGCGGCAGATGCAGCTCGGGCCGCGATTCGTCGCCGAGACCGGCCCGGAACTTGATCCGCGGATGACGCTCGCGGATGTGCTGCACGGCCCACGCGCCCATGCGCCCCATCTGCAGCAGGTTGCGCGTGACCGAGCCATCGATCCCCGCGCGCATCGCCTCCGGCTGCGCGAGCGCGGCGTCCATCGCCGAGAACAAGCGCTCGTCGAGGCGCGCGTCGTCGCACTCGAGCGAGAGCTCGGGCTGCCCGCGATCCTTCATGAGGTTGCGGATTCGCTCGTCCATCGTGACGCCGATCGAGGGCACGCCCGCGGGCATCGAGCAGACGATCGCGTGATAGCGCGAGCTCGCGAGCAGCGACGCGTTGCGCAGGATCGAGACGAGCTCGAACATGTCGTGCTCGTCCGACACGAACGTCGGCAGCTTCTCGCCGTACACGTCGGAGAAGCGCTCGCACGAGACGCGATCGAGCGCTTCCATGCCGACGACGACCGGGAACATGCGCCGCTTGCGCGAGAGGTCGCGGAGCGCGCCCGCGAAGCGCGTCAGGTACGCGCGCAACTGCGCCTCTACTTCCGGCCCGTCGTGGTGGAAGTACATGCTGCGGTAGTGGCTGTGATCGTGCGCGCCCGTGATCGCGTGTACGGCCGCCTTCATCGGATCGGCGCGCACCGGCCACCAGAACGGATGGATCGGGCACACGACGACGACCGGCGTGCGACCGTCCCAGCCCGCGCGCACGAGCAGCTTCTCGCCGAGCGATTTCGGCGCGCCGCCGAAGGTCCACGCGGTGTCGGTGCCCGTCTTCGCGGCGATGCCGAGGCGACCCATGATGTCGGTCGACTCGGGGTTGCGCGTGATCACGAGCGAGCCTTTGACGTGCCGCTTCACGAGCGACTCCATGTGCTCGTCCATCGCGCCCGCCTCGCCGCCGTAGCCGATGCCGATCTTGTCCTCGGCGAGCGCGAGGCCGAGCGAGCCGACCATCAACGTGGTGAGCACGTTGCTGAACTTGCTCTTGAACATCGAGCCTTCGCACGCGACCACGCCGTCGTGGTGCGCGACCTCGTCGAACAGGAACTTCGGAAAGACCTGCGGCACGTGGATCTGCCGAACGGTCTTGAAATAGCCCTTGGTCCACGCCGGATCGATCGTGAGGACGGAGAGATCGACGTGGTCGTCGCCGAAGAGATGCCGGAACTGGCGCAGCATCTCTTCGACGCGCACGTCGGCGCCCGTGTTGCGCGAGCCGACGTAGCCCGCGAAGAGCAGACGAAGTGGATCGCTCGCGCGATACGGCGGCTGCGGATGCTTCCGGTGATCCTCGGCGCGCGCATCGATGAGCGCGCTCATCGCGGTGCCGAGCAACGCGTCCGCATCGAGCGCCTTCTTCGCGCCGTCGAGCGCGGACTTGGCCACGATCGCTCCCAGTCTCGTGATCAGGCCCATGCGGCACCTCGGCTCTCGGGCGCGCTCGGCGTGAGCGTGCGGTATGGGTACGTGAACTTCGTGCGCTTGGCCCACGCGTAGAGATCGCCGCAGTACTCGGTGAACGGCACGGGCTTCTCGCCCAGCTCCGTCACGATGCGCGTGTTGTCGAAGACCGTGTCGAACGTGATGTAGGGCAAGAACACCTTCAGGAGCGATCCGATCAGCGCCATCTGTCCCCGCATGCCTTTTTTCGCGGTCATGGATGCCATGCGATCCACGACGCGCTCGAAAGGCGCCTCGGCACCAGGCACGAAGCGCGGGCGCCGTCGCTCGGGCGAGCGCGAGAGCAGCGCATCGCCGATCGCCGCGGCCGTCTTGCTCTGGGTGCCGCTCGAGAGGTGATAGATCTCGTGCGCAGGCGCGCTCTTGAGATGCACGTCGGCGATGGCGCGCCCCACGTAGTCCGCGTTCACGATGTCGAGACGCCCATCGGCGCGCATCGGCAGCACCGGAAAGTCCGAGAGCACGCAGAACGCGCGCACCATGTCGAACTGCGTCGTCTCCGGGAAGCGCGAGTCGCCCATCACGATCGACGGGCGGAAGAACGTGCGCGGCACGTCGGGCAGCAGCTCGCGCACCATGTGCTCGGCGAACTTCTTCGTGCGCCCGTACGGGTCGTAGTCGGAGCGCTCCCAGTCGATCGACTGATCTTCGAGGACGACCTCGCGATCACGCTTGCCGCACACGGCGACGGTCGAGACGTGACTGAAGCGACGCAGGCCGCCGCGCCCGTTCGCGATCTCGCGCGCGAGGTTGACGACGGACAACGTGCCGCGCAGGTTCGCGTTGAGGCACGCCTTCTCGCTCTTGCGGTTCAGCGACGCGGCGATGTGCACGACGCTCGTCGCTTCGTCGGACAAGCGGCGACGTGCGTCGGGCGACATGCCGAGCGATGGCGCCGTGAGATCGCCCGGCACGAAAGAGACGAGCGGCAGCACTTTCTCGAAGCGCTTCTCGTCCATGTGCAGCTGCAGGCCGTTCCACAGCTTGCCGACAGCCTCGGATCGATTTTTCGCGCGCACGAGCAGCGCGACGCGCTCGCGATGGGTCTC
>CAYSCF010000292.1:0-8772 GCA_964429305.1 uncultured Sandaracinaceae bacterium | reverse complement strand
ACAGATGATTGAGCACGATCTGCGGCTGCGCGTCGCGCTTGAGCTCGATGACGACCCGCATGCCTTCGCGGCTCGACTCGTCGCGCAGGTCGCTGATGCCTTCGATCTTCTTCTCGCGGACGAGCTCGGCGATCTTCTTGAGCAGATCGCTCTTGTTGACCTGATACGGGATCTCCGTGATCACGATCATCTCGCGATCGCCCTTGCCCATGGGCTCGAACGTCGCGCGGCCGCGCATGATGAGCTTGCCGCGGCCCGTCGTGAGGTACTGACGGATGCCCGCCGTGCCGTAGATGATGCCGGCCGTCGGGAGATCCGGGCCCTTCACGCCGAGGTAGGTCCCCTCGTCGAGCAGCAGCTCTTCGACGCGGATGTTCTGGTTCTTGATGATGCGGATCGTGGCGTCGATGATCTCGCGCAGGTTGTGCGGCGGGATGTTGGTCGCCATGCCGACGGCGATGCCGCTCGAGCCGTTGACGAGCAGGTTCGGCACGCGCGAGGGCAGGACCTTCGGCTCGACCTCGCTGTCGTCGTAGTTCGGTCCGAAGTCGACCGTCTGCTTGTCGATGTCGGCGAGCAGGTCGCTCGTCATGCGCGACATGCGCACTTCCGTGTAGCGCATCGCGGCTGGCGGATCGCCGTCGACGGATCCGAAGTTTCCTTGCCCGTCGATGAGCGGATACCGGAGCGAGAACTCCTGCGCGAGACGAACGAGCGCGTCGTAGACCGACGAGTCGCCGTGCGGGTGGTACTTGCCGAGGCAGTCGCCGACGACGCGCGCCGACTTCTTGTGCGCGGTGCCGGCGCGGATGCCCTGCTCGTGCATCGTGTAGAGGACGCGGCGGTGAACCGGCTTGAGACCGTCTCGGACGTCGGGGATGGCGCGTCCGACGATGACGCTCATCGAATAGGCCAGGTACGAGGACACCATCTCGTCGTCGATTGCGACGGGCAGGATCTGGGGATTCGCCATGCAGCTCCGAGGGCGGTAGAGGCCCTTTCGAAAGAGGCGCGAACGCTATCACGATGGCTTCCCCGTCGCACGCGCGCGCGCACGCACGCGCGCGCGAGTAGAGAGGTATGCCAACCCGGTTGGCGTGGGCCTCCTCCGCATGCGCGGCTTTTCGATGGGCGCGGCGGTTGCTACGCTGGTCGTGGAGGCACGACGTGACGAGGTGGCGCGCCATCATCCTGGGATCCCTGCTCGGCGTCGCCGTCACGGCCGGCGCAGCGCTGGGAACGGGCTGCGCGGCGCCTTCGCTGCCGATTCCTCCTCCGACCGCGCTCGCCTCGTCTCCGGACGAGACCGGGCACGTCACCGTGACGGGTCACGCCGATCCGACGGCCTTCGTCTTCGTGCTGAACGAGATGACCCAGGTCGGCGTCATCGTGCATGCCGACCCCGACGGAACGTTCACGGCTCGCATCTCGGCGACCGTCGGCGACGACCTGACGGTCTGGCAGATGATCGGAAACGAAGCGAGCCAGCAGAACATGATCACGGTGCACGCTCCGTAGCGTCTGCCACTGCGTAGCGCGGGCCGACGGGCCGTGGCAGCCTCGCGCGCCGATGGACGTTCGAACGACCGCGATTCCGGGGCTCCTCGTCATCCAGCCCAAGGTGATGGGCGACGCGCGCGGTTTCTTCGTCGAGACGTGGGCCGAAGAGCGCTACGTCGCCGCCGGAGTCGACGGTCGCTTCGTGCAGGACAACATGTCGCGCAGCGGGCGCGGAACGCTGCGCGGACTGCATCTGCAGAATCCACACGGCCAGGGCAAGCTCGTGAGCGTGGTCGAGGGAACGGTGCTCGACGTCGCGGTCGACGTTCGCATCGGCTCACCGACGTTCGGCCAGCACGTCGCCGTCGAGCTGAGCGCGAACGATCACAAGCAGTTCTGGATCCCGGCGGGGTTCGCACACGGGTTCGCCGTCACGAGCGAGCACGCGATCTTCGCTTACAAGTGCACCGATCGGTACTACCCGGAGCACGAGCTGGGCATCGCGTGGGACGATCCGGATCTCGGAATCGCGTGGCCGACCCGCGAGCCCAGCCTCTCGGCGCGGGACAAGGCGCACGCGCGGCTGCGCGACATCGCGCCCGATCGCCTGCCTCGCTACGCCTGACGCGCTCAGAACGGAGACAGGCGGCCGAGGACGTCCGAGACCGCGGCCTGCCATGGGGGAGCCGGCGCGACTCGCGCGTGCGTCGCCGCGAGATCGAAGACGCTGTAGCGCGGCCGCGGCGCCGGGCGTGGGAACTCTTCGGTCGTGCACGGCTCGACACGCGCCCGCGCCTTCGTCTCGCTCACGATGTGCTGCGCGAGCTCGAACCACGTGCACTCGCCCGAGTCGCTCCCGTGGAACGTGCCGCGCGCGCCCGCATCGAGCAGCGCGAGCGTCGTCGTGACGAGGCCTTCTGCGCTCGTCGGACGACCACGCTGATCGTTCACGACACGTAGCGCATCGCGCTCGCTCGCCGCCTTCGCGATCGTGCGCACGAAGTTCTTGCCCCACGGCGCGTAGAGCCAGCTCGTACGCACGAGCAGATGATCGGCGCCGGACTCGCGCAGGAGCGTCTCACCCATCGCCTTGCTGCGCCCGTACGCGGTCCGCGGCGCGATCGGGGCATCGATCGGATACGGCGTGCTCGCATCGCCGGAGAACACGTAGTCGGTCCCGAAGTGGACGAGGGTCGCGCCGATCGACGCGCATGCGCGCCCCAACACGCCCACGCCGAGACCGTTCACCGCGCTCGCGTCGTCCTCGTGGGTCTCGGCCGCATCGACGTCCGTGTACGCAGCACAGTTGATCACGAGCTTCGGGCGATCGCCGAGCGCGCGCGCGACGCTCGCTTCGTCGCGCAGATCGACCTCGGGAAACTTCACGCCGCGATGACGATCGGATCGCCCTGCGAGAGCGAGCTCGAACGCGTGGCCCAACATCCCGTCCGGAGAGATCAAGAGGACGCTCATCGCATCCGCATACCACGACCCACATGAACGGGCGGATCGTACGAGCTCTCTTGAATGGAACGCTTTCGATCACGTGCACGCGTGATCGAAAACGATCGGAATTCGATCACTTGCGGATCGAACGCAGAGCGCGAGTGATCGGGAGATCGAGAAGCTCGACGCGATCGAGGTTCGCTCGCGCGAAGCGATCAGGCAGGCGTGCGTGTGAGCACGCGATCCAGGATCGCGATCGCGCGCTCGACGTCTTCGTCGGTCGTCTCCACGCCGAGGCTGATGCGGATCGCGGACGATGCGCGCGACGAATCGCCCTGCGTCATGGCGAGAACGACGGGCGACGGCTTGTCGACGCCCGACGAACAGGCGGCGCCGCTCGCGACCTCGAGCCCGTCGAGATCGAGCGCGGCGACCAGCGTCGAGGATCGCCAGCCTGGGAACGATGCATCCACGACCGTGGCGACACGCGCCTCGTTCGTCGACGTGCCGTTCACGATCCCTCCGCGCGCGACCAATGTCCGCTCGATGCGGTCGCGCAGCGTCGCGATGCGCGCTTGGTCGTGCAGCCGCGCGTCGACGAGCGTGCACGCCACGCCGAAGCCCGCGATCGCGATCACGTCGGGCGTACCGGCGCGCAGGCCATGCTCCTGCGCGCCGCCGAGCATGCGGGGATCGATCACGACACCGCGGCGGACGATCAAAGCGCCCGCGCCCGCAGGCCCACCGATCTTGTGCGAAGCGAGCGCGATGGCCGAGGCCGTCGAGGTCTCGAAGTCGATCCGCAGCTTGCCGAGCGCTTGCGTGGCATCGACGAACGAGAGCGCGCCGCGATCGCTCGCCATCTCGCACCAGCGATCGGACGGGACGATGGTGCCCGTCTCGTGGTTGACGGACTGCACGGCGAGCAGCGCGCAAGACGCACCGATCGCGGCGCGCACGGCATCGTCGGGCGGCGCCACGCCGTCTCGGAAGGCGAGCCGACGAATCTCGCGGCCGCGGAGCGATGCGATGGCCTCGGCGACCGCGGGGTGCTCGATCTCGGTCGTCACGATCGCGCCTTCGGCGGCCACGAGACCGAGCACGCCGAGATTGCACGCCTCGGTGCCGCCGCTCGTGAAGATCACTTCGCTCGGCTTCGCGTGGACCGCGCCCGCGACCTTCGCGCGGGCATCTTCGAGGATGGCGCGCGCTCGTCGCCCCGCTGCGTGTGGGCTCGAAGGGTTGCCGAGCGGCGCACGCTGCACCTCTCGCATCGCCTCGGCCACGCGCGGATCGACCGGCGTGCTCGCGTGATGATCGAAGTAGAGCTCGCTCACGAGAGGCGCTGGGGAAATCGGGCCGAGCGTCGAGCCCGCAACGTGACGCCCGTCCCGGTCAGCGCGACACCGGCGACCGCGCTCGGCGGGCTGGTCACGACGATGGTGCCTTCGTGCGCCTCGACGACGCGCCGGACGAACGCGAGACCCAAACCGACGCCGCCGTGAGCACGCGTCACCGATCCATCGACCTGATAGAAAGGCTCGAGCACCTTCTCGAGGCGATCCTTCGGCACTCCCGGCCCGCTGTCGGCGACCGTGAGCACGAAGTCGGTGCCTTCGACGGCGACTTCGACGGCGATCCGTCCGGCTGCCGGCGTGAACTTGATCGCGTTGTCGAGCAAGTGCGCGATCGCGCGCCGGAGCTTCTCGGGATCGCCGACGCCACCGAGATCGGTCTGGGGGATCTTCACGGTGAGGGCGAGCTGGCGCTCGCGGATCGGGACCTCGACCTCGCCGAGCGCGCGCTGCACGAGCACGCCGAGATCGTACTCGCGCGCGATGAACGTCATGCGGCCGGTCTCGAGCGCCGAGACGTCGAGCAGCGTGTCGACGAGCCCGCGCAGCTTCACCGCGCCCGCTTCGATCGACGACAGCGCTTTCTGCTGCATCGGCGTGATCGGCCCGAGCTCGCCCGCGACGAGGAGCTTCGCGTAGCCGACCACCGGCGTCATCGGCGTGGCGAGCTCGTGGCTGAGGTTGCGCAAGAACTCTCGGCGCAGGCGCGCGAGCTCCTCCAGCTGCGCGTTGGCCTCCGAGAGCTGTCGCACCCGCGACTCGAGACGCTCGACGATGCGATGGCTGGCCTCGCGCAGCTTTCGCTCGGAGTCGGGCGTCTGCTCGCGGAAGCCCTGCAGATAGCGAGCGATCTCGCCCGCGAATTTGCGCGCATCGATCGGCTTCTCGATGAAACCGTCGCAGCCGACCGCGAGGCTCGTCGCACGATCGCCCTCGGCCGTGATCGCGACGATGGGGACGTCGGCGTAGCGAGGCTCGGCGCGCAGCCGCAGCGCGACCTCGTATCCGTCGAGATCCGGGATGTTGATGTCGACGAGGACGAGCGCCGCATCGGTCGAGCGGGCGAGGCGGATTCCCTCGAGGCCGGTCGCCGCGTCGATGACTTCGTGGCCCGCGACCGCGAGCAGCTTGCGCACGAGCAGACGACTCGACGGATCGTCCTCGATGTGGAGGATGCGCGCCATCTCGCGCGCTCAGAACGTGAGGAACGGAGTGTCCACGCGCACGCAGCCGCCAGGCTGACCGCAGAACGCATCCGCCGCCGAGCCGCCGCTGCCCTGGGTCGCGAAGACGACGACGATGATGATCACGACCGCCGCGACGACGCCGCCGCCGACCGCGATCCAGGTGACGGGCTCCTCGTACCACTCCGGGCCGCGCAGCTGATCTTCGGGAAGCGCGGTCATCGTCAGCGCGATGTCCTCGTGATGGCCGGACTCCGCCGTGACCTCGCGAACGATCTCTTCGTAGCCGTGGAGCGTGACGCGGATCGAGTGCGCTCCGTCGACCAGATCGATCTCGACCGGCGTCTCGCCCGAGAAGTTGCCGTCGACGAAGACGTGCGCGCCGGGCGGCGTCGTCGTGATCGTCACAGCCTCCGAGAGCGCGAAGAGCTCGACCGGCATCTCGGCGTCGGCGCCGCGCTCGACCGTGATGACGTCGCTGTACTCGCCGAAGCCGGGCATGCGGACGCGGACCGTGTGGGAACCGGGCGGGAGCATCTGCGGGGCCACCGGGCTCGTACCGACGAGCTGCTCGTCGACGAAGACCTCGGCGCCCTCTTGGACGACGGTGACGGTGAGCGTTCCTGTCGTCGCGACCGGCTGCGGCGCGGTCTCCACAGGCGGACGGTGGCGACGCTGGGCCTCGGCTCCGCTCGCGCACAGGCTCGCGCCGAGCACGAGCGACACCGAGAGCGCGAGACATGCGAAGCGCATCGAGACAAAGAGTACGTAGCGAATCCGCGCAGCGTCAACGAGAATGCCCGCGATGACCGCCTCGGCCGACCGCGCGAACGACCTCGTCGACTACCTCAACGCTTCTCCGACGCCTTGGCACGCCGTGACCGAGACCGTGCGACGCCTCGCGGCGGCCGGATATCGCGAGCTGAACGAGGAAGACGAGTGGACGATCACGCCGGGCGACAAGGTGTTCGTGATCCGCGCGGGATCCACGATCGCGGCGTTCGAGATCGGCGAGACGGGCCTCGACGCGAGCGGCGTGCGCGCAGTCGGCGCCCACACGGACTCGCCGAACCTGCGCGTGAAGCCGAACGCGACACTGAAGCGCCATGGCCAGCACCAGCTGGGCGTCGAGGTCTACGGCGGTGTCCTGCTCCACACGTGGCTCGATCGGGATCTCGCGCTCGCGGGTCGCGTGCTGGTGCGGAATGGAAGCGCGATCGAGGCCAAGCTCCTTCGTTTTCCGCGCGCCATCGGGCGCGTGCCGAGCCTCGCGATCCATCTCGATCGCTCGGTGAACACGGATGGGCTGGTCGTGAACCCGCAGACGCAGCTGCCGCCCGTGCTCGCGCTCGAGTCGAGCGGTGCGTTCGATCTCAAAACGGAGCTCGGCAAGCAGCTCGAGCGCGAAGGAACGGCGATCGACGCGAGCGCGATCGTCGGACACGACCTCTGCTTCTTCGATGCGCAGCCGGCCGCGCGGATCGGCCTGCGCGACGACTACGTCTGCTCGGGCCGGCTCGACAATCTCGCGAGCTGTCATGCGTCGCTGTGCGCGCTGCTCGCCGCCGCGCCCGCGCCGCAGACGACGCGCGGCATCGTGCTCTACGATCACGAGGAGTGCGGGAGCCAGAGCGCGCAAGGCGCGCAGTCGCCGTTCCTGCGGACGATCCTCGAGCGACTGGCGCTCGCGCACCCGAAGGCGGGCAGCTCGCCCGTGCATCGGATGCTGGCGCGCTCGTTCCTGATCTCGGCCGACATGGCGCACGCGATCCATCCGAACTACGCGGACAAGCACGAGCCCAATCATCAGCCGCTGCTCGGGGGCGGTCCGGTCGTGAAGAGCAATTCGAACCAGCGCTACGCCACGGATGGCGAGAGCGCGGCGCGGTTCGATCTGTGGTGCGAGCAAGCGGCCGTGACGCCGCAGCGATTCGTCACGCGCACGGACCTCGCGTGCGGCACGACGATCGGCCCCATCACGGCCGCGATGACCGGCATGCGCGTCGTCGACGTCGGCAACCCGATGCTCTCGATGCACTCGAGCCGCGAGACCTGCGCCGCGGCCGACGTCGGCAAGATGATCGACGTGCTCGCCGCGTTCTTCGCGGCGAAGAGCTGAAACGAACGATGTCCGGCGGGCGTACGATCGGATCGTGCGCTGGTTGATCGCCGCGATCCTTCTGCTCGTGCCTGGGCCGGTCGCGGCGCAGAACGACTGGATCGCGGTCGGGGACACGCTCGCCGAGCGCGGGCAGCTCGAAGAAGCGCTCTCGGCCTATGCGCACGAGGACACGACGCTCGGCCTGCAGCGACGCGCATGGGTGACGTTCCTGCTCGATCGCACGCCCGCAGCCATCGCGAGCTACGAGGCGCTGCTCGATCGGCCGGGGCTCGAGCGGCGCATGCGCGACGAGGCGCTGATGATGCTCGGTGCGATGTTCGCCGACCCCGACTGGGATCGCGATGGTGTCGCCGATCCCGTGAGCGCGATCGACCGCCTCGCGGACGAAGCGCTGGTGCCACAGGACCGCGCGTGGCTTGCCGAACTGCACTTCGAAACGGCGCACGCGTTGTATCTGCAATCACGCGACCCGGCCGCGATCAGCTTGCTCGCCGTCGCGTTGGCGCGCTGGCCGGCGCCCGAGAACGGGACGCCACTCGTGCCTGCGTGTCGTCGCCACCAGGCGAGGCCGACGACGCTGCGGGGCGAGGATCCGACGCTACGACAGACGACCGATGCGCTCTGCGCCGCCCTCGCCCCCTAAGCGGCCTCGAAGTCCTTGCAGAACACGACGAGCGTCTCGCTCGCCTTCTTCCGATGCTGCTCGGTGGGATAGCCGTGCGCGCACTTCTCGCGCTCGGGATCGAAGAGCGCGCAGTCCTCGCAGTGCCGCACGAGACCGAAGCGCAGCGCCTCTTCGTCGAGGCGTGCGTCGCGCACGATCTCCATGTTCAGCGCGATTCGATCTTCGCGACGCGCTCGGCGTGACGTCCGCCTTCGAACGTCTGTCCGAGGAACGCCTCGAGAATCTCGCGCGCGAGCCCCCCGCCGACGACCCGCGCGCCCATGCAGAGCACGTTCGCGTCGTTGTGCCGCCGCGCCATCGCGGCGCTGTACGGCTCGCTGCACACGACGGCGCGAATCCCCGGGTGGCGGTTGGCCGCGATCGAGATGCCGATGCCGCTGCCGCAGAACAAGAGCCCGAGCCTGTGCTTGCCCGACAGAATCGAGCGCGCGACGGCGTGCGCGTAGTCGGGATAGTCGACCGATGTGGTCTCGTTCACGC
>CAYSCF010000291.1:0-8800 GCA_964429305.1 uncultured Sandaracinaceae bacterium | reverse complement strand
CCCCCCCCCCCCCCCCCCCCCCCCCCCCCCCCCCCGCCCCCCCCCCCCCCCCCCCGCCCCCCCCCCGCCCCCCCCCGCCCCCCCCCCCGCCGCCGGGCCGCGGAAGACCCGCCAACGAGCTGCCGCAGAGCTTCCGCGGCAACTTCGAGATGACGCGCCTGCTCGGCACGGACGACGCGACCGTCACCGCGGGCGCGAACAGCCTATCGATGGCGGGCTGTGACGTGAACTGTCCCGACGCGACGCTGCCGTTCACCACCATCACGTGCTCGAGCGACACGCTCTGCAACGTCGCGGGCGCCGACTGCACCGGAACGATCGAGCTCGCATCGATGGGCGGACAGCACTACCTCGACATCTCGCTCACGGCCGTGCCGGGCCTCGAGGGCGAGGCGGCGACGCATCGCCAGGTGAACTGTTATCAATACAGCGGCCAGACCGAGTACGGCGGCGCGAACTGATCGCAGCCGGACCGTTGCGCGGCGCGCAACACGTTGTCTCGCGCGCAACGGTCCGATCTTCGAGGGCGCGTTGCGCGGCACGCAACACGGATCGCGAATGGAGCCTGTTTCCTGCAGGCATGCACGGTGCTCAGCGCACGCGCATGACTCTCTCGGCGAGCACCCTCTGGCCCGAGCTGACGCTCGGCGCTCTCGTCCTGTCGGAGGCCGCGTGCACGAGCGGACGTCGCTCGTGGCTCGCGACGCGACGGAGCGCCGACACGCGCCCGATGACGCGACGCGAGCGCCTCGTGGCCGAGCGGCTCGGACGCGGTCGATCGCGCAAGGACATCGGCCACGAGCTCGGGCTCTCGATGACGACGCTCGGCCGTGCGATCGATCGCGCGGCGGAAAAAATCGGCGCGACGACGATGGATCTCGTCGTCCTCTCCGCGGCGTTCGGCCCGGGAGGAGGTCGTGGCGGCGTGCGCGGAATCGACGAGGACCGTTGGTCGCTGCATGCGCCGCTCGATGCCAGCGAGATGTGGGCGCGATTCTCGAGCGCCGAGCGCGAAGTGGTGGAGCTCGCGCTCGGCGGGCTCTCCAGCACGAGCATCGCGGCACGCCGCGGCGATCGTTCGGAGCGGACCATCGCCAACCAGCTCGCGCACGTGTTCCGCAAGGCCGATGTCTCGGGCCGCGCCGAGCTCGCCGCGCGCCTCTTGATCGGCGCGTGACGCGCTCGTGCGATAGTCACGCCCGCGCATGACGGACGACGACGAGCCGATCGAGACGCCCTCGCACCATGCGACGCAGAACGTGAGCGTCGAGCCGAGCCAGAGCGTGCAGGCGTTCGCGCTCACCGTGCTCTCGGGGCCCGATGCCGGGCACCGCTTCGCCTCGACGGGCTCGACGCTCACGCTCGGCACGCATCGCTCGGTGGGCGCCGTGCTCACCGATCCGACCGTATCGCGCTTCCATGCGGAGATCGACGTCGCGTCCGGGCGCCCGCGGATCCGCGATCTGGAGAGCCGCAACGGCACGAGCGTCGACGGCGTCGCGGTCGAGCTCGCGTTCCTGCGAGACGCAGCCACGTTGAGCGTCGGTCGTACGCTCCTGCGCTTCGACGTCGGCCACGCGCGCATCGACGTGCCGGCCTCTCGGAGCGATGCGTTCGCGCTCCTGCGCGGGCGCTCTCTCGCGATGCGGCGCGTCTTCGAGATCCTCGCGCGCACCGCGCCGACCGACGCGACGATGTTGCTGCTCGGCGAGACGGGCACCGGCAAGGAAGCGGTGGCCGAGTCGGTGCATCGCGAGAGCCGCCGCGCGAAGAAGCCGTTCGTCGTCGTCGACTGCGGCGCGATCCCGGCCGGACTGCTCGAGAGCGAGCTCTTCGGCCACGAGAAAGGCGCGTTCACGAACGCGAGCGGCACGCGCCACGGCATTCTCGAGACGGCGAACGGTGGCACCGTGTTCCTCGACGAGATCGGCGAGCTCGGCGCCGATCTGCAGCCGAAGCTGCTGCGCGCGCTCGAGAAGCGAGAGATAAGGCGAGTCGGCGCGAACGACTACCAGCCCATCGACGTGCGCGTGATCGCGGCGACGCATCGTGATCTGCGCGCGGAGGTCAACGCGCGGCGCTTCCGCTCGGATCTCTACTATCGGCTCGCCGTCGTCGAGGTGCGACTGCCACCGCTGCGCGAGCGACGTGAGGACATCCCGCTCCTCGTCGATCACTTCCTCGAGGCGCAGACGGCCGACGTCGAGGCGGCGAGCGAAGGCGCGTTGCGATACGTGCGATCGGCCGCGTTCGCGGCGAGCGTCGCGTCCCACCAGTGGCCGGGCAACGTGCGCGAGCTCCGCAACTATCTCGAGCGAACGCTCGCGTTGTTCGGCCTCCCCGACACGCCGACGACGCCCACCCAGGACGCCGACGCCGAGCTGCCGCTCAAAGAGGCGCGCGACGCCTGCGTGCGGCGCTTCGAGCGCGAATATCTGGAGTCGATCCTCGCGCGCCACGACGGCAACGTCACCGCCGCAGCGCGCGCGGCGGGCGTCGACCGCGCGCACTTCTATCGCCTGCTCTGGCGCTACGACCTGCGCGAACGGACCTGAAGAGCCGGAGCTATCGCACGACGAGCAGAGGCACGGGTGACGTGTGCGCCAGCGACGCGCTCGTGCTGCCGAGCACGCGCTCCGCGATCCCACGCCCACCGGCACCGACGACGAGGAGGCTCGCGGCGCTCACGCGCACACGCTCCGTGATCGCGTGTGCGATCGACGTCGTCTGTACGACGAGGTGCAGCGTCCGCGCGGTGGCGACGTCCGCCGGGACCTCGCGCAGCCGATCGGCGACCCGAGCCGGCGCGTCGACATCTGCTGCCGAATGGACGTGCAGAACGTCGAGCGGCCTTCCGAGCGCTCGTGCGAGCTCGCCCGCTGCACGAAGAACGCCACTCGCATGCTCGCTCCCGTCGACGGCGACGAGCACCGGCCCCACCAGCCCGTCCGCGCATCCTTCGGGCACCACGATGACGGGCAGCGCGGTGTGGCGCAGAACGTGGTCCGACGTGTGACCGAGCAGCGTCGCGCCCGACCTTCCGCCGACGACGATCCAAGCTCGACGCACGTCCCGCGCGATCTGCAGGATCGTCTCCCATGGCCGCCCGTCGGCGAGCGTGACGCGCACGACGGCACGACCGTCACGATCCAGGGCGGCGATGCGCACGCGCTCGGCCTCGAGCACTTCGCGCGCCGCCTCCACGCGCTGTCGCACGCGAGCGGCGAGCGCACGGTGCATGATCTCGTTCGGCTCGCCCACGACGGGCTCGTCGCCGAGACCCGCATCGATCACGTGCACGAGGTTGACCGCCGCTTCGAGCATCGCCGCGAGTCGAATCGCGAGCGTGCCGACCGCCTGATCGAGAGCCGTCAGCTCGGTGCCGACGACGAGGACGCGCGGTAGCTCGAAGGCGGTCGCTGCGTCGGTGGGCTGGTGCTCGATCGTATCCATCGGTAGGCAGCGCGAGCAGGACCCATGCCGCGCGCTCGGATCGGCATCGACGGTAGGTGGCCAGCCATCGCGCGGCAAAGAATGTCGCACCGAGACGAGAAGCGCGCGCGAGAGCCTCATCGATGGTGGACGTCGACCTTGGCGTTCAGGCCGACGAGCGTCGCGCGTGCCCACTCGACGTCCCCCGCCGTTCCGCTCGCGATCAAGACGAAGCGGTCGCCCAATGGAATCAGGCGATCACGTCTCGCGTGACGCGCGACTTCGCATCGGGCCCACATCGTGCTGGATCGGGCACCAGACCACGAAGGAGCTCCCATGCCGAACGATCCGCGCACCGCAGCAGCCCACACTCGCAACAACGTGCTGAAGCTCCTCTCCGACGCGGAGGTCGCGCGGGTCAGTACCGCCGAGACCGCGGCGACACTCTCGCCGGGCGAGGAGTACCTCGATCTCGATCATCTCGAGGAAGGCGTGCGCGTCGCGACGCTGACCCGGTACATGTCGACGGCCAACCTCCTTCCGAAGAGCACCGTCGCAGACGCCACGTGGCGCGCGATTCTGACCGAGCTCCCGCCACGTCCCGTGGCGACCGCGAAGTGACCTCGATGCGAGCGCTCGTGTACGTCGGCGCCGGGCGCAAGGCGCTCGAAGAACGGCCCAAGCCGCAGCTGCAGCAGCCCACCGATGCGATCGTTCGCATGACCAAGACCACGATCTGCGGAACGGATCTGCACATCCTCCGAGGCGATCTCGCGAGCTGCCAGCCGGGCCGCGTGCTCGGGCACGAGGGCATCGGCGTCATCGAGTCCGTCGGGGCCGCCGTCACTGCGCTCGCCGTCGGAGATCGCGTCCTCGTCTCCTGCATCACCGCATGCGGCGCGTGCGCCTACTGCCGGCGCCTCATGTACTCGCACTGCACGTCGGGCGGCTGGATCCTCGGCAACACGATCGACGGGACGCAGGCGGACTTCGTTCGCATTCCACACGCGAGCACGAGCCTTCGCCCGCTACCGGCCGACGCGGACGAGGAAGCGATGGTGATGTTGAGCGACATCCTGCCGACGGGCTTCGAGTGCGGCGTGCTCAACGGGCGGATCGCGCCCGGCGGAATCGTCGCCATCGTGGGAGCTGGCCCCATCGGCCTCGCGGCGATGCTCACGGCGCGCTTTTACTCGCCCGCCACCGTGATCATGATCGATCCCGACGAGCATCGGCTCGAGCTCGCGAAGCGCCTGGGCGCCACCGTCGTCGTCGGCGGCGGAGCGAAGGTCGCCATCGAGGTGATCATGAAGCTCACCGAGAATCGCGGTGTCGACACGGCGATCGAAGCGGTCGGCTCGGCCGCGACCTTCGAGCTCTGCGAGCAGCTGCTCGCGCCGGGCGGCACGTTGGCCAACGTGGGAGTGCACGGCTCGCCGGTGACGCTCCACATGGAGCGGCTCTGGGATCGCAACGTCACGATCACGACGCGACTCGTGGACACGGTGAGCACGCAGATGCTTCTCGACATGGTCGCATCGCATCAGCTGGATCCGAGAGTGCTGATCACGCATCGATTCGGGATGAGCGCGATGCTCGAGGCCTACGACACGTTCGCGAACGCGCGCCAGACCAAGGCACTGAAAGTGATCGTCGCTGCTTAGCGAGCGGTGCACGCTGCAGCGATGGCGATGACCACTCGCGGCATCCGCGTTCGCGAGTCGCTCGCGTTGCTCGGCTCGCGGACGTTCGGCGTGTACTGGCTCGCCTCGTTGCTCTCGAACGTCGGGTACTGGGCCAACGAGGTCGCGCAGCCGTGGCTGCTGCTCGGCCTCGGCGGCTCGTCGTTCCTCGTCGGCCTCGACTCGTTCATGGGCGATGCGCCCGGCTGGGTGCTCACGCTCGCGGGCGGACTGCTCGCCGATCGCGCCGATCGACGCTGGGTGATCGCTTCCTTCCAGACGATCCAGATGCTCTGTCCGATCGCGCTGGTCGTCCTCATCGTCACGCACACCATCCAGCCGTGGATGATCATCGTGACGTCGCTCGTCGTGGGGATCACCGACGCGCTCTCGATGCCGTCGTTCCAGACGATCGTTCCGTCGATCGTCCGGCGCGATCAGATCGGCGCCGGCCTCGCGCTCAGCTCGACGCAATTCAATCTCTCGCGCGTGCTCGGCCCGGGGATGGCCGGCCTCTTGATGGCGGGCGCGGGCGCGGTGTGGTGCTTCGTCGCCAACGCCGCGTCGTACGTCCCATTCATTCTGGTCGCGCTCTGGATCCTGCCGCGTGGACGCGCCGACGCTCGATCCGACGAGCATGCCGAAGCCTCCACGGAGCCGCCGGTCGATCTGCGCACCATCGTCGCCACACCACACGTGCATTGGGCGCTCGGCGTCGTGGCGGTGCTCTCGTTTCTGTGCAGCCCGCTGCTGACGTTCTGTCCGGTGCTCGTGCGCGACGCGTTCGGCGGGACCGCCGCGACGTTCAGCATCGCCGTCGGCGCGTTCGGCGTGGGAGGCCTGCTCGGTGGGCTCGTCTTGCTCGGCATCGACACGGCGCGCGACGTCCGTCGGCTCACGATCACGCTCGCCATCGCGTGCGGAGCCGCGGTCGCATCCGCCGGGATCGCACCGCGGTTCTGGATGTTGCCCATCGTCCTGACGATCGCCGGCGCGACGCTCTCGATGACGAGCACGCTCATCAACACGTTGCTCCAGACCACGGCGAGCCCGCGTCATCGAGGCCGGACCATCAGCCTCGTCATGTTCGCGATGCGCGGCGGCATGGCGCTCGGCAGCCTCACGACGGGCGCCGTCATCGGCCTCGTCGGCGTGCGGACCGCGCTGATCGCGAACGGCGTGATCGCGATCTCGGCGCAGCTCGCGCTCGGCGCGCTCTGGCTGCGCACCCGACTCCCGGCAGACGCCTCGGCTGCGCGCTGACCGGCGGCAACGTCTGCGCCGCCCGCGCAAGAACTGCATCCCCCCCGCACGATTCGCCTGGGATACGGCTTCATCCATGGCGGCATGCGCGCTGCAGCCGGGGCGGACGCGATGCGTTCGTCGTGTCGCCCTAGGAGTGTCCAATGCACGGCAACATCCTGATCGTCGATGACGACACCGAGACGGCGCAGACGTTGGCGCTCAGCCTCGCGCTCTTCGGCTTCCACACGACCGCGGAGACCGATCCTGCGGTCGCGCTCGTGCTCGCGGCAGACGACGGGCTCGACGCGGTCCTGACCGACCTCCGCATGACGCCGATCGATGGCATCGCGCTCTGCACGCAGCTCGCGGCGTCGCGCCCGGATCTACCGGTGGTCGTGATGACCGGGCAGGCCAGCATCCAGACGGCGGTCGATGCGATGCGCGCAGGCGCGTTCGACTTCGTGGTCAAGCCGCTCATCCCCGACGTCGTCGCGCTCGCGCTCGAGCGCGCGGTCGCGCATCACCAGCTCAAGCGCGAGGTGCACTTGCTCCGCAGCGTGGTCGCCACGAAGAGCGGCTCGTCCAACATCGTGGGCGAGAGCGCGGCGATGCAGCGGGTCTTCGACGTCGTGGAGCGAATCGCGCCCACCGACGCGACGGTGTTGGTCACCGGCGAGAGCGGCACCGGCAAGGAGCTGGTCGCGCGCGCGATCCACGACAAGAGCCGGCGTCGGAACGGACCGTTCATCGCCATCAACTGCGCAGCGGTCCCCGCGACCCTGCTCGAGAGCGAGCTCTTCGGACACACCAAGGGCGCATTCACGGACGCGAAGACCTCGCGTCGCGGGCTCTTCCTCGAGGCGCACGGCGGCACCCTCTTCCTCGACGAGATCGGCGAGATGCCGCTCGAGATGCAGGTCAAGCTCCTGCGCGCGCTGCAGGAGCGCCGCGTGCGCCCGATCGGCGGCAGCGTCGAGACACCGTTCGATGCGCGCATCATCACGGCGACCAATCGGGATCTCGTGCGGGACGTCGCGGAGAAGCGATTCCGAGAGGACCTCTACTATCGCGTCAACGTGTGTTCCGTGAGGCTCCCGCCTCTCCGTAAGCGCGAGGGCGACGTCTTGCTCTTGGCGCGAGCCTTCCTCGTGCGGTTCGCCGCCAAGTACGAGAAAGCGGTGAAGAGCTTCACTGCGCCCGCGCTCGCCGAGCTCGTTCGTTATCCGTGGCCGGGCAATGTCCGCGAGCTCGAGAACGTGATCGAGAGCGCGCTGGCGATGGCGCAGCACGACGCGCTCGACGTCGGCGACCTGCCCGAGCGCCTTCGCCGCGCGCATGCGGCGCCGAAGGTCGAGATCGTGCTGGGTCCGACCGCTCCCGCGCAGCTCGAGTCTCTCCGCGAGCACGAGCGGCGGTACATCCAGCACGTGCTCACCGCGTTGAAAGGAAACAAGTCGGCGGCGGCCGAAGTGCTCGGTTTCGATCGCCGGACCCTCCACCGCAAGCTCAAGGCGATGGAGATCGACGTTGCGGGCACGGACGACACCGACGAGCGACCGTCAGGGTTCCACGAAAGTGCGGGAATGACCGACGTGGGATGAGCGCGATCCGGGCTGCGGGCACCGATCGGCGTAGCGGCCGCTGGCGTGACGCCGTACGGTTGCGGCTCCTCTCATGCGCTCGAGCCCGATCGTCCCTCCCGTGCGCTCATGATCGCGCCCCGCGCGTCGGTGACGCGGTTCGTGCGAGCGGTCGCTCGCGCGGAGGGCGCGCACGGAGATGCCCCCGTTGCCGAGATCGCCCAGCGCATGCTGCTGCGTCTGCACGCGGAGCTCGGCAAGCTCATCGGCTCGCTCGCGTTCGACGTGCTCCTGCGGCGCGCGCTCGTGCTCGCGCGTCGGACGCACCCGGTGCTCGCGAACGTCACGAGCGGCGCGGACGCGAAACTGACCGGCCTCGATCGCGCGCCGGGCGCGGACGACTCGCTCGGCGACGCCGCGCTGACGATCGTCTCGCATTTCGTCGAGCTGCTCGTCGTGC
The DNA here is from genome assembly GCA_964429305.1 of uncultured Sandaracinaceae bacterium. Taxonomy (GTDB): domain Bacteria; phylum Myxococcota_A; class Polyangia; order Polyangiales; family Sandaracinaceae; genus JBBSAT01. The sequence goes on along the minus strand of CAYSCF010000291.1, from coordinate 401 downwards.
TGATCGGCGAGGACCTCGCGATGCGCTTGGTCGAGGACGTATGGCCCGCAGTGATGGTGGACGAGGAGACGAGATGACGACAGGACGCAACCCGACGGTCGGCCTTCTACCGAGTGGGGTGCCCGGTCTCGACACGATCCTCGGCGGAGGCCTGCCCGAGTACTCGTTCAACCTGATCGCCGGAAGCCCGGGCGCGGGAAAGACCACGCTCGCGCAGCAGATCGCTTTCTCGCGCGCGACGGTCGAAGCGCCCGCGCTCTACTTCACCGTCCTCGGCGAGCCGCCGCTCAAGATGCTGCGGCACCTGCAGCACTACACGTTCTTCGACGACGCCAAGGTGGGCAAAGCCGTTCGCTTCGTGAACCTGAGCGCGGAGGCGATGGACGGCGACCTCGAAGGCA
>CAYSCF010000290.1:0-8824 GCA_964429305.1 uncultured Sandaracinaceae bacterium | reverse complement strand
TCGCACTTCTGTGAGCCGACGACGACGGTGGCGTCTTGCGCGGGCTCGATCGCGCACACGTGCGGTTCCACCGGGTACCGCGCAGACGACGACTGCAGCACGTGGGGCATGACCTGCGCGACCGCCGCCGACGCGAGCTTGCCGGGCGGTGTGCGAGCCGGCTGCGTCGCCGCGACGACCCCTTCTCCCGATCCGTGCGTGTTCCCGTCGTACTGCATGGCGAACACGCTGATCGAGTGCTGCGGCTCGGGCGGCCTGTTCAACGCGCCGGGCGCATCGAGCAGCGTCGCCTGTCTGCCGCACCGCGCGGTTTCGGTCGACTGCGGCGCGAGCGACGCGTGCACGAGCCATCCGACGTTCGGGCCGAGCTGCGATCCCCGGTAAGAGATACGTAAAGCCTCGCGCGCGCCAGCGGCGCGCGAGCGACCGGGTGTCAGCTTCGATCGATGCGCACTTTCGTCTCGCTGCTCGTCGGCCTCGGCATCTCGTTCGCGCTCGGCGCCGTCGACCTCGGATGGCTCCACGGGGAGCATCTGGCGATTCTCTCGCGCCCGATTGCGCTCGTGCTCGCGGCGCTCACCGGCATCCGGTTCGAGCAGGAGCTGGCACTCGTGCTCCTGCTCGCCGCGATGCCGATCACGCTCGTGGTGATCGGCATCGGGATCGGCATGGCGCTCGACGCGGCGCTACCGGGTGGCGCGTTCAGACCTTCCGACCGCCCGCTTCGAACGCGTTGAAATCGGCGACAAGAACTTCGCCAGTGCGCGTGTCACTGGCAGGAGATGTCGTCCTCGGTGCCCGGCATGCCGTCGGGGCCGGGCAAGACGACGATCACATCGTCGCCGTCGTAGCTGACGTCATAGGCCCCGCCCCATGGATCGGTCGGGGACGTCGCGCGGTCCAGATCTCGCTGCTCGAAAAGATCCGCGATGGTCGGGGGGGCATCGGGGTGGTCGTTCTGATACATGATCGCGGCCAGGTGAACGCGGTCGCAGTCGACGGCGGCACGCGCGAGCAACGCCGCAGGATCGCCCGCGGACGAGGCCGGTGGCGCGGGCGCCGCCGCAGCGGGAGCCGGCGCCGCAGCGGGGGCCGGCGCCGCGGCGTGCGTGCACGCCATGGCGATCAGCCCCGTTCCGAGCGCGACGCAGCGTCTCAAAGCTTCGGACCGGCCTGCTTGATCGCTTCGGCCGCGCCCGCTTCGAACTTCTTGAAGTTGTCGACGAAGAACTTCGCCAGCTTCTTCTCGGTCGCGTCGTAGGCGTTCTTGTCGCCCCACGTCGCGCGCGGGGTGAGGATCTCGCCCGGGACGTTCGCGCACTCGCTCGGGACGTCGAAGCCGAAGATCTCGTTCTTGTAGGTCTTGGCCTTCGCGAGCGTGCCGTCGTGGATGCCGTCGAGGATGCTGCGCGTGTGCCGCAGGCTCATGCGCTTGCCCACGCCGAAGCCGCCGCCCGACCAGCCCGTGTTCACGAGCCACGCCTGCGCGCCGTGCTTCTTCAAGCGGTCCGCGAGCAGCTCCGCGTACTTGCTCGGGTGCCACACCATGAACGCCGCGCCGAAGCACGCGCTGAACGTGGGCGAGGGCTCCTTCACGCCCATCTCCGTGCCCGCGACCTTGGCCGTGTAGCCCGAGATGAAGTGGTACATCGCCTGCTCTGGCGTGAGCTTGGCCACCGGCGGAAGCACGCCGTACGCGTCGCACGTGAGCAGGATGACGTTGTTCGGGTGCCCGCCGACGCACGGAATCTTCGCGTTGCCGATGTACTCGACCGGGTACGAACAACGCGTGTTCTCGGTGATCGAGATGTTGTCGTAGTCGACGACGCGCGTCTTCTGGTCGTAGATCACGTTCTCGAGCACGCTGCCGTAGCGGATGGCCTGGAAGATCTCCGGCTCGCTCTCGGGCGTGAGGTTGACGGCCTTGGCGTAGCAGCCGCCCTCGATGTTGAACACGCCGCGATCGGTCCACACGTGCTCGTCGTCGCCGATGAGCTTGCGGTTCGGATCCGCGCTGAGCGTCGTCTTGCCCGTGCCCGAGAGGCCGAAGAAGATCGAGACCTTCCCGTCCTTCGATTCGTTGGCGGAGCAGTGCATCGAGAGCTGCTCCTTCAACGGCATCAGGTAGTTCATGATGGTGAAGACGCCCTTCTTCATCTCACCGGCGTACTCGGTGCCGAGGATCACCATCTCCTGGCGCGAGAAGTCGACCGACACGCTCGTCTTGCTCGTCATGCCGCTCGTATGGCGGTTGGCCGAGAACGCGCCCGCGTTGATGATCGTGTAGTCGGGGTCGCCGAAGTGCTCGAGCTCCGTCTGCGACGGGCGGATGAGCATGTTCCACATGAAGAGCGCGTGGTACGCGCGCGAGCAGATGATGCGGACCTTGAAGCGGTAGCGCTCGTCCCAGCCCGCGTAGCCGTCGACCACGTAGAGGTGCGACTTCGTGTTCAGGTAGTCGATCGCGCGCTCGCGGTTGACCATGAAGGTGGTGGGCTCGAGCTTGATGTTGACGTCGCCCCACCACACGTTGTCGCGCGACTTCGGCTCGTCGACGATGCGCTTGTCCTTGGGCGAGCGACCCGTCTTCTCTCCCGAGAACGCCATGAGCGCGCCGGTGGAGCTGATCGCCGTGCCGGGCTCGTGCTTGAGCGCGAGCTCGTAGAGGAGCGCGGGGGACGCGTTGCGATACAGCGTCCTGACGTTGATGTCGTACTTGGAGAGCGAGAAGGACGGCGGGATCGACTCGGCGCTCATGAGCAGGACACTCCTATCCGAAGGGGGGCGAAAGCCTACCCCTACCGATCACCTCGGCGCCACAGCTCCTTGGAGGAAGGTCACAACGCCGCGATCCGCATCCAGCTCCACGAGCCCGCCCAGCGCGACTTCCCAGCTCTCGGCGTCGTCGTGGCCGACGGGAACGTGCATCAGCGCCGGTAGACCCAGATCGCCGAGCCTTTCCTGGAGCACCGCGTCGACCGTCTTGCCGTCCTCGCGCGGGTGGCAATTCGTGAAGTCGCCGACCAGCACGCCGGCTGCGCGCTGCAGAGCGCCCGAGAGCCGAAGCGTCGTCAGCATCCGATCGACGCGGTACGGCGCCTCGCCCACGTCCTCCAGCAAGAGGACGCAGCCGTCGATCGGCGGAAAGAACGGTGTGCCGACCAGCGCGGCCAGCACCGCGAGGTTGCCGCCGACGAGCGGCGCCACCACGCGACCGCGTGTCTTCCAGTGCGCGTCGTGCCCGCTGAACGGAACGAATCCTTCGACGGCTCGCGTCCATCGCTCGACGCGAGCGTCGGGCAGCACGCCCAACGCGGCGACCATCGAGCCGTGCAGCGACCGCAGCCCGGCGCGCTGCCAGAGCGCGTGGAGCGCCGTCACGTCGCTGAAGCCGACGAGCAGCTTCTTCGCGCGGATGACGAGCGCGAGATCGATCGACGGAAGAAGACGCATCGCGCCGTAGCCGCCCCGCGCGCACGCGATGGCATCGACGGAGTCGTCGTCCAGAGCCGCATGGAGCTCGTCGACGCGGCGCGCGTCGCTGCCGGCGAGAAATGAATCGCGTGCGAACAGACCGTCGTCGAACGTCACGGTGTAGCGCTCGCGCAGGCGCATCACGCCACGATCGAAGCGCTCGCGATCGAAGGGGCTCGACGGCGCGATCACGCGCAAGTGCCCGCCCGGTCGGAGGCCGCGTACGTATGCGAAGCGAGGATCGGCGCTCATCGCGCGGATGGTCCGAGCGATGCTAGAGCCGGTCAAGAGTGCTCGACTCCCTCCTCGACTGGCTGCGGCATCACGAGGGCCCGCTCGCGTACCTCGTGATCGGGCTCTCGTCGCTGATCGAGTACGTGTTCCCACCCTTCCCGGGCGACACGATCTCGATCTTCGCGATCTATCTCGTCTTCGCGGCGAGCTACTCGCTGCCGCTCGTGTACGCGGTGCTCGTGCTCGGCGCGATCATCGGCGGCCAGGCGATGTGGTTCTTCGGTCGCAGCGTCGGCCACGGCCGCAAACGACCGAAGTTCCTGAGCGGGCCGAAGGCGACCAAGGCGCTCGACGACGTGCAGCACCATTTCGAGAAGCACGGCTCGCTCTTCCTCATCGTGCACCGCTTCATCCCCGCGCTGCGCGCGTTCGTGTTCGTCGGTGCCGGCATGACCGGAATCTCGTTCTGGCGCGTGCTCCTGCTGGGCGGACTGTCCGCGGTCCTTTGGAACGGCGCGCTCATGGGTGTCGGATGGCTCGTCGCGTCCAACTGGGAGAGCCTCGCGCGCTACGTCGGCATCTACTCGACGGTCGCGCTCGTGCTCGTCGTCCTCGGCGTCGTCGTGTACTTCGTCCGTCGCCATCGCGCGAAGACTTGAGCCCGCCGCAATTTGCGCGGGAACCCACGAGGTGAGGAACCCAAGAGAGAAATTCTCGGAGCTCCTGGGTTCCTGGGTTCCTGGGTTCCCGCGTGAATTCCCCGGAGCCCTTCGCGGCGCGAGTCGATCTCCCGCGTCGACTGTGGCAGCGTGATCGGATGACCGCGTTCGACACGATCCTGCGTGGCGGTGAGGTCTTCGACGGAACGGGTGCTCCCGCGCAGCGAAGAGGCGTCGGTATCCGCGAGGGCCGCGTCGTCGCGATCGACAGCAACCTGCAGCCTTCGCCCGGCACGCGCGTGATCGACGCGCGAGGCAAGTGGGTCATGCCGGGCTTTCTCGACATGCACACGCACTACGACGCCGAGGTGCTCGCGGCGCCGAGCCTGTCCGAGTCGGTACGGCACGGCGTGACCACGATCGCGCTCGGAAGTTGCTCGCTCTCGACGGTCCACTCGACGCCGCTCGACTGCGCCGACCTCTTCTCGCGCGTCGAGGCGGTCCCGCGCGCGCACGTCCTCTCCGTGCTCGAGAGAGAGAAGACGTGGACCGACGCCGCCGGCTACGTCCGCGGCCTCGAATCGCGACCGATCGTGCCGAACCTCGCGCTCTTTCTCGGCCACTCCGATCTACGTGCGCACGTCATGGGCCTGAAGCGCTCGGTCGAGCGTGGCGTGCGGCCGACACCGGCCGAGATGGCCCGGATGGAGACGCTGGTGCAGGACGCGCTCGACGCGGGCTTCATGGGCCTCTCGACGATGACGACGCGCATCGACAAGATCGACGGCGACCGCGCGCGCAGCAAGCCGCTGCCATCCACGTTCGCCGGCTTTCGCGAGTACCGGCGTCTGAACGCGATCCTTCGTCGCGCAGGCCGCGTGCTGCAGAGCGCTCCGAACATCGAGAATCCGTTCAACGTCACGATGTTCATGGAAGAGAGCGCGGGCCTCTTCGGGCGCAAGCCGCTCAAGACGACGCTGCTCACGGCGGTCGACAGCAAGTCGAACCGACTGCTCGGTCACATCGCAGGGCCGATCGCACGCATCGTCAATCGCTTCGGCCACGGCAACATGCGCTTCCAGCACTTGCCCACGGCATTCCAGCTCTATGCCGACGGCATCGACTTCGTCGTGTTCGAAGAGCTGGGCGCGGGCGCCGCGGCGCTTCATCTCGCGGACGAGGTCGAGCGCAACGCGCTCTTGAAGGACGAGACCTACCGGCGCCGCTTCCGTCGCGACTACGACGAGCCGTTCGCGCCACGGCTCTGGCATCGCGATCTGCACGATGCAGAGATCGTCGCGTGCCCGGACGCGTCGGTGGTCGGCAAGTCGTTCGGACGTGTCGCCGAGGAGCGCGGCATCCATCCGGTCGACGCCTTCCTCGATCTGGTCGTCGCACACGGCCGCGGCGTTCGATGGCGTACGACGCTCGGAAACGATCGCAAGAAGCACCTCGATCGCATCTCGGCCGATCGCGGCGTGATGATCGGCTTCGCCGACTCGGGCGCGCACCTGCGCAACATGGCGTTCTACAACTTCGGCGTGCGCCTGCTGCGCCGTGCGAAGGAAGCGCAGCGCGGCGCGCATCCGTTCATGAGCATCGAGCGCGCCGTCCATCGTCTCACCGGCGAGCTCGCGGACTGGTTCGGGCTCGACGCCGGTCGGCTGCGCGTCGGCGATCGCGCCGACATCGCGATCATCGATCCGGCCGGGCTCGATGCGCGCGTGGACGACTATCACGAGTCCCCGATCCCGGAGTTCGGAGGCCTCTCGCGCATGGTGAACCGCAACGACGCCGCGGTGAGCGCGACGCTCGTCGCAGGCAACGTCGTGTTCGAGAACGGCGTCGCGCAGCGCGGCGTGCGCACCGGGCGCGTGCTGCGAGCGGGCGAAGCGCGCGGCACGATCGATCCGGCAACGCTTCCTCCTCTCGCGACGACCACGACCGCGACCGCGTGAGGGACCATGGGCCTCCGGGGGGCCGATGCGTGCGTGGCATTTCGTCGGAACCATGAGCACGGCCGCGCTGCTCGCGTGTGGATTTTCCTCGCTCGGATGGAGGCTGACGGAACGAACCAGGTCCGGCTCTCGCGACCGGCCTGGGCGGGGGTCCGGTGTACTTCGACTTCGGCCACCGCGCGCTCGGCGGCACCGACCTGTTCGTCGCGCACGGCACGATCGCGCGCGTGATGAACGACACGTCGGGCGCCGCGGTGCCGTCGCATCGAGACATCGCCGCGTCGTGCTCAACGCGCCTCGATGAGCTCCGTCGGGCCGCGCGCGAGGTCGCGATCGCGGACCATGAAGTGCGCATAGTGCTGGACGTCGGTGCGCACGTCGGTCGGCAGCTCGCCGAACGCGAGACCGATCGCATGTCGTCCTCGAACGCTCTTGCACCACCGAACGATGGCGTCGATCGTGGCGACCCTGCCGCTCGCGGGGAGCGGCATCCTCACCTGGACGTGCTCTCCGTTCTCGACGGGCACGTCCGCGAGCAGGAGGAGACCGCCCTCCGAGATGTCCTCCGTCCGACCGTCGCTCTTCGTGTCTCTGCAGACGATCCGAACCGGCGCCGCATAAGGCACGCGCGGATACTGACGCTGAGCACGGGCCCCGTCCTCGACGGGCGCGCTCAGCTGGAGCGCGCCTCGCGGTCCGAGCATGGCCAGTGCCGCCCCGAAAGCGGCCGCGCTGGCGGGGCGCTTCGTGACGTCGCGACTCATGGCCGACAGAATCAACGACTCGAGCGCCGCCGGCACGTCGGCTCGCGTCGCCGAGAAAGGCTGCGGGACGATGCCCGCGAGATACGACGCCGCGACGGCCATACCGCTGCCCGGATACGGGACATCGCCCGCGAGGCACTCGTAGAGCAACACGCTCAGTGAGTACACGTCCGAGCGCGCGTCCGCCGGGAGCCCCTCGAGCAGCTGCTCAGGTGCCATGTACTCCGCGGTGCCGAGCACCTCGCCGTGACCCGTCAGCTTGCGCCCGACGACGTCCTTGTCGCCCGGCACCGTGGCGATTCCGAAGTCGATCAACCGTAGTTGATCACTCCCCGTGCTGTCGTCGTGGAGAACGATGACGTTGGCTGGCTTGACGTCTCGGTGGATCACGCCCTTGCGATGGGCCCAGTGCAGTGCGTCGCAGAGCTGCTGACCGATCGCGATCACCTGATCGACCGCGAAGCGCTGCCTCGCGATGAGCATGCTCCCCATCGATCGACCGTCGAGCATCTCGAGCGCGAGGAAGGGCCCGTAGGTTCCACAGATCCCGGCGTCGATCGCCCCGACGACGCGCGGATGTCGACAGAGCGCGAGCGCGCGGGCCTCGCGCATGAGGCGCTCTTGGCCTCCGACCCATTCGAGCGCATGCGAGGTCAGAGTCTTCAACGCTACCGTGGTACCGAGGATTCGATGTTGCGCCTCGAACACCACACCCATCGCGCCACGTGCGATCTCGCGTTTGACCACGTAGCGCTGGTCGACGAGCGCCGCGGGCCGGGCCTCGTGATACGGCTCCAGCGCCGCGCTCAAGACCCGCTCGTAGGATAAGGACCGGGGCGCGCGATGTAGTAGCCCTGGATGAAGTCGGCACCCAGATCCTTGACCACGGCGAGCTCGCCCGCCGTCTCGATTCCTTCCGCCACGACGAGCATGTCGAGCTCGCGCGCCAACGTACACATCGAGCCCACGATGCGTCGCTTCACCGCATCCGCGTCGATGCCGCGGATCAGCGACATGTCGATCTTCACGACGTCGGGGCTGATGCGGGCGAAATAGCTGAGACCCGCGTAGCCGGCGCCCAGATCGTCGACGGCGATTCGGTAGCCCATGTCGCGCAGGGCGCGAATGCGCTTCTCCACCTCGCCGATTCCCTCCAGAGAGGCACGCTCGGTGATCTCGAGCACCACCCACTGGGCGAATGCAGAGAGAGACGAAGCGGGATCATAGAGAGTCGGATCGGCGAGATCACTCGAGTGCAGGTTGACGAAGAAGCTCTGGCCGATCGGCTTCAGAGCCGCCGCCTGCTCACCCACGATGTCGCGAAGACGGCGACCGAGCATGTGTAGATGTCCGAGGCGCTCGGCGGCGTCCAGCACGTCCAGCGGCGAGCGCAGCTCGGGATCCTGCGGGCGCATCAGCGCTTCGTAGCCGTAGGCCTGGAGCGAGGCCGCGGCGACGATCGGCTGATAGGCCATCTTGATGCTGGAGACCGCACGCATGAACGAGACCTCGAGAGCCTCGCGCTCCTGACCCGACGGGCCGTGTTGCGAGGCGCGCGTCAGACGCCCCCACTTCACGGCGTCCCGCACGACGAGATTCACCTGCTTGGTGTCGAGCGGCTTGGCCAGATACCGAAACGCGCCGAGCTCCATGGCGTGCATGGAGTATTCGACCGTGGGCGCTCCGGTCAGGAACACGACGGGAACCTCGTTTCGATCCTTGCGCAGGGCAGTGA
>CAYSCF010000289.1:0-8940 GCA_964429305.1 uncultured Sandaracinaceae bacterium | reverse complement strand
ATACGCCGGCCTCACGTCGTTTGCGATGCTCTCACCGGAGATCGCGAAGCTCGATCTCACGCTCGTTCGCGGTATCGACAAGAGCGACATCAAGCAGAAGATCGTCGGATCGATGGCGCGCCTGTGTCGCGATCTCGGCATGCTGATCGTCGCCGAGGGCGTCGAGACCGACCACGAGCTGCAGGCCGTCACTCATCTCGGGTGCGATCTCGTGCAGGGCTTCCTGCTCGCGCGCCCGGGAACGGCGTTCCCAGCAGTGCACTGGCCGACGCACTGACGCCGGACCTCGCTCAAGCGCGCCTCGCCATCGTCCGATGGTGGTCGTCAGACCATGAAGCGCATCGTCATCGTCTCGCTCGCCGTCTTTCTCGTCGTCCTCACTCCATCGCTCGTGCTCGCGCAGAGCGCAGAGGTCGCAGCGGCGCGCATCGCGTTGACACGGTACGACGTGGCCGGCGCCGAGACCGTTGGCGCAATCCACGCGCTCGGCCCCGTCGCAGGCTCGGAGGCTGCCGACGCGCTCGAGGCGCGGTACCTACGTGCGATCGCTGCGACCGATCTCCACACGCTCGCGCTCGTCACGCACGACGATGCGCTCGAGGGTCGTGTCGCGGAGGCGATGGGGAGCAGTGTCGGCTCGCTCGACGTCACCTTGCGCGCCGAGCTCCGCGCCGTGGCCGTGGGCATCTACCGCGCGGCATCGACCGACGAGACCGCCTGGCTCGACGCGGTGAGCGCATCTGCCCATGGCGGACGCGCCACGCGGGGCACGAGCCCCAGAGAGAACGCCGCGTTCGTCTTCGCGGCCCTCGACGCCGCCGCCGATCCCGCTCGTCTGGCTTCGATGGGCACGGGCGACGAGAGCTCACTCGTCGGGATCGACGAGGGCGTACGCCGCGGCGTCGCGGCGATCCACGCAGCTCACGCCGCATACGAGCGGAGCATGCGCGGCGCACGCGACGGGGACCCGTGGCTGGTCGCGCTCATGCCGGCCCTCGAAGCGGCACGAGAACGGCTCCGCGCCACGACGCTGCTGCCTCGCGCCGTCGTGCCCGAGTCGCTGGCCGCGTCCGTCGCGGGAGGCGAGGGCGTCGGCGATGCACGACCCGACGTCGTGCTCGTGCTCGGCACCGATCGTGTCAGCATCGTGTGCACGGCGCGGATTCGGGTGCCGGATGCGACCGGGATCGACGTGATCGCACCGGCTGTGCATTGCCCGGCCGTCGGCACGTCTCGCGACATCTCGCTGCCGCCGGCTCCCGCCGTGGCGCAACCGATCGACGCGCTCGTCACGGCATTGACGGAGCTCGGTGTGAGCGAAGGAGCGACGATCGCGCTCGCTCCCACGCCGGACGCCCCGGCACAGTCGATCGCGTGTGCACGCTGGTCTCTCTCTCGCGCGGGGCTCTCCGCCACGACGCTCGCGCTCCGTCGGCCTGATGGCACGTTCGCGACGATGCCGTTCGCGTGGGCTCCGCTCGACCAGACGGCGTTCGCGATGATCGTCCACGTACGCCCGGGCGGCTACGCGATCACGCGTGGTCACGAGCACACCGTGCAGCTGCCACGCCTGCGCGGCGCGTCGGGGCTCTCGTTCGATCGGGACGCGCTCGCATCGGCGATCGGAAGCCGCGGCCTCGTGCGGGTGGCGTTGGACGCAACGAGCACGGTCTCCGCGCTCGAGCTCGTGCAAGCGGCACGCGTCGTCGCCGCGAGTGGGGCGCAGGCGCTACTGCGCGAGTAGACTCACCCTTGCGGGGTGAGCTCCGGCATGTTTTTGTTCGAAATCGTTTCCAGCGGGTGTTCGGGCCACGCGTGGCTTACGCTAGACGGGTGACGTCGGGCCCCGTCGTGAGCGCACCGGTACGACCTAGCTGGGTCGCCGTGGCACGCAGACATGTCTGGTCGGTTCTCATGCTCGCGCTGCTCGTCCCGATCGTATGGGAGAGCGGACTACAGCTACAGGAGGACGCGTTCCTGCGCGAGACCGCGCTTCGCGTCGTGGGCGACGCACACGCCGTCACGCCACGCGAGCGCGTCCTCGCGCTCCGCGTCCGATGATCGCCGATCTCGAGCCGCTCGATCAGGTGATCCTCCGACCCGAGTTCGACGACTACTACACCGTCAACCTGCGCCGGCTGCACCTCGGCTTCGTCGTCTCGCGCATCCGCACGGAGATGGGCCCGCTCACGTACTGGCTCGAGAACCCGCACGCGCTCGCGGCCGCTCTCTGGGCTGGGCTTCTCTTCTTCGTGATCGCGGCGCGCCTGGCGAGGTCGACGCTGCGCTACGTGTTGCTGCGGCGAGGCTGGGTGCACCGTTCGACCCTCACGCCGGACTCCGCCGCACCGGGCGACGTCGCGGTTCCCTGAGCCGGACCCTCTACGCCGAGTCACCCGGGCGAAGCATCTCGTTCACTTTCGCGAGCAACGCGCCCCGTGAGTACGGCTTCTGCAGGAACGACGAGCTCGGCTCCAGGATCCCGTGTCGGACGATCGCGTCATCCGTGTAGCCGCTGGTGAAGAGCACCGGCAGGCCCGGCTGCCTCGCGACGAGCGCCTGCGCCAGAGGCATGCCTCCCATCTCGGGCATCACGACGTCGGTGAGCAGCAGATCCACCGGCGAGCCGAGCTGGTCGTACACGTCGAGCGCATGGCGCCCGTCCGAAGCGAGCACGACCACGTACCCTTCCGCTTCGAGCATGCGCCGGGCCGCGCGCCGCACTCCCGCGTCGTCCTCGACCAAGAGGATCGTGCCGCTTCGCGTCGGTCCTCCGGTCGTCTCCGGCACGAGCGACGGCGTCGAGACCGTGGCGATCGATGGCAGATAGATCTTGAACGTCGTCCCGACGCCCTCCTCGCTGTAGATGTCGATGTGGCCACCGCTCTGTTTGACGATGCCATGGACCACCGAGAGGCCGAGCCCCGTCCCGCGCCCGATCCCCTTGGTGGTGAAGAACGGCTCGAACACGCGGCCGCGGATCTCCGCCGGCATCCCTTCGCCGGTGTCGCTCACCACGATGCGGAGGTATGCGCCGGGTGCGACTTCGATCCGCGATGCCGCGTAGCCTTCGTCGAGCACGACGTTCGAGGTCTCGATCGTCAGCTTTCCGCCGCGCGGCATCGCATCTCGCGCGTTGACCGCGAGATTGATCAGCACCTGCGTGAGATAGCCGGGGTCCACGCGAACGCAGCTGGCGTTCGGGTCGAGGAACGTCGCCAGTGAGATGTCCTCACCGAGCAGGCGCGTCAGCAAGCGTCCGACGTCGTGGACCGTCTGGTTCACGTCGACGACCTTGGGCTCGAGAATCTGGCGGCGGCTGAGCGCGAGGAGCTGCTGCGTCAGTGCCGCGGCGCGCGCACCGGCGTCCCGAACATCCGTCAGCAGCGCACCTGCTTCCGAGTCGCTCCCGACGAGGTCCAGCAAGAACTCGCAGTTCGACTGCACCACCATCAAGAGGTTGTTGAAGTCGTGCGCGACGCCACCGGCCAGCTGCCCCACGGCCTCCATCTTCTGCGACTGACGTAGCTGCAGCTCCAGCTGGCGGCGCTCGGTGATGTCTTCCACCACGCCGGCGAAGCCTTCGATCTCGTCAGCGGCATTCCGCAGCGGGAACATGCGATCGCGAACCCACCGCTCGGACCCGTCGGGGCGACGGATTCGGTACTCGAGCACGGCGCCCCGCTCGGTGCGGCGCGAAGCGTGGCTCGCGCGGACGCTCTCTCGCTCGTCGGGGTGGATCGCGTCGAACCACTCCTGTCGATTCGTACGCAGGCTCTCGCTCGAGCGACCCCAGATGCGCTCGTATGCGGGGCTCACGTAGACGATTCGATCGTCGCGCGCGTCCGTCATCCAGAAGACCTCGTCGATGACCGTCGTGAGCTGGGTGAACCGACGCTCGCTCGCTCGCACCGCCTCGTCCAAGACACGTCGGGCGGTGACGTCGCGTACGACGGCGAACACGCCTTGCGACTCGCCTTGCGCCGAGAGCAGCGGCGCGTACTCGGCCGAGATCCACCCTGTCTCGCCGGTCTCGGGGTTGCGGTAGGGGCGATCGGATATCGTCGTGGCGCGGCCGGCCAACGCGTCCCGCATCGCGGTCTCGATCTCGGTGCCGACGAGCGACGGAGACATCTCCGCGAACGTGCGCCCGACCATCTCTTCGCTCTGGCGGCCGGTGAAACCAGCGACGAACGCGTTCCACGACACGTATCGCAGGTCACGATCGAGGATCGCGACGCCGTCGCGCACGCTGCGGACGATCTGTTCGTTGAGCGCCCGAGAGTCCGCCAGAGCCGCCTCGGCCCGCTTGAGGCCCGAGATGTCGATCACCGACGCCAGGTTCTTTCCTTCCGGAAGACGGGTGAGGCTGATCATGATCTGGATGCGGGAACCGTCCTTGCGGAAGAGCTCCTTCTCGCACGGGGTCGCGCGTCCGGTCTCCAGCAGCTCTCGGACGGCGTTCACTGCGACGCCCATCCATTCGGGCGGCGTGAGACGACGCCAGTCGAGGTCACCGCGGTCGAGCTCGTCGCGCGTGAATCCGAGCAGGTCGAGCAACGTGTCGTTCGCGTCGCTCACGCGCCCGTCGAAGTCGGTCAGCATGATGCCGACGAGGCCGCTGCGATCGAGCTCGCGCAGGCGCGCCTCGGTACGCTCGACGAGCTGCCGCTCGCGATGGAGCTCGGCGGTCCGCTGCACGACCGTCTCCTCGAGCTCTCGCTTGGCCCGCTGCTCCGCCTCGTGTCGCGCCGTCAGGTTGCGCGTCACCTTCGAGAAGCCGCGCAGCTGGCCGCTCTCGTCGCGCAATGGAGTGATCGTGACGCTCGCCCAGAATCGCGATCCGTCCTTGCGCACGCGCCACGCTTCGAGCTCCAGATGGCCATTGCGCAGCGCTTCAGCGAGCAGTCGCGCGGGCTCGCCGCTCGCTCGACCCTCCTCCGGAAAGAAGATCTCGAAGCTTCGGCCCACGACCTCGTCGGTCCGGTATCCCTTCACCGCCTCCGCGCCGCGGTTCCACGTCACGACGCGGCCCTCGAGATCGAGCGCGTAGATGGCGTACTCGTGAATCGACTCGATCAGCAGGCGCGCGAGCTCGGAATCGCCGACGACGGACGGCATCCGCGTGGGCGCCTTGCGCGCCCCACGGGTGGCGACCCTCGGCTTCTTCGCTGCCGGCTTCTTCTCCATCGCTGTTGCGCCACGTTTCTGGGCGGCATCCGCGGGCGGCTTGCGTGGGGTCGTCACGGATCACTCGAGTTGCGACAGCCCATCGTTCCCCCCCGGATAACACACAAGCGCAGCGTCCGACGAGAGGACCGCGGTGTCCAGTCTCACCCCGCGACACACTTGTTTCGCCCGGTGTTCTTCGCTGCGTACAGACATTCGTCCGCCGTGTCGTGCGCCATCTCGAACGACTTGCCGGCGCTCCACAGGGCGACGCCGACGGACACCGTGGTCGGGACGGGCGCCAGTCCGACCATCGTGGGCGTGATCTGCACGCGCTGGCGGATGCGCTCGGCCGTCGCGAGGGCTCCGACCGCGTCACAGCGTGCGAGCAGCACCACGAACTCTTCGCCACCGACACGGAACGCGTGGTCGTCGCCACGAAGCTCGGCCCGGAGCGTCTCTCCGAGCTGCACGAGCACGCGATCGCCGCCGGCGTGGCCGTAACGATCGTTGACCTTCTTGAAGTGATCGACGTCGAACGCGAGCACACCGATCTGCGTCGGGCTCGCTGCCAGGCGCGCGACGACGTCCGCGAGCGCGCGGCGATTGCCCAGGCCGGTCAGGGGATCGGTCGACGCTGCCGTCGTAGCGTCGGCGAGCGCCTCGAGCAGGCGCTCGGCGCGACGCTGCGCGATGCGAGACTGTCGCTGGAGCTCGCTCAACGCGTCGCGGCGCGCTGCGACGAGGCGCTCGAGCGCCACCGTCTCTTCGATGAGCGATCGGCGCAGCGTTTCCAGCTCCCGTCCCTCGGTGCGCACCATCAGGCGCTCTCGCATCGTGCCGAGCCGTACGCCGAGATCGGACTCGCCCTCCGCCATCCGCTGGATCCCGCCATCCACGCTCTGCAGACAGTCTTCGAGGATCTCGGTCGTCGAGCGCTGCACGAGCAGCGACTGGACCAGTCGACGCGCGACCGCGAGCAGAGGCTCGGGGTCGATCTGTTCCGTGCCGGCACCCGACACGACGACGCGAATCTCGTCTTCGAGCTTGGGCAACGAGAGCGCGCGCGCGAGCTCGCAGAGAACGTTGCCGAAGCGCGCATGCAACGAATGAGTGAGCCCTTGCGGTGTACGCCCCGCGGGTGGTCCTTGCAGCGTCGCGATGGTGCGCGCGATGTCGATGTACTCCTCGGGCAACTGCGCTCGCCCGAGCGCGTCCTCGAGCGCATTCAGCTCCGTCACGGGATGTCCGCAGCTCACCGCGGCGAAGCGATAGAGACGCAGGACGTGACCGAGCGCGAACGAGATACGCGCCAGAGCCTGGCGTTCTTGGGGCCCACTCAGCGAGATGCGCGCGATGCTGGAGGTCGGTTTGTGAAACATGGGCTCCGCCGCGGTGAGGGACCGCAAGATGTCCATCGGACGTGAGCGTGGCGTTCTTGAGCCTCAAGATCCGGGGCCGAAGGGTCGTACAGTCGGGCGTAGCTCGACGAGGTCGCGGAGCGGCCCACGTCACTGCCAAGGATCGGCGGCGGGCTCCGTAGGAGCATTCCATGCAAATCAGTCGATCCGAGAGAGGCGAAAGCCTCCCCGAGCCATCCGTTCGTTCGCTCGATCCGCAGGTCCCGCCCGAGCCGCGTGACGTCGCCGAGCGAGAGCGTGCGAGCTCGCGCGACACCGTGCGGATCCGTCCGGTTTGGATCTCGCGGAGGTCTTCGTGAGAGCGCGTCTGATCCGCAGCGGCGGGCTTCGACTCGTGACACCGCTGCCGCCGCGTCGGGACCTCACCGAGCTCGCGCGCATGATTCGCGAGACGCCGCTCGACAAGCGCGCGCGTGGGATCGCCTGCGCCATCGCCGAGGAGCTCTTCGAGACGTCCGACGAGCGCAGCCCGACGTTCCGCGTCGAGGCGGCTCTCCACGTCTCTCTCGTCGTCGACGACGAGCACTGGGTCGGGATGACCGAGACCCTCGACACGAGGAGCGTCTTCGTGAAGACGTATCTGACCAAGGAAGTCGGGTCCGAGCTCGAGATCGCGATCGAGCTCCCGAACGCACACGTCCTCCGCGCCACGGGCGTCGTGGCCGGCATCCGGCCAGAGCGACGCGGCGCCGCCGCGCTACCGGGCATGAACGTGCGCTTCGTGACGATGTCGAGCCTCGACGAGAAACGGCTCGCCGACTACGTCGACGTGGTCTCGGGTCGATTCTGGAGCTCTCCGCCGCCGAGCATGCTCGACGCCTGAAAAGAGCTCGATTGGCGGTTCGCCGTCAGTTCGCGTCGGCATCGGCGCTCGCATCGGTGCCCGCATCGCGCGCGGCCGACGCGTCGTGGCCCGCGTCGACGACGACCGGACCGCCGTCGGCCGGACCTACGTCGGTGCCGGCGTCGGCGGCGAGCGCGCAGCGACCAGTACGGCAGACGTATCCCCCCGTGCAGTCGCTCTCGCGCACACACGCGCCCGGATCGCAGCCTCCCAGGAGCGCGATCGCGATCGCGACCGCCACCGCCGCGAGCTCAGAGCGCGATTTCGACACCGAGCGCTCCATTGATCATGACCAGCGCCGTCGAGGGCGCGAGATCGCTTCCGAAGAGCCAGCCATCGATCGCGAGCTGGACGATGAGTGAGAGCGGCGGCGCGACGTGCAGCAGCGTCATCACGCCGGCTTCCGGCCCCACGAGCGTGTACGGCGCGAGGATCGCGGCGAGCCCGATCGACGGACGCAGCTCGAACACGCCCTCGGTCCAGCGGAAGCCCGCCCGGACGACGCCGCCGACGCTCACGCGATCTTCGACCTCGACGCGGATCGCGCCCCCCAGCACGATCGACCCCTCTTCCTCGAGCCACGAGTGGATGCCGGCTTCGACATATGTGGGCGTGTGCCGCATCGTCGCCTGCCCGTCGCCTCCACCGACCGAGAGACCGGAGCCCGAGCGCACGTCGACCGCGAAGCGCCGTTGCGCGACCGCCGAGGTGGGCAAGAGCGCGAGCACCGAGAGCGCGATGCCGAGACGCAGGAGAGAGCCGAGAGGAGGCGTCATGTGCCGCAAGAGAGCACGCGGCATGCCGCGCTCCGATTGCGCTCAGGCTGTCTTGCGCAAGAGCCGCGAGCTCGCGCCGCGACCGCCGTATCCGCGCGCTGCGGTGCGAGCGCGCGACACGCCACGCAGCTGTTCACCGATCTGCAGATGGCGTTCGAAGAGCGCCTTCATCAGAGGACGATCCCGATCGAGCACGCGCTCGAGCCGCGGTGACAACGCAGCGCGTTCCGCCACGGTCATCGACTCCGTCTCGAGCGTCGCGAGCTCCATCGCGAGCGTCGCGCGCTCTTCGACGTAGCGTGCAATCGCTTCCAGCGTCGGGTCGACGTCGGGTTTCAACTCCGCTGGTTTTCTCGGCTGCTGTGTCACGATCTGGGCGAAAACCAGCATGATCGGGCCGGAGAACGGCAATTCGCCCGTCAATAACTGGTACATCATCACGCCGAGCGCGTAGATGTCACTCTGCGGACCGATCTGGTCGGTTTCGCCGCGGACTTGTTCCGGCGACATGTAGGCCGGCGTGCCGAGGATTGCGCCGCTTTGGGTGAGCCGTGCGTTCTCGGCCGTGTTCGTGTTGCGGGCCAGGCCGAAGTCCATGACGATCGGCTCGCCCCGATCGTCGAGCATCACGTTCGACGGTTTCAGGTCGCGGTGAACCACCCCTTGTTTATGAGCCTCATCCAGGGCCAGCGCGCGATCAATCATGGCCTCCACCTTCGGCAGATCGGCG
>CAYSCF010000288.1:0-9040 GCA_964429305.1 uncultured Sandaracinaceae bacterium | reverse complement strand
GGCGCGAACATGCAGAAGTTCGCGTTCAAGCGCGATCCGAGCGCGCCGTTCCTCGGCATGATTCCAGAGGTCGTCACCGACGGCGAGCGTCGCCTGCTCGTGAGCGGCTTCTGGGGGCTCTCGCGACACATCAACTATCTGGGCGAGATCGGGATGGCGACCGGGCTCACGCTCGCGCTCGGCTATCCGAGCCACTGGGCGACGTGGCTCTATCCGCTCTACTACGTCGGGCTGCTGGTGCCGCGTCAGCGCGACGACGACGCGCGATGCGCTGCGAAGTACGGCGCGCTCTGGACCCAGTACGAGAAGCGCGTGCGCTGGCGCATCGTGCCGGGCATCTACTGACTCTGCAGGGCCACTCCGGCAGAGCTACTGACCGACCTTCATCCCGAAGATCTCCGCGAGGGCGACGGCCGCGTCCTGCGGGATCTTCAGCCCCTTCACGCGATTGACGCGTGGATCGACGAACGCGCCCGTCGAGCGCAGCAGGCTCGCGCCCTGCAGGTCGCAGTCTTCGAAGCGCGCGCCCGCGAGCTTGCAGCCGTCCATCACCGCGTTGCGCAGATCGGTGCGCGAGAACACGCCCTGATGCATCACGCATCGCTCGAAGCGCGTCTTGCGCAGCGCGAGACCGACGAAGCTCGCGTACTCGAGGTTGCACTCGACGAACGAGAGATCGGGAAAATCCGAGACGTGCGTCCAGTCGACGCCCATGAGCTTCGACGAGACGAACTTCACGCCGCGGACCGCCAGCCCGGTCGGATCGGCGCGCGTGAGATCGCATCCTTCGAACGCGCAGTCCTCGAGGCGCGTGCCTCGCCAGCGCGTCTCGCTCAGCTTGCAGTTTCGGAACGTGCAGCCGTGCAGTTCCTTGCCGCCGAGATCGACCGCGCGCAGATCGAGACCGTCGAAGACCTCGTCGTCGAAGCTGTTCTCTCGCAGAAGGTCGGCCATGCGCGCGCGCAGAATCCCTCGCTCGTTGCGTGCGCGCAACGGTCCATGGCGTCGTGCCGGTCTACCGGGGCAACGATGAAACCCGCATGTTCGGTGCATGAAAAACATCACGCTCTGGACCGTCGATCCCATGCACACGTCGATCGCCTTCACCGTCCGACACCTCCTCATCACCAACGTCCGCGGCGTCTTCGACGACGTCTCGGGCACCGTCGCGTACGACCCGAAGGACATCGCGTCGTCGACCCTCTCGATCGATATCCCGGCCAAGTCGATCGACACGCGCCAGGCGCAGCGCGACGCGCACTTGCGCAGCCCCGAGTTCTTCGACGCCGAGGCGCACCCCATCATCACGTTCCGCTCCACCAAGGTGTCGGAGCGCGAGATCCTCGGCGAGCTCACGATGCGCGGCATCACGCGCCCCGTGACGCTGAGCGTCGCGGAGATCACTGGCGAGACGAAGGACCACCGCGGCCTCACGCGCATGGGCGCGAGCGCGACGGCGAAGGTGAAGCGCTCCGAGTACGGCATGACGTACAACCCCGTGCTCGAGGCCGGTGGCGTCGCCGTGGCCGACGAGATCGCGATCACGCTCGATCTCTCGCTCGTGAAGAACGCGGCCTGAGGAACTGGCTATGCTCGGCCCGATGGCCGACCCGGATCTCAACGACCTCGCGATGTTCGTGCGCGTGGTCGAGCGCGGCAGCTTCGCGGCCGCCGCGCGCGAGCTCGGTGTGCCGACCTCGACCGCGAGCCGCGCCGTCGCTCGTCTCGAGGCCGACGCGAAGGTGCGCTTGCTCCAGCGAACCACGCGCGCGGTGAAGCCGACGGCCGAGGGACGCGATCTCTTCGAGAGTGTCTCGCCCGCGGTCGAGGCGCTTCGTGCTGCGGCGCGAGGGCTCGAAGCGACGACGCAGAACGTGTCGGGGCGACTGCGCGTCTCGGTGCCGACGGATCTCGCGTCGTCCTTCCTCGCCCCGGTGCTCTCGGCGTTCGCGGAGCGATACCCGCTGGTCGATCTCGATCTCTCGCTCACGAACGCGCACGTGAACGTGGTCGGCGAAGGGTTCGACGTCGCGTTGCGTGCGACCACGAAGCTCGAGAGCTCGTCTCTGGTCGCGCGCAAGCTAGGCGAGATCGAGCACCGGCTCTATGCGTCGCCGGCGTACCTCGCCAAGCACGGCGCGCCGACGAGCCCGAAAGAGCTGGCGAGCCATGCGCTCGTGCTCTTCCGCAGCAAAGATCTCCGGCGGACGTGGCAGCTCTCGGGGGGCGCGCCGATCGACGTACGCGGTCGGATCGGTGGCGACGACTTCGTGTTCGTGCGCGCGATGATCCTGGCGGGCGCCGGCATCGGGCTCTTGCCGTTCGTGAACGCAGCCGCCGACGAAGAGGCGGGCCGCCTGGTGCGCGTCATGCCAGCGCTGCACGCGAAGGGGGCGACGCTCTATCTCGTGTATCCGTCCGCGAAGAACGTCCCGGCGCGCGTCACGGCGTTCCGCGACTTCGTGACCGACGCCTTCCGCGCGCGTGCCGGACGCTCGCCGTAGTCTTCAGAGGTCGCAGCAGTCGCAGCTGAGCGTGATGATGGGGCCGGTCGCGAGATCTCCGCAACGACACGAGAAGCACGTGTGCGTGTCGGTGGAGAGCGAGCCGGTGGGCGCTGCACTGCAGGACGCGATCGGAGCCGGCGGGACCACGCACGCGCCGACCCCGGTCGTGCGGAGCTCGTCCGTCTGGACGCAGAGCCGCCCAGGGGCGCACGAGCCGCCGCCGCATGGTGTCGGGCCCGCGCAGTCCACCGTGCTGCAGTCCTCCGGTGTGGCGGCGATCCATTGCCCACCGCTGCACGCGATCGCCGGGCCCGGCTCGCAGCAGTGCACGCCGCAGGTCGCGCCTTCTTGCTCGCAGGTCTCGCCCACGACGCCCGCGGTCGACGCGGGGCAGCTCGGAAGCGAGCGCCAGTAGCTCTGGCAGCTCCCGGCATCGACGCTCACGACGGGCGCAGAGTCCGCGATCGGGACGCTGGCATCGGCGATCGCAATCGGTCCCGTATCCGTCGGAGCGGGCGTTGGATGGACCAATGCGGTGCGCTCGTGCGAGAGCGCGCAGCCGTACATCGAGAGGGCGAGGACCAAGGTGGCACACGAACGAACCATGGCTGCCCGCCTCGCAACCCTCGTGCCGTCGTCTCGCGCGGAGAGCGCTCCCAGCAGGAGTCGAACCTGCGACCTCTCGCTTAGGAAGCGATTGCTCTATCCAACTGAGCTATGGGAGCGGACGGAAGGACGATATCTCACTTCAATAGCGCAGCAACGCTCGCACGGGAAGGTCGCCGAGCTTCGCAGCGCCACCGAGGAAGCCGAGCTCGATGAGGAAGAGCGCGCCCACCGGATTTCCTCCGGCGCGGCGCACGAGCGACGCCACCGCGCGCGCCGTTCCGCCTGTCGCGAGCACGTCGTCGACGATCACGACGCGCGAGCCCTTCGCGATCGCGTCTTCGTGCATCTCGAGCGCGTCGGTGCCGTACTCGAGCGCGTACTCCTCGCGCAGGCGCGTGCGCGGCAGCTTGCCGGGCTTGCGCACCGGCACGAACGGAACGCGGAGCGCGATCGCGAGCGGCGCACCGAAGAGAAATCCGCGCGACTCGATCGCGACGAGCGCCTCGATCCGCAGCTGACGCGCGTGCGTCGCGAGCCCGTCGACGGCGGCGCGGAACGCATCCGGATGTGCGAGCAGCGGCGTGATGTCCTTGAAGACGATCCCGGGCTTGGGGAAGTCGGGGACGTCGTGAACGTAGGGCTCGAGCTTCACTGATTCTCTCCCGGGCCCGGGCCCGCGACGTGCTCGGCCAGGCTCGCATGCGCTGCGCGTGTCGCATCGAGCGCGAGCGGCGTGACCGAGATCAGACCTTCGTCGACGGCCTCGGTGTCCGATCCCGGCGAAGGATCGTGGAACGCGTTCGGGCCGCCGATCCACAAGTACTCGCGACCGCGCGGATCCTCGCGGACCTCGACCTCGTCGGTGTACCGGCGGCGACCGAGGCGCGTCGCGCGCACGCCACGTGGCGAAGCGACGCCCGCCGGGAAGTTCACGTTGAGCAACGGAGCGCCGTCGTCGAACGTCTTGCCGCGCGTCGCTTCCACGAAGCGCCGCGCGAGCCGTGCCGCGATCGGCGCGAGCGCCGCCATCGTCGGCTTCTCCTTCGACGTGCGCACCGCGCTCTCGACGTGGCCCATGCCGAGCGAGAACGCGATCGAAGGAACGCCTCGAAGCGCGCCCTCGCGCGCCGCCGCGACGGTGCCCGAGTAGAACGTGTCGCTGCCGAGGTTGTAGCCGTGGTTGATGCCGCTCACGACCGCGTCGGGCATGCGCTGCACGAAGCGCTTGCCGTAGAGCGCGACGTAGATGCAGTCGGCCGGTGTTCCGTCGAGCGCGTGCAGACCGTCGATCGTGCGAACCCGCAGCGGTCGCGCGAGCGTGAGCGAGTGACTGTTGGCGCTCTGCTCGTGCAGCGGCGCGACCACGACGACGTCGTCGAATTTCGCGAGCTCGACGTGCAGCGAGCGCATCCCCTCGGCGTAGACGCCGTCGTCGTTCGAAAGGACGAGGAGAGGACGTTCTGACATGACCGGAGGGCAGGTATCGCACGCCCCACCAAGGCGTCACGCGGAGGCGTCACGCGGAGCCGCTGTTGCTGCGGCTCCGCGTTCGGCTGCGATCGGGGCGGCGGGATTCGAACCCACGACCCCCAGACCCCCAGTCTGGTGCGCTAACCAGGCTGCGCTACGCCCCGGAAACTACCGGTGATTCGATCGCTCCGGCGAACCGGAGGGCGCACCATACACAGAAATCCGCGGGGAGCAACCCTGTGTCTCACTCTTCCGCCGCGCGCTCGCGTCCGACGATCGCGATCGCAGGGCGTGCCGGCGTCAGCGATCGCTCGTCGAGCACCACCACGGGCGCGCGGCGTGCGCCGAGCCCGTCCAGGCGCGCGAGCAGCGATGCGAGCTCACCGCGGAGCGTGACGAGCTCCGCGCGCAGCGTGACGCTCTGCTCTTCGGGCTTGGCGGCGGTGGCCTCGACCTCGACGTGGCCGAGCTCGCGCAGCTTTCGTCGCGCGCCCGCGATCGTGAAGCCCTCGTCTTGCAGCAAGCGCTTGATGACCAGCGCCAGCTCGACGTCGCGGCGACGAAACTGTCGATGCGCGCCGCGCGTCTTCATGGGCTTGAGGATTCCGAACTCCTCTTCCCAGTAGCGCAAGACGTGAGGACGCACGCCCACGAGATCTGCGACCTCGCCGATGCGGAAGAACAGCTTGTCCGGCAATGCGGGTCGCATGTCGTGGGGGCTCGTGGGAGGTGAAAGAAGAAGGACGCGGTGCGATCGAGGACGCGGCGCGATCAGCCGCCCGCGCCGCTACCGGATCCGGAGGGGGATCCACCAGCGACGGATCCCACCGGAGCGGTGACCGTGCCGGACGCGCTCGGCGCCTTGTGCGGGTTCAATGCGTGCTTGAGCTTGTCCGACGGATGGAACTTGAGGACGCGGCGCGCCGTGATCGGAATGGGCGCGCCCGTCTGCGGATTGCGACCGACGCGCTGCTTCTTCGCGCGCACGACGAAGTTTCCGAAGCGCGCGATCTTGATCTTCTGGCCGGTCTCGAGGACCTCCTTCATCGCGTCGAAGACGGCCTCGACCACTTCGCTCGCTTCCTTCTTCGAAAAGCCGCCCACGCGCTCGTAGATGGCGTCGATGATCTCGGCTTTCGTCATCGATCGATCCTCCCAAACAGACGTCCGAGGGAAACACGAGGCTCGATCGGTTTCAAGCAAAGCGATCGACGAAGTTCCACGAGCGCCAGCGTTTCGCGCCGCACTTGT
Source organism: uncultured Sandaracinaceae bacterium (assembly GCA_964429305.1). Taxonomy (GTDB): domain Bacteria; phylum Myxococcota_A; class Polyangia; order Polyangiales; family Sandaracinaceae; genus JBBSAT01. Next base: position 3,203 of record CAYSCF010000288.1, on the reverse strand, counting down.
CAAGACCGGCCGCCGACTTCGCGAGCAGACGATCGTCAACCGCGCAAGCGCGCACCGAAGCGAGCCTCGGTCGACGCGACCACGGCCGCGTGCGTGCTCTCGACGCGCGCGTCGGTGAGCGTCGCTTCGCGGTCGCGATACGAGATCCGGAACGCGAGGCTCTTCTTCCCCTCGGCGATCGGCTTGCCGCGATAGACGTCGAACGTGACGACGTCTTCCACGAGACCCGACGCGGCGCTGCGCACGAGATCGGCGACCTCGGCGCTCGCGACGGCTTCGTCGACGACGACCGCGAGGTCGCGCTGCACCTTCGGGAATCTCGGGAGCTCGAGCACCTGTGCGGGGCCGTGCTTCTCCGCGAGGCGAACGAGCGCGTCGGCATCGAGCTCGGCGTAGACCGGGCGCGCGGTGAGCCCGTGTGCCTCTTGGACGTCGGGATGCAGCTCGCCGATCACGCCGACGGGCTCCCCGTCGACCATCACACGCGCGCGCATGCGCGGATGCAGCGCGGGCGCATCCGCGGCGAGCGCCTCGTCACGCACCGTCGTCATGCTCAGGCCAATCGTGCGGAGCGCCAGCTCGAGCGCGCCCTTGCCGTCGAAGAAGTCCACGGCCGCGCTCTCGCCGATCCACTGATCGCGCGGGCCAGCGAGCAAGATCGCGAGGCGCAGGCTCTCCCGCACCGGCACCTCGTGCGGTCCCTCGGCAGTGCTCGGCGCATACGTGCGCGCGAGCTCGAAGAGACGCACGCGCGGGCTCTGGTGACGCTCGGATCGGCTCGCGGCGGCGAGCAGCCCCGGCAAGAGCGACGTGCGCATCACGCTGCGCTCCTCGGAGAGCGGGTTCGCGATCGCGATCGCATTCGTGCTGGCGCGCGCCTTCTCGAGGTCGGACGGCGCGAGGAACGTGAACGCGACGGCCTCGTAGAGCCCCGCCGCCATCGCGCCGCGCCGCAGCGCGCGCAGGATCATCGGTCGCTTCGGACGTGCGCGCGAGTCGGGCAGCGGCGCGAAGAGCTCGCTCGGGATCCGATCGTATCCACGGACACGCGCGATCTCTTCGGCGAGATCTTCGCGTCGCCCGAGATCGGGGCGATGCAGCGGCGCCGTGACGCGCCAGCCGTCGTGCTCCCCGGGCGAGACCGCGCAGCCGAGCGCTTCGAGGATCCGCCGCGCTTCGTTCTCGGGGACGTCGTCGCCGAGGAACGCGCCGAAGTACTTCGGCGACACCGCGATGCTGACCGGGCTGATCTTGCGCGGGTGCGCATCCACGATGCACGGGGAGGGCGCGGCGTCGGACACCTGCGCGAGGATCGTGGCCGCGCGTCGCGCCACCATCGGCAGCGCGCTCGGATCGGCACCGCGCTCGAAGCGATGGCTCGCTTCCGTGTGCAGACCATGCCGCCGCGCCGTACGACGCACCGAGCGCGGATCGAACCAGGCGGTCTCGAGCAGGATGTGCTCGGTGGTCTCGGAGACGCCGCTCTCGGCGCCGCCCATCACGCCGGCGAGCGCGATCGGGCCTTCGAGATCCGCGATGACGAGATCGTCGCTCGTGAGCTTGCGATCGATGCCATCGAGCGTCTTCAGTCGCTCGCCCTCGCTCGCGAGCCGCACCACGACGCGACCTCCGCGAATCTTCGCGAGATCGAACGCGTGGATCGGATGTCCCGTCTCGAGCAGCACCCAGTTGGTCGCATCGACGAGCGCGTCGATCGAGCGCTGCCCGAGCACGAACAGGCGATTGCGCATCCAGAAAGGCGTGTGCTTCTGACGCGCGCGATGCAGCACGAGCCCGAGGTAGCGCGGACAGCGTGCGGCATCGTGGATCTCGATCGGGATCGTGAGCGGGATGCCGGCCGCCGGAGCGACCATGCTGATCGTCTCGGTCGGCGAGCCGTTGCCCGCGAGCAGCGGGATGCCCTCGTTCCCGGGCGGCGGCGGCGGCAGCTCGGCGAGCAGTCGGCTCGGGACCTCGCGCATCCGCGGCGTGAACGGAACGCCGAAGACGACGGAGAGCTCGCGCGCGAGGCCGTAGTGCCCGAGCGCGTCGGGGCGGTTCGGAGTGACGTTGAGCTCGAGGATCGTGTCGTCCAGCTGCAGCGCGCTGACGATCGAGGCGCCGATCTTCGGCGTGCCCTCCATCACGAGGATGCCGTCGTGGTCGTCGCCGATGCCGAGCTCTTTCTCGCTCGCGAGCATGCCGTGCGACATCGCGCCCGCGACCTCGCGCGACGCGATCGCCATTCCGTCGGGCAGCGTCGCGCCGACCTTCACGAGCGCGACGCGTCCGCCGGGGGCCGGAACGTTGGGCGCGCCGCACACGACGTCGATCTCTTCCTTGCCGTCGAAGACGCGGACGAGCGTGAGCTTGTCCTTCTTCGGATGCGGCTTCTTGTCGCGCACCTCGACGACCACGACGCCATCGAGCCCGCGACCGAAGTGGTGCGTGCCCTCGACCTCGAGGCCGGCACGCGTGAGACGCTCGCCCATCTCCGTCGGAGACGCGTCGATGCCCGAGAGCTCACTGAGCCATTGTGTAGATGCTTTCATGTGCTTTCAGAGCTGGCTCAAGAAGCGCATGTCGTTCTCGTAGAGCATGCGGATGTCGCGGATGCCGTGGCGCAGCATCGCGATGCGATCGATGCCCATGCCCCACGCGAAGCCCGTGAGCTCCGGATCGGTGATGCCGCAGCGCTCGAAGACGACGGGATGGATCATCCCGCAGCCCAGCACCTCGATGAAGCCCGTGCCCTTGCACGTGCGGCACGCGGCCGTGCGCTCCAGCTGCGCCTTCGATCCCGCGCCCTCCCACGGACGACAGAACGTGCAGCCGATGTCGAGCTCACCACCCGGCTCGACGAACGGAAAGTAGCTCGGCCGGAAGCGGACCGGCGCCTCGTCACCGAACGTGCGTCGCACGAACGCCGTGAGCACGCCCTTGAGGTGCGCGAAGGTCACGCCGCGATCGACGAGGAAGCCGTCGATCTGGTGGAACATGGGCGAGTGCGTCGCGTCGTCGTCGCGGCGGTACACGGTGCCGGCCGTCACGACCGCCATCGGCGGCTTGCGACGCAGCATCTCGTGCACCTGGATCGACGTCGAGTGCGTGCGCAGCACGAGCGTGTCGTCGACGGTGCCGTCGGGGCGCTTCACGAAGAAGCTGTCCTGCATGTCGGTCGCGGGATGATCCGGCGGGAAGCC
>CAYSCF010000287.1:0-9110 GCA_964429305.1 uncultured Sandaracinaceae bacterium | reverse complement strand
TCTTCTTCTTCACCATGATGCTCACCTCGCTCGTCCTGACAGGACGTAGGCGACATTCGTAACACGCCTCGCGGCCAAGCGATCGGCGATGCGGTAGAAGAGCCGTTCCCGATGGCGATCGATCTGTCGACGTTGAACGAGCCGCAGCGCGAGGCGGTGCTCCACGAGCGTGGGCCCCTCGTCGTGTTCGCGGGCGCAGGCAGCGGCAAGACGCGCGTGATCACGCATCGCATCGCGCGCCTGGTGAGCGAAGTCGGCGTTCCGGCGTACCGCATCATGGCGGTCACGTTCACGAACAAGGCCGCGCTCGAGATGCGCGAGCGACTCGATCATCTCGTGCCCGGCGGCGGCGCGCGCGAGCTGATGGTCGGCACGTTCCACGCGACCTGCGCGCGTCTCTTGCGTCGCAACGCGGAGATGGCGGGCGTCGCGAAGGACTTCGTCGTCTACGACGACAGCGATCAGAAGCAGATGATCACGCGCGTGCTGCGCGATCTGAAGTACGACGAGAAGCGCTTTCCGCCGCGCATGATCGCCTCGCTGATCAACGGCGCGAAGAACGAGATGCGCGGGCCCGAAGAGGCCGAGCTCACCGGGTTCGATGCCGAGCGCATCCGCGAGATCTATCGCGAGTACGAGAAGCGGATGCAGGCCGCCAAGGCGCTCGACTTCGGCGATCTGATCTATCGAACGGTCCGCGCGCTGGAAGCGAACCCGACGTTCCACGAGAAGCTCGCGATGCGGTACTCGCACCTGAGCGTCGACGAGTTCCAGGACACGAACCACGCCCAGCTGCGGCTCGTGCGCGCGCTGGGAGCGGCGCATCGCAACGTGTGCGTGGTCGGCGACGACGATCAGAGCATCTACCGTTGGCGAGGCGCGGACCGTCGCAACATCCTCGACTTCCGGCAGCACTATCCCGACACGTTGGTCATCAAGCTCGAGCAGAACTACCGCTCGACCAAGCGCATCCTGCGAGCCGCCCACGCGGTCATCGCGAAGAACCTCGACCGCGAGCCGAAGGAGCTCTGGACCGACAACGGGGACGGCACGCCGATCGGCGTCGTGCGCTGCAACACGGAGCGCGAAGAGGCCGAGCTGGTCGTCGCGGCGGCGCGCGAGCTGCGCAAGGACGACCGGCCGCTCACGGACCTCGCGGTCTTCTATCGCATCCACGCGCAGTCGCGCGTGATCGAAGAAGCGCTCCGCGCGGCGAACCTTCCGTACCGCGTCGTCGGCGGCCTGCGGTTCTACGACCGCGCCGAGGTCAAGGATCTGCTCGCGTACCTGCGCGTGATCGCGTCGCCCGAGGACGACGTGTCGCTGCTGCGCATCTTGAACGTGCCGACGCGCGGCATCGGCAAGACGACCATCGAGAAGCTGCTCGATACTGCGGGCGCGAGCGGAACGAGCGTGTGGAGCACGATCCAGCTCGCGGGAGGCGAGAAGCCGGGCGGCCCGCTCGCGCGCTTTCGCGACCTGCTCGAGGGGCTCCAGAAGGATCACCGCACGCTGTCTCTCTCGGAGCTCGCCGAGCGCGTGCTCGAGGTCACCGGCTACGAGGACGTGCTGCGCCGCGAGGACACGCCGGAAGCCGACTCGCGCCTCGAGAACCTCGCCGAGCTCGTGGGCTCGATGCGGCAGCTCGAAGAAGGCGAGCTCGATCCGGAGCTGCCCGCGCTCACGCAGTTCCTCGAGCGCGTCACGCTCGACAACCAAGTCACCGACGACGGCCCGCGCGATGCGATCACGCTGATGACGGTGCACGCGGCCAAGGGCCTCGAGTTCCGCGTCGTGCTCGTGCTCGGCATGGAGGAGCAGCTCTTCCCGCTGCGCAGCGCCGAAGAAGACGGGATCGAAGAGCTCGAAGAAGAGCGGCGCCTCGCGTACGTCGCGATGACGCGCGCGAGAGAGAAGCTCGTCCTCTCGTACGCCGTGAGCCGCTACGTGTTCGGCCAGCCTCGCTCGGCGCCGCGCTCACGCTTCCTCGACGATCTCCCAGCCACCGACGTGGCGTTGATCGGCGACGTCGGCCGCAAGGCACCGATGCCACGCCCGGGCTGGGAAGCGCCGATCGGCGCGCGCCCCGAGACGTTCGGGGGCTCGCTACGCGGTGTCTCGCGCGGCGGCGCGCACGCGGGCGAGACGGTGATCGATCGCTCGGACGGCGACTCGAGCGGCATCTACCCCGGCATGCGCCTCAAGCACGTGCGCTACGGTATCGGCCGCGTGAAGCGCGTCGAAGGCGGCATGCCACCGAAGGTGCTGATCGATTTTCCCGATCACGGCGAGAAGCAGATCGTCGCGACGTTCCTGACGCCGGTCTGATCGATCGACCCAACCCGACGTACGTCGGATCAGTGATGCAGTAGCCCGACGTAGGCGAGCGCCAGTCCGAGCAGACAACAGAGCCCGAGCAGGAGCACGACCATGCCGCCGAGCGCGAACATCATCGTGCGTGTCTGCTTGTTCGCCGCTTCGAGGCGCGCGATCTCCGACTGGCCGCCGCTCGCGACACCCGCCGCACCTTGCGCGCGACCGCGCGTCTCGGCCGACTCGATCGCCATGTCGAGCGTGCGCTGATCGTAGCGCTTGGGCTCACTGCCGAGCGGTGCCGGCGTCCTGGCTCCCGGCGCTGGCGAGTTTCCTCCGGTCCACACCGCGGGCGGGGGTGGTGCGTTGGCTGCGGTCGGCGGTGACATGTCACCCGGAGGCGCGCCGATCGCACCGACCGGCGTCGCAGGCGCCGTCGGCTGTGCGTTGCGGATCGCGCCGGCGGGAATGGCGCCCTGCACGATCTCGACCTTCACGCGCGGGCCGCCCGTGCCGAACTCGATCTCTTCGTTGCCCTCGAGCGTGTAGCGCTGCACCGCGCGACCGTTGACGAGCGTGCCGTTGCGGCTTCCCGAGTCGACGATGATCCAGCGCTGTCCCTCGCGTCGGATCTCGGCGTGGTTGCCCGATGCATCGAGGTCCGCGTGCGGATCGAACGCGAAGTCGTTGGTCGGCAGGCGCCCGCAGCGCACGACGTCCTGCTCGAACTCCCGCACGCGGCCCGAATGCGCGCCGAAGGTCTGTGTCAGTCTGATCACGACCGGCCTTCAGGCACGTAGCGCACGACTCAGGGCGCGCTCGTCGGGACGTCGGCGCCGCTCGGGATCTCGGTCGGCGCTGGGTGCACTGCCGCCCCTTCAGGATGCACGGCATCCACGTCGGTGGGCAGCGGCGCCGGCTCCTCGACGAGCGAGATGACCGAGCCTTCTCCCGCGTGCGCGGTCACGTCCGTGGTGGCGACGACGGCCTCGCCGCGTCGCGCTTCGACGTGATGCGGGCCCGGCGTCACGGTCACGTGCATCGCATCCGAGAGCGCGCCGCGCGAGACGCCGTCCACGAACAAGCTCGCGTCGGAGATGTTCGAGAGCACGTGCAGGTTCGTCGTCGGGGCCGGCGGCGGCGCGCCCGTCGAGACGGTCGTCGTTCGCGACGTCGTGGGCTGCGCTTCGCCGCCCGAGTAGAGGTACACGGCGAACGCGACGAGGACGAGCACGACGAGCAGCACGGCGATCAAGAGACCGCGGTTTCCCGTGTTGCCATCGCCGGGCCGCAGGCTCGGCATCGGCGTGCCCTCGCGCTTCACGTCGCTTCCCGGCTTCGGGCCGCCGCTCTTCATCGTCGGCGTGCGCGGCGCCGGATCGGGGTCCTTCGGATCCTCGGGGGGCAGCGGGTATTGCATGTACCCGACCTTGTCGTCGGGACCGCGGACCTTGAGATCCTCGCCGTCGAACTCGGCGAGCACGACCGTGATGTTGTCGTGACCGCCGCCGGCGTTCGCCATCGCGATGAGCTGGTTCGCGCAGTCGATCAGATCGCGCGAGGTCTTCACGACCTCTTTGATCATGTCGCCGTGGACCAGGCCGCTCAGGCCGTCCGAGCACATGAGCAAGCGATCGCCGCGACGCAGCTCGAGGAACGTGAGATCGACCGTGACGTCCTCGGTCGTGCCGAGCGCCTGCAGGATGATGTTCGAGTGCTCGAACGCTTCCGCTTCTTCTTCGGTGAGCTGGCCGGCCTCGATGAGCTGGTTGACCAGCGACTGATCCTTCGTGATCAGCGCGAACTGATCGCCCCGCAGCACGTAGGCGCGACTGTCGCCGACCTGGCCGACGAAGAGCGTCTTGTCGATGAGCCCCGCGACGGTCGACGTCGTGCCCATGCCGCGGCGCGACCGATCCATCTTGGCCGCCGCGAAGATCCGCGAGCCTGCCTCTTCGATCGAGCGGACGAGCCGGCGCGCGAAGTGATCGCGATCGCGCGGCTTGCCGCCGTTCTGCATCATCTCGTGGATCGTATCGACGGCCATCTGGCTGGCGACCTCGCCGGCCGCCGCGCCGCCCATGCCGTCGCACACCGCGAAGAGCAGGCCCGCGCCCTCGACCTTCGTCTGGAGGATCGCCGCGCCGATACCGCGCTTCTGCTTTTCGAGATCCACGACGAGGAAGTTGTCCTCGTTGTGCTCGCGCACCAGGCCCACGTCGGTGCGGCCGAAGTAGTCGACCGCGAGACCGGCGGGCGTCTCTTTCGACGCCGCGTCGCCTTCGGCAGCGATCGGATGCTTGCTCGTGACCTTCTCGTCGGCGGCCTTCGCCTCGAGCTCGGTGCCAGAAGGCAGTGTCTCGATCGTCGGAGAGCTGCGTTCGGCGGGCGGCGGATCGGTCGGCACCGATGCAGCTTTGTCGGCGACCTTTTCCGTCGGGCTCGTGGCGACCGCTGCGCCGTCGGGCGGACCGGAGTCCTGGAGTGTCTTGTCGTTCTCGAACGACTCCTTCTTCTCTCCGGTGCTCTGCGCGGCCTTCGCTTCGTCGGCCTTCGACGTCGATTCGACGCGCGGACGCTCGAACGGCGCCGTGTCCTCGCGCTTCGGCGGATCGGCGGGCTTCGCCAGCTCGGCGGGCACCGTCACGTCACTGCGCGACTTCTCGACCTCGGCCAACGCCGCGACGACGGCGTCCGTCAGCGACGACGCGCTCTTTCGCCCCGATTGGCTCGATCCCGAGCCAGAGCCAGAGCTCCGTGCCGACTTACGTTCCGTCATGGCCTACCGGCCTTCAGCCTGAATCTCATGCCCCCGCCCGCTCCGAGGCGCGATCGTACCGGAAGAGATGTCGGCCGACCCGAAACTGGTCACCCGGCTTGAGGGCCCGCTCGCCGCGCACGCGCATCGCCGTGCCGTTCGAGCTCCCGAGGTCCTTCAAGCCGAAGCGCCGCGTGGTCCGATCGTACGTGATCGAGGCATGTCGCCGCGACATGAAAGGATCATCGGTGCACACGATGTCACCCTGCTCGCGGCCGACGACCGTCTCGTCTCGGTAGAGATAGTGGACGTCGCGCGCGACGCCCTCGGTCGTGTACTGGACCAGCCGCGCCACGCGCGGAACTTCGGGCGTACCGAACACGAGCACCCCACGTAACATGGCCGGTCCGAGCGGCGATTCCGTCTCCGGCAACACCTCGAAGCGCATGACTTGCTGGCCGAGCAGCAAGAGATCGCCATCGACGAGATCGACCGGATCCCGCAGTCGCACGTAGACGCCGTTGAGGCTGTCGAGATCGCGGACGACGATTCCGTCCTTCTTCACGTGGAGGCGTGCGTGCCGCGGCGACAGATACGGATCGTCGGTGAGCTGGATCTGGCCTTCCGTGCGGCCGATGTCCGTCTGCTCTTCCGTGATCGTGTGCGAGCGGCCATCGGAGCCGTCTTTGAGGATCGCGACGAGCACGCCGAGCGGGATCCCGCGATCGGGCGCGGCGATCGCGCCCTGCTCCATCTGCGTGCGATCGGCACGCGAGGGGGGAGCTGCCGGCGCGGCGGCGGGCGCACCGTTGCCGAAAGCGTACGCAGCGACGGCCGCACCGACCGAGGGTGGGCTCGCCGGTGGTGGCGCTGCTTGGGCCGCCGCGTCCGAGTAGCGCGCGCCGCAGAACTTGCAGAACTCGGCGCCCGCATCGCCTGCCGAACGACAACGCCAACACACCGGAGGCGCTGCGCTCCGAGCCGGCGCGGCTTGGGCGACCGGCTGAGGGGGCGGCGCAGCAGCCGCCGCGGCGACGGGCGTCAGCGGATTGCCGCAGTTGTTGCAGAACCGCATGTGCGGCGGGTTCTGCGTTCCGCATCGCGAGCACGGCCCTGGCACCGGAGCCGCGGGCGCTGCGGCAACCGGCGCGGGCGCATATCCGGCGTAGCCCTGCGGAGCGGGCGGCGGCGCGTTGTTGTTACCACGCGCGAAACCGGTCGGCGGCGTCGGGAGCGCTTGCGGTCGCTCTCCCGGCGCGAGCTCACCGAGGCGCTGACCGCAGTCCTGGCAGTACAGACTGCCCGACGGGTTCACGCGTCCGCAGTTCTTGCATTGCATCGTCGCTGCGTATGGAACCCCGGCGGTGCGCTCGACGTCAAGGATGGAGCGACGTGATCCCGCGGGTTTCAGCGATCGACGCGCCGCGTCCAAAGATGCGTGGCCTCGTCGGCGTGGAGCAACGTGAACCCGAGCCCGGGCAGCGCCGCCTCGAGCGCGGCGAAGTTCTCGTCGCGCTCCGCGGTGGGCACGAACGCCGCGTCGAAGCGATATCGGTCCACGATCTCGGCGATTCGCTCGCCTCGTCGCAGCGCGAGGTAGTCGTCGAAGACGCCTGCTCGCGCGTACAGATCGAAGCGTGAGTCGATGAAGACCGGCCGGTTGGGCCGGTAGAAGAGAAGGTATCCGCCATCCTCGAACGTGTTGAACGGTCGCTCGGGCTCGATCTCGTGCGTGCCCATCCATCGAACGGTCGTGGCCGGCGACGTCGCTCGAAGATCGGTCGCCATGTCGCGCGAGGAAGGCATCTCGAGCACCACGAACGCGATCGAGAGGGCGAGCACTGCGCGCAGCGCGTTCAGCGACGGCATCGGAACCGCCGCCCAGCGCGTGCGACCGAGCAGGCGCGCGAACACGGGCGCGCAGACGAACGCCGCGAGCGGGATGAAGCGCTGATGACGAAACGCCATGAACCCGCCGAGCGCGACGAGGGCGGCGTCGAGCAGCGGCACCGGTGTGCGTCGATCGGCCAAGAGCGCGATCGCGCACGTCACGACGACGACCAGCAGGGCGAGGTTCACGGGCTGCGAGAGGTCGGGCGGAAACCACTCGATGATCTCGGTCATGCGATCGCCCAGGCCGATCACGTGCACGAACGGATAGAGCGCTCCGTCGATCCCGTCGGGCCGCGCCAGCACCGCGAGCGGTGACGCGAGCGCGGCGATCGCCAGAGGCCTGCGCGCCGCCGCGGCAAGGGGCTCGATGGACATGCGCAGGCGCGTCGCGATCGGGCCCAGGAAGAAGAGCGCGAAGGCGTGCATCCACACGATCGCGAGGCCCATCGGCCAGGACGGATGCACGTTCGCCCAGAGCGCGAAGAGCGCGGGCATCCATGCGAGGCCACGCGTGTCTCCCGCGCGCAGCGCGAACATCCGCTCGATGACGATCGCGAGCAGCAGATCGCCGAGCACGAGCGGGCGCATCGGCAGGTGCACCGCCGCGGGGAAAGCGAGCACGACGACGGCGAGCGCGGCGGCGGGCGCGGGCGCGACCGATCGTGCGGCGCGGGCGATCGCGGCATAGCAGCCAGCGATCGCGAGGAGCGCGACGAGCGCCGTCCCGGCGAAGCCGATCGAGACGTAGGCCGCGCCGTAAACGAGCTCGCCGAGCCACTCGGGCGGCGACCACGAGATCGCGTCGGTGCTGAACGAGAACGGATCCGTGCGCGGAAATCCCACGTGCACGAGCTGGCGCGCGATCGCGAGATGCCAGAAGAGATCGTTGGGGACGGCGAGCGCGCCTGCGGCGATGCCGGTGGCCAGCAGTACGGCCGACGCGAGCAGGAAACGGTCGCGGCGCGCGTCCGGGGTCACGGTCGCCGAACATAACAGGCTCGCGCGCCGGCTTCCCAAGGCGGAGAGGGTTCGGTTAGCATCCGCGTCCTGCGGGGCAGCGCCCTGCTTGGAGGAGAGAGCGATGAGCGATCAGCAGGCCAAGTACCTCGACACGTTTCCCGCGTGGCTCCGCGCCCTCGGTGAGGACGCTGAGAAGCTCGGCGCGCTCCTCGAGACCGGCGGCGGCCTGAGCGATGGCGCGCGCGAGGCGGTGGCCGGGGGCCTGAACTACTTGTTCAAGTCGCTCGACCTCATCCCCGACGGCATCGACGACATCGGCTACCTCGACGACGCGTTCGTGCTGCGCGTCGCGGCGGACCTCGCGGTCGCGGCCGACGACGGCAAGAGCGCGGATGCGCTGCGTGCGATCGGTCCGCTGGCGAACGACGCCGACCTGGTGCGCGAGTTCCTCGGCAAGGACTACGCGCGGCTCGAGTCGTACGTGAAGGGCCTGAAGAAGGGCGCCGCGCGCGGCCGCTCCGTCGCCGACATCCTCGGCGAGGACTCGGTCCGCAACGACTTCCTGAGCGACGTGCGCGGCTTCGCCAAGACGTACGAGCCGCCGAGCTTCGCGCGCGAAGAGCGGAACCTGATCAAGCTCAAGGCCTTCTTCGAAGCCAAGCTCCCGAAGTGATGAACCGACCTTTGTCGCGGCTTCGCCGCCTCCGGTCGTGATGCGCAGGAGAGAGGCGATCGCCGCGTCGGCCAGCGCCGTCGCGGCGAATGCCGTCTGGGCGCTCACGGGATGCGGCGCGCAGTCGACCGGTACGCCGGTGGAGCATCCGCCCGCCGCGCTCTCGAGCGAGCAGCTCGAGGCGCTCGTGCGTTCGTGCGCCGAGTGCGCGGCGACGTGTGAGACGTGCGTCGCACGATCGATCGAGCACGCGATCGCCGGCATGACGGAGATGGGCGCGTGTGCGCGTCTCTCGCGCGAGTGCGCCGAGCTCTGTCGCGCCGTGATCGTGCTGGCGACGGCGGGCTCGTCGCGTCTGCCGGATCTCGCGCGCATCTGCGCCGCCGCCTGCGACGAGTGCGCGGCGCAGTGCCGACAGCACGCATCGATGGAGCCGGCCTGCGCACACTGCGCCGAGGTCTGCCCGCGCTGCGCGGAAGCCTGTCGCGCCGCCGCTGCAGCCTGAGGGCGGCG
>CAYSCF010000286.1:0-9147 GCA_964429305.1 uncultured Sandaracinaceae bacterium | reverse complement strand
TGAGAAGCTCTACGACGTCCCCGAGCGCGCGCTGCCGGAGCACCACGACGCGCGTCGGGACGAGCCCTTCGAGGCGTGGGCGCTCTTCGAGCGCGTGACGAGCGCGGGGCTGCTGGCGGAGGCGATGAGCCCCTCGTGGTCGATGCTCCGCGACGCGCGCCGCGGGCCGCTCGTGGAAGCCCTCGTGGAGGCAGGACGAATCGAGCGGGTGACGATCGAGGGCAAGCGCGGGACCTATCTCGCGCCGACGGCCGCGCTCGCGCGCAAGCCCGCGAAGCCGGACGACGTGATGCGCGTGCTCGGGCCGCTCGATCCTCTGCTCTGGGATCGCGGCCTCGTGCGCCACGCGTTCGACTTCGACTACGTCTGGGAGGTGTACAAGCCGGCGCATCTGCGGCGCTGGGGCTGGTACGTGTGCCCGCTCTTGCACCGCGGCCGACTCGTCGGGCGCATCGACGCACGCGTCGAGCGCGACGTGCTCGTCGTCGAGCGGCTCTTCCGCGAGGATGGGGTCGAGCTCGACGAGGATGCGCTCGCAGAGTGCCTCGAGCTTCACGCGACTGCGCTGGGCGCGAAGGACGTGCGGATCTCGAAGCGCGCGAATGCGAAGCGCGCGCGGCGTTAGCGGTCAGAGCCAGGAGAAGGCTTCGATGGCCTTCGCGAGATCCACGTCGGCCTTGGTCACCGCGTTCCCCGCGTCGTGCGTGCGCAAGAGGATCTCGACCTTTCCGTAGACGTTCTTCATCTCCGGATGATGGTCGCGCTGTTCGGCCTCGAAGCCGAGCCGGACCATGAAGCTCATCGCTTCTCGGAAATTCTTCAGCTCGAAGGTCTTCTGCAGCGCGTCGCCGTCGTGACGCCAGCCGGGCAGCTCCTTCAACGCGCTCTGGATCTCGTCCTTCGTGAGGGCGCTTCGCATGGTCGTCATCCTTTTCGCCGCACGCCGAGACCGGCGCTCGTGCTCACCGTGATGTCCGGGCCGTGCGCGGTCCAGCCACCTTCGTACGGATCGCTCGCGAGCAGGAAGGCCGTGTCGAGATCGACCCAGTCGACGCCGCCGAGCGCCCAGACGACGTGGGCCATCGCGACGAGACCGAGGCGCGTCTCCACCATCGCGCCCGCCATGAGGCGCAGGCCCTCGGCGCGTGCGCGCATTCCGAGGCGATACGCATCGACCAGGCCGCCGTGCTTCACGAGCTTGAGGTTGATGGCGCTCGCCGCCTTCGCTTCCAGCAGCGCGTCGAGGTCGTCGTCGTTCGCGATCGATTCGTCGGCCACGACGGGGATGCCGGCGTGCGCCGTGACCTCGGCCATGCCGACGAGATCGCGCTTGCCGCACGGCTGCTCGAAGCACTCGATGCGATCGCGCGCGCTCTCCAGATCGTCGAGCAGCGCCAGCGCATCGCGGCTGTCGAACCCGGCGTTCGCATCCAGCCGGATCTTCGCGCCCGGCACGGCGTCGAGCACGGCGCGGAGCGCGCGCGCGTCGCCGACGCGATCACGCCCGACCTTCACCTTGAAGCAGTCGAATCCGTGCGCCGCGTGCTCGGTCGCGAGCCGCACGGAGTGATCCGGATCACCCGTGATCGGTAGCGTGATGTCGGTGCGCAGTGCGATGCCTTCCGGCCTCGCACGCTCGTCGAGCACCAATGCCACCGGCGTGGCGGCCAGGCGTCCGAGCGCGTCGGCCAGCGCGCCCTCGAGCCCCGCGCGCAGCACCGGCATCTTCGCGGCCGCGACGTCGAGCATCGCCGACGCCTCGCGCAGCCCACCGAAGCGCCGCTCTTGCAGCAGCGTTCGCATGCGATCCACGCGCGCGAGGATGTCGCCGTCGCTCTCGGAGGTCACGGGCGCGAGCGTCGCCGCCTCTCCGATCCCGATCGCCGTGCCCGCGTCGGACGCGATCTCGATCGTGATCTCGACGGCGCGCGTCTCGGTCATCGCGCCCGACGCGATCACGAAGGGCTCGATCAGTGGCACGCGCAGCGGGCGCGCGCTCAGAGACGTGATGCGTATGTTCATCGCCGCCGACGCAGAGTCTACAGACGGATCTTCTTGAGACGCTGCGTGACGTCGCGCGAGAGAGCGATCTCCTGATCGCGCGGGAGCGAGGTCGTCGCCGCGAAGAGCGCGAACGCGCTCAGCTCGTGGAACGCCTGCAGCAGGCCCTCCATCGGGTTCTCGACCTGCACGCTCGAGAGCGCGGTCACCACCCACTCGCCGTCGATGCTGCCGTCGTCGAGGACGCGCTCGCCGAAGATCGGCCCGTAGCCGCTACCCTGGATCCAGGCTTCGAGCGTCGAGCGCGTCTGATCCATGCCGCCGTACGCCGCGACGGCCATGAACACGTCGCGCAGCACGCCGTTGAACTCGCTCACGAGCTTGCGGATGGCGTCCTCGTCGATCGTCTTCTTCGTGCGCAGGAAGATCATTCCCTGCTGCATCAGGCCGTACACCGACTTGGTCGTGAGGAACTCGCCGAGGCCCGTCTCGCGGCTGATGTCGTCGATCGTCCGCTGCCCGTCGGCATAGGCGAGCACCATCTGCGCCGTCTGATCGAGGCTGTGCGCGCTCGTGCGCGGCTGGATCTCGGGAACGAGCCCGCCGTGGGGCACGCGCTCGCGGAAGAGCGCCATCTCGTCGATGCGCTGCACGCCCTCCATCAACAGACCGTTGATCGCCAGGTGCACCGAGTGGATCGGCGCGTCGGCCGAGTCGTCCGGCAGCGAGAAGACGTACGTGCCCTCGCGCGCGAGCAACGCCGAGAAGAAGATCTGCTCGATCTGCGCGCGCAGCTGCACGAAGAGCTGGTCCTGCGTCAGGAAGCCCTTCTCGAGGACGAGCGAGCCGAAGCGACGCTCCGGATCGACCTCGCTCAGGACCTCGTCGAGCTGCATCTTCGAGAGCACGCCGTTGCGATACAGGACCTGCCCGAGCCGGTCGTCCGGGTGATCGCTGCGGGCGCTCTTGAGCGCGCCCTGGTCGAGCACGAGCACTCGGTTGCCATCGGGCGCGTAGAGATAGAGCTCGCCGCGCCAGTTCGCGCTCGCGATGACGTTGATCATCTCGAGGACGGTCATCCGCGACACGATCTCGCCCGCCATCAGCACACGCGCGCGCGGTGTGACGGGGGCGCCCGCCTCGTCCGTCGGGTCGTGCCGCAGCACGATGAGCCCAGGCGCGTCCGCGACGAGCCGGTAACGGCCCGAACGATCGCGGAGACGACGATCCGCGCCGCGTCCAGGGACTCGAACGGATCCGTCAGCCTCGACGATCACGAGATCGGGCGGCTCGGCCACGTTGCGCAGGTTACACGAGCGATCACGAGATACGGAAGGGAATGGCGAAACGAGAACCCGGCTTATAGTTCGCAACGTGTCGTTCCTGGCCACGATCCGCGCGTTGGGTGTGCCGAGGCGCGCGATTCCGCTGGCGGTGGTCCTGGTCGCGATGGTCGCTGCGGAGTGGGGCGCGTCGGCGTCCTGGGTGCCGTGCGCGATCGACGCCGGCCTGTTCGCGGCGTTCTTGGTCGTCGCTCCGGCCTCCTGGCGCTGGGCGGCGGCCCGCGCGCGCTCGGGAGGCTGGCTCCCGTATGCCGGCTTCGTTCTGGTCGGCGCGCTCGTCGTCGTCGTCGCGGCGCTCGTTCCCGGGCTGGTCGGCTTGCGCGGGACCTACGTCGTCGACCCGCCCGCGACCGGGCTTCTGCTCGTGTTGTTCCTCGTTGGCGGCTGGGGCCTCGGGCGCGACATCGATCTGGAAGAAGGGATGGAGTCGGCGTCGCGGCGCGCCGATCGGATGGCGCTCGACGCGGAGCGCGCGCGGCTCGTCGCGATGCGGGCGCAGCTCGATCCGCACTTTCTCTTCAACACGCTGAACGCCATCGCCGAGTGGTGTCGCGAAGATCCGGCGCTCGCCGAGCGCGCGACGCTGAAGCTCGCGTCGATGCTGCGCACGATCCTCGACGGATCGATGCGACCGAGCTGGCCGCTCGCGCGGGAGGTCGAATTGATCGAGCAGCTCACCGACCTCTATTCGGTGCGCGATCAGGCGCGCTATCGCTTCGTGCTCGAGGTGCCGCAGCCGATTCCCGAGATCGAGGTGCCTCCGATGATCTTCTTGCCGCTCGTCGAGAACGCGATCACGCACGGTCCGGCCGCGGGACATGCCGGCGAGGTCACGGTTCGGATCGAGGGACGGGACGGCGGGATCGCGCTGCGCATCTCGAACCCCGGCGCGTATCAGGGCCGTCGCGACGGAGGGCAGGGCATCGAGATGGTCGAGCGTCGGCTCGCGCTCGCGTACGCGTCCGCCGCCACGCTCTCGCTCCGCGCCGACGACGCGCGCACGATCACCGAGCTCTCCATGCCGACCGCGCTCGCGAGCCACGTATGATTCGCGTGCTCTTCGCCGATGACGAGCAGATGGCGCGCAAGAGGATGCGCCGCTTGCTCGAAGCGATCAGCGACGTCGAGATCGTGGCCGAGTGCGAGAGTGGCGAGGCCGTCATGCGCGAGCTCGATCGCATCGACGTCGATCTGGCGCTGCTCGACATCCACATGGGCGCGGTGTCGGGGCTCGAGGCGAGCGCGCTCGCCGACGAGCTGGGTGTGCACGTGATCTTCACGACGGCGCACGAGGTGCACGCGCTGGAGGCGTTCGCGCGCGGTGCCGTGGACTACGTGCTGAAGCCGATCGAAGAAGAACGGCTCGCGCAGGCGATCGGGCGTGCACGGCATCGGATCGAGGAAGCGACACCGAATCGCGCTGCGCCGCCGCTCGATCGCATCGCGCTCGAGGTGCGAGGTGACGTCCGGCTGGTGAAGCCTGCAGACATCACGCACGCGATCCACGACGGCCAGCTCGTGACCGTCTTCGTGAGCGGCGAAGCTTTGCTGACATCGAAGTCGCTGACCGAGCTGGAGGCCGCGCTGCCCTCGCTCACCCGCGTGCACCGGCGCGCGCTCCTGTCGCTCGCGCACGTCGAGCGCCTGCGTCCGCAGGACACGGGCGGCTATCTCGCGGTCGTCAGCGGCGGCGAAGAAGTCCCCGTGTCCCGCCAAGCCGCCCGCGAGCTCCGCCGCAAGCTCGGCATCGGCTGACGACCGCTCGATCCTCGATCGCGACCGTTCGCAAAGCGCACGACGGCGAGTGTCTCGGCCGGCCGTCACGGTGACGCGCATGAACAGCGTCATTCGCTCCGCGCTCTTCCTCGTGCTCTCGCTCCCGCTCCTGCTCAGCCCGGGCGTCGCGCTCGTGCGCGACCTGCGCGACCCGGCGCTCGCCGGGCCAGGCGTTCCGCAACGTTCCATCAATCTCCATCGCGATCTGACGCCACGCATCGAGCGCTGGGCGCGCGACCGCATCGCGAGCGGCCGTGCGGCGCACACCGAGCTGCACGACGTCCCGACCAACGAGTGGCCGATGTTCACGAGCGTCTTCTACCTGCTCGGCACGCGTGAGCTGGAGGCTGCGTGGCAGCGCGGCGAGCTCGGGGATGCGCCCGAGCCGCTGAGCTATGCGCGGGGCGCGATCGATGCGGCGCGCGATCTCGTGATCGATCCCGTGCATCACACGTGGGTCCGCACGCACTGGGGTGACGACTACTTTCACCGGCAGGACGTGTTCTTCCGCGCGCTGGTGATCTCGGCGCTCACGAATCACATGGCGCTCACGCACGATGCGTCGGACGAGCCGCTGCTGCGCGATCAGGTCGAGACGCTCGCCGCCGAGCTGGACGACTCGCCGCTCGGCTTGCTCAACGACTATCCCTACGAGTGTTATCCGATCGACGTGCTCGTCGCGGTCGCGTGGATCCGCGAGGCCGATGCGGTGTTGGGCACCGATCACTCGGCGTTCGTGGAGCGCGAGCTGCGCGCGTTCACCGGCGCGCAGGCGGACGCTCTGGGCCTCGTTCGCTACCGCGTCGATCTCTCGAACGATCACGAGCACGCGTACGACGTGCAGCCGGGGCGCGGCACGGGCATGTCGTGGGTTCTCGTGTTCGCGCCCGAGCTCTGGCCTGTGCAGGCGCGCGACTGGTACACGCGCTACGCGCGCTCGTTCTGGCAGGACCACGGATGGGCAGCGGGCTTCCGCGAGTACGCGCCCGGCACGGAGAGCGAGAACGGTTTCGAGATCGACGCGGGGCCCGTGCTCGACGGCTTCGGGACGGCGTCGAGCGCCTTCGGCATCGCTGCGGCGAGACGGAACGGTCGATTCGATCAAGCGTACGCGCTGGAGACCGAGATGAGCGCCGTGAGCTGGACGCTCCCCGACGGAACGCTGCTCCTGCCGCGGGTCGTCTCGCATGCCGCCGATGCGCCGTATCTCGGCGAGGCGGCGCTGCAGTACGTCATCAGCGTGCAGCCCGCTGCGGGCGTGGCGATCGTGCCCGCGACGGGCGGCCCGAGCGGCCTGGTCTACTTCGGCCTGGCCGTCTATCTCGGCATCCCGCTGCTCGCGGCGCTCCAGCTCGTGCTCGCCGTTCGTCGCGTGTTGACCGAGCGCGCTGCGGCTCGGAAGCTGGGGGCATGCTCGTCGAACGAGGACAACACACGGCCGTCTGGTGCTCCGAGCGAAGCGCCGCCGATCTCGACGACTACTTCGACGACGACGACGGAGGGCGGATCAGCCGATTCGCCCGCGACCTCGGCATTCGCGCGTTCCAGCGCGACTGGGTCGAGCGCATCGAGAGCGCCCTCCACGGACACGGCACCGTCGGCGCGTTGATCCGCCGCACCGGTGGCGGCGACGAGATGGAGGCGAGCCTCGGCGACCTCGCGCTGCAGCCCGCGCGCCTGGTCGTCGTGCTCTATCACGTCGACGTCGTCGATTTCCCGAAGGAGCTCGACGGCGCGCCCCATCCACTGCGGCATCTCGGGAACATCCAGACGCCGCGCGTCGTCCGGCGCTGAGCGCTCAACTCTCGAAGATCTTGTCGAGCAGTGCGCGGTCGCCCTGCACGGCGGTGCGCTGCATGTAGAAACGCAAGCCGCGCTCGCCACCGAGCTCTTCGCCGCCACCCGCGCGACCGGGGCCGCCGTGGATGCAGCTCGGGAGCACGAGACCGGGCGCGATGGCCTGATCGGCGATCTTGCTCGAGCCCACGAGCACGCGGCCGTGGAATGGCGCGATGCCGAGCACGAGGGCCTTGAGCAGCGCGCGGTCGTCGCCGTACACGCTCGCGACGAGCCCGCCTTCGCCGCGCGCCACGAGCGTTACCGCGTGCGCTGCATCGCGATACGGCATCAGCGTCGCGCTCGGGCCGAACACCTCGTGGGAGTGAACGGCGTGCGCGTCGTCGGGCGCATCGGCGCGCAGCAGCATCGGCGCGACGAAGAATCCCTTGCCGGCGGGCACGCCGATCGGTGCGGCGACGTTCGCATCGCCCAGCACGACCTTCGCGCCGCTCGCGACGAGCTTGGCGATGCCGCTGCGGAAGTCGTCGAGCTGCTGCTTGGTCGCGAGCGGTCCCATCCGCACTTCTTCGAGCGAGGGCAGCCCGATCTTCACGCGCGAGAGCTCGGCGCAGAGATCTTCCTGCACGCGATCGATCATCGCTTCCGGCACGAAGATGCGGCGCGTCGCCGTGCACTTCTGTCCGGTCTTCTGCGTCATCTCTTTGGCCACGTCGCGCAGGAACGCACGATAGGCCTCGTCGCCCGTGTCCACTCCCTCGGCGAGCACCGCGGAGTTGAGGCTGTCGGCCTCGATGTTCACGCGCACCGACTTGCTGACGACGGGCTGTGCCGATCGCAGCTTCGCGCCGGTGTCGGCCGAGCCCGTGAACGCGAGCACGTCCTGCGGCCCGAGCCGATCGAGCAAGTCGCCCGCGCTGCCGGCCACGATCTGGAACGCGCCCGCGGGCAGCACGTTGGACGCGACGATGATCTCCGCGATGCGCACTGCGACCGGCGCCGTGCTCGTCGCCGGCTTGGTGATCACCGGCGTGCCCGCGAGGATCGCGACCGCGAGCTTCTCGCCCAGGCCCCACGCGGGGAAGTTGAACGCGTTGACGTGCACCGCGACGCCCGGGCGCGTCGTCCACACGTGCTGGCCGAAGAAGCGCGCGCTCTGCCCGAGCTGCTCGGCCGTCTCCACCATGATGCGCGTCTCGCCGAGCTTGGCGCCGATGCCTGCGTAGTACGCGAGCGTGCCGGTCGCGCCGTCGATGTCGAACTTCGCGTCGCTGCGCGTCGTGCCCGCGCTCTTCATCGAGAGCTCGATCAGCGCATCGCGCTCGGCGTGGATCGCCTTGCTGATCGCCTTGAGCCACGCGCCGCGCGTCGCGAACGTCGCCGCGCGAAGGGCGGGCCCGCCTTCCTTGCGTGCCCACGCGAGCGCCGCGCCGAAGTCGAGGCCGCTCGTGCACGCCTCCGCGATCGCTTCTTCCGTCGACGGGTCGACCAGCGTGACCGTCTTGCCCGAACCGAACTGCCAGCTGCCTGCGAGATAGCTCTTGAGCGTGATCATGGGAGGCGCGGAGCATGCGACCGCGGCGGGCGCTTGGACGTGCGAACGCTCACCGCGGGAATGCAGCGCGAATCGCCCGCTGTCTTGGGCACGCATGAACACACGAGCCCTCTTCCTCGCGATGTCTCTCGGCGCCTGTGGCGCTTCTCCCGCGCGGGTCGAGACCGAGCCTCACGACGACACCATCCAAGCGCCGCTCCCCGAGGGCGCGGACCGCGGCGTCTTCGTGATGCGCCGCGACACCGATGGTGTGCTGCGCACGACGAACGCATCCATGCTCGATACACGCATGTCGCCGTGCTCGACGTTCAAGATCCCGCACGCGCTGGTCGCGCTGGAGACGGGCGCCGCCCCCGACGAGCACTTCGTGATCCCGTGGGATGGCGCGCTGCACGAACGCGTCGAGTGGAACCAGGATCACGATCTGACGACGGCGATGCGCGACTCGGTGCTCTGGTACTTCCAAGCGCTCGCGCGAACGATCGGCCCCGCGCAGGAGGCCGAGTGGCTGCATCGGCTCGGGTACGGCAACGCATCGTCGGGCGATGCGAGCCACCTGACGACCTTCTGGATCGACGGCACGCTCACGATCTCGCCGCGCGAGGAGATGGACTTCGTCTCGCGTCTCGCCGCGCGCTCGCTCCCGGTCTCGACCCGATCGATGGACGTCGTCAC
>CAYSCF010000285.1:0-9199 GCA_964429305.1 uncultured Sandaracinaceae bacterium | reverse complement strand
TGAGCGGGTGCTCACTCACCTCGTCGTCAACGCTGCCAGTGCAATCGACGACAGCTCGGGCAGCCGCACGATTCGCATCGAGACGTGCGCGGAGGACCGTTGGCTCGCGATCGACGTCGTGGACACGGGCCAAGGCATCGCGCGCGAACAGCTCGAGCATCTCTTCGACGTCGGCGACACCGGCATCGGCCTCGCCATCTGCAAGCGCCTGGTCTCCGAGATGGGCGGCGAGCTCGAGCTACGCTCGCGCGTGGGCGTGGGCACGTGCGCGCGCGTTCGTCTCCGACCCGCGTGAGCGCCGATCTCGCTCTGGCGCTCGTGGCGATCCGGCTCGATGATGCGCGCATGAATCGCCTGGCGGACGAGCTCTCGCCGTACCTCAAGCAGCACGCTCACAACCCGGTCGACTGGTATCCATGGGGTCAGGCCGCGTTCGCCAAGGCGCGCACCGAGGACAAGCCCATCCTGCTCTCCATCGGCTACAGCGCGTGCCACTGGTGCCACGTGATGGAGCGCGAGAGCTTCGCGAGCGCGGCGACGGCGAAGGTGATGAACGAGCGCTTCGTGAGCGTGAAGGTCGATCGCGAAGAGCGACCCGACGTCGATCACGTCTACCAGCTCGTGGTGCAGATGATGGGCCGCAGCGGCGGCTGGCCGCTCACCGTGTTCCTCACGCCGACGCTCGAGCCGTTCTTCGGCGGCACGTACTTCCCCGACGTCGAGAAGTACGGGATGCCGAGCTTCGGCAACGTGCTGGATGCGGTGCACGCCTCGTGGACGGAGCGGCGCGCGGACATCGAGTCGAGCGCCAAGGAGATCACGGCCGAGATCATCCGGGTGTCGTCGCCGAGCACGAAGCCGGGACAGATCCCGCGCGACGTGGCACGGGGCGCGGCGATGCTCCTCTCGCGCCGCTACGACGACGCGAACGGAGGCTTCGGCACCAAGCCGAAGTTCCCGAACACGATGGCGCTCGAGCTCTTGCTCCGCGCTGCGCACGACGGCGATCGCGGTGGCGCGCTGCAACGCGCGGACAAGGCGCTGACCGCGATGCGCGCGGGCGGCGTGTGGGATCAGCTCGGCGGCGGCTACCACCGTTACTCGACCGACGCGCACTGGCTCGTGCCGCACTTCGAGAAGATGCTCTACGACAACGCGCTGCTGCTGCGCGCCCACGCTGAGGCGTTCCGGGCCGGATGCGGCACGCTCCACGCGCAGACGGCGCGCGAGATCGCGAGCTACCTCGAGACGCAGATGCGATCTCCGGAAGGGCTCTTCTACGCGACGGAAGATGCCGACACGGAAGGGCGCGAGGGAGCGTTCTTCGTGTGGACGCGCGCGGAGATCGATGCGGCGATCGGTCCCGAGCTCGGCCGTGTCGCGGCGCTGCGCTTCGGCGTGGAAGAGGAAGGCAACTTCGAGGGAACGAGCGCGAGCGTTCTCTCGATCGCGCGCCCGACGGGCGAGATCGCACGCGAGCTCGGCCTGGATCTGGAGGCGGCCGCCGGGAAGATCGAGGAGGCGCGCGTCGCGCTCCTCGCCGCGCGCAACAAGCGAAAGCGGCCGTTCCGCGACGAGAAGACGATCGCTTCGTGGAACGGTCTCGCGATCGGTGCGCTCGCCGTGGCCGGAAGTGCGATCGGCGATCCGAAGATGGTGACGCTCGCCAAGAGCACGCTCGCTGCGATCGACAAGCGCTTGTGGAAGGACGGCGTGCTCCATCGCATCCGCAAGGACGGCGAGACGAAGACGCCGGGCTTCCTCGAGGACTACGCGGACGTTGCGAGCGCCGCGATCGACGTGTACGAGGCGAGCGATGCGCCCGAAGCGCTCGCGATGGCCGAGCGCCTCTTCGCGGCGGCGAAGGAGGCGTTCTGGGACGAGGAGAAGGCGATGTTCTTCTTCGCCCGCAAGGACGCGAGCGATCTGATCGCGCGCACGAGCGATGCGTACGATCACGCCGTGCCGTCGGCCGTCGCGACGATGGCGCACGTCGCGCTGCGACTCTCGGTGCATCGATCGGACCCGTCGCTGGAGGCGCTCGCCAAGCGCGTGCTCGACGGAACCGTGGGCCCGGCGCTCGCGAGCCCGCTCGGGCTCTCGCACGCGCTCGCGGCGATGGATCGTCTGATGCGCGGGCCGACCGAGATCTACGTCGTCGGCGAGCGCGGTGAAGCGCGCTGCGAGGCGCTGCTGCGCGTCGCGCGCGCGGCGTGGCAGCCGAACGCGGTGATCGCACGGCTCGATGAGAGCGATCCGCGCGCGCAAGACAAGCGCGCGATCGACGGGCACGCCACAGCCTACGTGTGTCGCGATCGCACGTGCGGTCTTCCGATCACGGATCCGGCGAAGCTCGCGGAGGCGCTCCGACCATGAGCAAGAAGCGCGAGCGCACGGTACGACGAGAAGCCGAGCGCGAAGCCGAGAAGCTCGCCGATGCGCGCGAGCGCTTGTCGCTACTCGAGCAAGGCGGCTCGTGGGAGCGCCCGATCCGCGTCGAGAGCGCCTCGCAGATCGAGCTGCGCGTCGAGTCGATGCGATGCCCGCGCTGCGATGGCGAGCTGAAGGTGTTCGAGCACGTCGCGCGAAACGTCTCGGGGCACTCGCTCCGCATGGTGGACGCGCGCTGCAAGCGCTGCGGTCATCGGCGCGAGGTGTGGCTCGTGATCGCCAGCGATCTCAACTGAGGGAGCGGCACGAAGCGATCGTCGATATCCCTTCCATCGCCGATATCCTCAGCCCGCAGCCCTTCGATCAGCCGTCACTGCGACGGAGGAGGCAGCCGTCCATCGACGAGCTCGACGTGCATCCGCACGCGCTCGTGCGCGCCGGGCGTCATCCACACGCGCATGTCGGAGTCGACGATGACGGCCTCCGGATGTCCGGGCCGATCGCGGAGCCACTCGATACAGCGCTCGGGGCCCCACACGAAGCAGGGCTTGGTCATCGCGTCGGCGTAGATGCCCTCGTCGGTGATGATCGAGACCTGCACCGAGCGCGTCGCGGGGCGGCCGGTCGAGAGATCGATGATGTGGTGCCAGCGACGGCCTTCGTCGTCGATGAAGTAGTGCTCGTAGTCGCCACTCGTCGCGATCGAGCCGCCGTCGGTCTCGAAGAACCCGATGTAGTCGCTCGCGCGCGGGTTCTGGATGCCGACGCGCCACGGGCGATCGCCGCGCTGGCCGTGCACGGTCACCTGACCGCCGCCGAAGATCATGAACTGCGTGAAGCCGCGTGCGACCAGCAGATCGCGCGCGCGATCGAGCGCGTAGCCCTTCGCGATGCCGCCCGTGCCGATCGCCATGCCCTCACGACGGAGAAAGACGGTGCTCGCCGCCTCGTCCACGACGATGTCTCGGAAGTTCACGAGCGGAAGGCGTGCAGCAATCTCTTCGTCGCTCGGCACGTGCTCCTGACCGCGCTGGAAGAGATACATGCCGCGCAGGGCGGCCCACGAGAGATCGAACGCGCCGTCGCTCCACTGCGAGACTTCCATGCCGGCCTGCACGACGGTCATCGTGTCGGTGCCGACGTGCACCGGCTCGTGACCGGCGGCGGCGTTGATCGCAGAGATCTCGGTCCCCTCGCGCCACTCGCTCAGCACGTTCTCGAGCCGATCGATCTCGTCGAACGCCGCTTCCATCGCCTCGTGCGCGCCCGGCTCGTCGTCCGACACGATCGTGATCTGGTAGACCGTGCTCATCATCTCGCGCTGCCCGCGCACGAGATGCGCCTCGGCGGACGCGGCGGCGGCCCCCGGCGCAGGAGCGTGCGCCGTCGTCGTCGTCGGAGGCGGCGGCGGCGCGGGCGGATGCGCATGCGGCTCCTCGCCGCCGGAGCAACCGCAGAGAGCCACCAGGATCGACATCGCGAGCCAGCGCATCACGCGCGAACGATCTAGCATGCACGCTCGGATGTCACGGCTCGCGATCACCCTGTCCGCCGCGCTCTTCTTCTCGGCGCTCGCGCCCCACGCGGCGCATGCGCTCGGGGAGACGTCGCTCTTCGACGTGCGGACCGTGCTCTACGACGGTGGGCATCCGACGCCGCGGGAGACGGCGCCGCGGCGCCTCGCGTGGGAGCTGCGCAAGCGCACGAGCATCGAGCCTTCGCTCACGCCATCGTCCGCGCGCTTCGACGATCCCGCGATCTTCGAGACACCTTTTCTCTACTGGACCGGCGACACCGCGTTTCCCGAGCTGAGCGAGGCCGAGGTCACGGGCCTGCGGCGCTTTCTGACCTTCGGCGGCTTCGTGCTCGTCGACGACGCGTCGCCCGAGAGCGACGGGTTCGATCAGTCGGTGCGCCGCGAGCTCTCACGCGCGCTCGCTTCGCATCCGCTCACGGCGCTGCCACGCGATCACACGATCTATCGCACGTACTATCTGCTCGATCGCCCGGTCGGGCGCGTGCGCGGGCCCGATCAGCTCGAGGCGATCACGCTCGGCGATCGCATCGCGCTCGTCTACAGCCGCCACGATCTCGGCGGCGCCTGGGCCCGCGACAACCTCGGCAACTGGGAGTACCCGGTCGAGCCGGGCGGCGACGCGCAGCGCGAGCTCGCGATGCGGCTCGGCGTGAACCTCGCGATGTACTCGCTCTGTCTCGACTACAAAGACGACCAGGTCCACGCGCCGTTCATCATGCGTCGGCGGGCGGGAGCTCCGTAGTCGACGCGAGCGCGCGCAGGGCCTTGGCGCGATCGGGGCGCGCGAGCTGCTTCTCGTAGAGCTTCTCCAGCGCGGCGAGCGCGGGCGACGTTCTCGCGTCGCTCGACGCGGCGAGGCTCGCCCACAAGAGGCGCTCGAGCGCGTGATAGCGGCGCGACGCGAGCAGCGAGTGGACCGTGAGCGCGATGATCTCCGGATCGCCCGGGGCGAGGCGATGGGCCCACTCGGCGTAGCGGGCGGCCAAGCGCGGGCGACGCAGGTCTTCCAGCGCGGTCTTCGCGGCCGCAGTCAGCGCGCGCGCTCGCTCGCTCTGCGATTTCTGCGAGTCACTTCCCTCGGCGATCGACTTCGACATGTGTGCGCGCGCTGGTGCGGTGGCGCGGCGACGACGCAGCATCGGCGCGATTCCGGCGAAGACGATCCACACGACGAGCAACGTCGCGGCGATCTCGAGGGCGAGCGGGGTCCAGTCAGGCGACACGGCGCTTCGTCTTCGTCGTCGTTTTCGTCTTCGTCTTCACGGGCGCCGTCTTCTTCGCGGCCCAGCTGCAGATCGCGCAGTGCAGCGGATCGTGGCGGAGCGCGGGGCAGTGCTCGCGACCGAAGAAGATGATCCGCAGGTGCAGACCGTTCCACAGCTCCTGCGCGAACGTCTTCTTGAGATCGGCCTCGGTCTTGGTGACCGATGTCCCATCCGAGAGCTGCCAGCGCTCGGCGAGGCGGAGGATGTGCGTGTCGACCGGGAACGCCGGGACACCGAACGCCTGCGCCATCACCACGCTCGCCGTCTTGTGGCCGACGCCCGGCAGCGCCTCGAGCTCTTCGAACGTCCGCGGCACCTCGCCGCCGTGGCGCGTGAGCAAGAGGTTCGCCAGGCCCGACAGGTTCTTCGCCTTCTGCGGCGCGAGCCCGACCTCGCGGATGAGCCGATGGATCTCGGGAACCGGCAGCGCCGCCATCTTCGCGGGTGTCCCCGCCACCGCGAAGAGCGCGGGCGTGACTTGGTTCACCTTCTTGTCCGTCGTCTGCGCCGAGAGCACGACCGCGACGAGCAGCGTGAAAGGATCGGTGTGATCGAGCGGGATGGGCACCTCCGGGTAGAGGCGCTCCAAGATCTCGACGATTCGACGCGCTCGCTCGGCCCGGTTCATGTGCGGCGCGAGGATAGACCGTTTTTCACGGGGTGCTCGCGGTTTGCGGCGGGGACCGCCGTGGCGTAGCGTCGCGCTCTTGCTCGCCAGGAGGGCCCCGTGCGCGCTCATCGTCCGTCCGCTTTGTTTCCGTTCCTTGCGAACTCGTTGCTCCTCGTCGCGATCACGCTCGCCGTCGGCTGCAACCCGCCCGCCGCGACCGACGATGCGGCCGTGCTGCCCGATACCGGGCCGGCGCCGATCGATGGTGGCCACGATGCGTTCGTGCGCCCCGATGCGGGCCCGCTCCCGCTCTGCTCGGGCACCGGCTGCGAGCTCGTCGGCATCGAGCTGATGAGCGAGTCGACGTGCGTGGTCCGCGGCAACGGGCAGGTCGATTGCTGGGGCCGCGCGCAAGAAGGCGAGCTCGGCGACACCGCGCACAGCCACGGCTCGAACTGCCGCATGAACGCAGGCGAGAACGACACCGACTGTTCGCCGCGCGCCGTCACGGTCGCGTTCGCGAGCGCGCCGAGCGCGATCTTCACGCGCGGCACCGTGCAGGGCTGCGGCCTCGTCGGCGCGGCGCACGAGGTGTGGTGCTGGGGATCGCAGCAGTACAAGCTCGGCGCGACGCTCGAGCACTCGCGCCTCGCGCCCGAGCACGTGATGGTCGACGGCGTCGCCGTCGCCGACGGTGCGACGCAGATCGCGCTCAGCTACGGCAACCTCTGCTGGATCGCGGCCGACACGACGGTGCAGTGCCTGGGCGCCGGCAGCAGCGGTCGTCTCGGCAACGGCGCCTTCAGCGACACCACGACGCCCTCGCCGGTGATGCTCTCGGGCGGCACGCCGCTGATGGGCGCGCTCGAGATCGATCAGCAGAACGGCCACGCATGCGCACGCACGGCCGATCACCTCTACTGCTGGGGCAACAACCAGTTCGATCAGATCGGCTCGGCCGGTCCGCACCAGACCTGCATCGCGACGCCCACCATGTACGACTGCTCGAACGTGGCGGTCGAAGTGACCGGCGTCACCGCCGCGACGATCATCGACATCCAGCTCGGCGATTCGTTCAGCTGCGTGCTGCACAGCACCGGCCACGTCCAGTGCTGGGGCGGCGGGCAGGGCGGCGGGCTCGGGAACGGCGATCTTCACTCGACGGCCCTTCCCGTGGAACCCACGGGCCTCTCGAATGTCGCTGAGCTTCGTGTGGTGGACGGAGACGCTTGCGCGCTCCTCCACGACGGGAGCGTGATGTGTTGGGGCGCTGGAAACCAGGGTCAGATCGGCGATGGACAGATGTCACACGCGGCGACGCCGTGCGTCGACGGCAACGGTGCGCCGTACGACTGCCAGCTGACCCCGACGATGGTGCCGAGCCTTTCGGGCGTGGCGCACATCGGGCTGGGCGAGGGGCACGCGTGCGCACTGCTGACGAGCGGCGAGGTGTGGTGCTGGGGCGCGAGCTTGCGCTACCAGCTCGGCGATCAGATGCGCCCGACGCCGCAGTACGCGCCCGTCCGCGTGACCGCGCTCGGTTCGTGACGTACGCCAGGCGGGTGTTCCGTTCTCTCTCGGGCTCGCTCGCGCTGGTCGTCTTTCTGCTCGGTGTAGTCGGCTGCGGTGGCTACGAGCCGCCGCCGGCACCGCAAGACCCGGAGCCCAATCCGGCCGATCCGCTGGAAGCACGCATCCGTCATCGCGCGCCCACCGAAGCGCCGTACATGATCCGGCAGGGGGAGGCGCGACACTTCACCCTCGTCCCGGGACAGAGCGCGAGCTTCTCGCTCGTCCTGGCTTCGGGCCTTTGTTACAAGGTGATCGCGCAGGGCGCGGACACGGTCGGCGAGCTCGAGCTCTTGCTCTACACGAACGACGGCGTGCTCGTGCAGCAAGACACGACGACGGGCACGGGCGCGATCCTCGGCAGCACCCGGCCCATCTGTCTCGAAGATCCGGCCCAGCTGCGCGTCGATCTGCGCGCGAGCGGCCCCGGCGAGGTCGCGACGCAGCTCTACGCCTCGCCCTAGCTCGTGGGCGGAGAGACGCTCTCGTAGCGGATGAAGTCGACCTTCTTCAGCTGCGGCGTGCCCTCGGGCGCATCGATGACGCGCACCTTGTTCACGGACACGAGCGCGTTGAGGGCCTGAGCCACCTCGCCGCGCGCCATGAACCCCTGCTTGCCCACGAGCTTGGCGACCTCGTCGAGCGTCGCGGGCGCATGACCGCGTAGCGCCGTCTCGATCTGGCCCGCCAGCCCGGTGCCCTGCTGCGCGTTGCGCCGGTTCCAGAACATCATCGCCAACGCGACGACGACCCCGATGATCGCTCCCTGAATCATGGCGGCGAGCGTAGCGGGTTCCGACGCGATCGGGCAGGGCGAGAAGCGCGCCGCGCCGGCTCTGGTACAACACGCCCATGGCGCAGCGCTCGTACACGCGCGACGAGATGGAGGAGATCCTCCGTCGCGCGGCGGAGCGGACGCAGCAGGCCGAGGACGGCGTGAGGCACGACGATCTCGTCGCCGCCGCGCGCGAGGTCGGCATCGATCCGGGCGCGATCGACGAGGCGCTCGCCGAGCTCGGGGAAGAGAAGACCGTGGAAGCCGCCGCGGCACGCTGGACGCGTGACGCGCGCCGCGCGTTCGTCTCGCACTTCTCCACGTACGCGATCGTGATGGCCTTCCTCGGATCGCTGAACTACCTGACGACGCCGGGCGTGCCGTGGGCGCTCTGGGTGGCGCTCGCGTGGGGCATGGGCGTCGCGTTCAGTGCACGGCGCGCTCTGCTCGCGCCCTCGACCGAGCAAGTGGAGCGGCTGATGGCGCGCGAAGAGAAGCGCGCGGCGAAGAAGGCGAGACGCGAGGCGCAGAAGCAGGCCGCCGAGGCGTGGCGTCGCCGCTGGAAGGAGCTCGGAGACGAGGCACGCATCGCCTCCGAAGCGCGAAAGCGTCGCGGCACGGTGCTCGCGCAGGCGGAGAAAGAGATCGACCGCGCGATCGAGGAGGGCGTGACGGCGCTCGTGTCGGCGCTCGGCAAGCGCGCGGCGAGCGCGGCGCAGACGCTGTCGGGCGAGCCGCCGAGGCGCGAGCCGCGCACGGACTTCGAGAAGTACGTCGCGCGCAAGAGCGGCACCGCGCCGGCCCCCACGGCGATCTCCTCGGCAGCGCGCTCGGGCCCGATCGTCACGCCTCCGCCGCGCACGCGCGTCGAGGTCGATGCACGCGAAGAAGAAGACGAGCGCGAAGAAGTGCGCGCGCGTCGTCGTCGAACGCGCTGAGCCCCTCTGGTCGAATCGCTACGTCTCGAGCGCTTCGTGCTCTTCGGCCCAGCGCGCGTCGAAGCCGGCGCGATCGAGCGTGGGTGAGAACGTCGCCGCCGCCTCGCGTGCGTA
>CAYSCF010000284.1:0-9209 GCA_964429305.1 uncultured Sandaracinaceae bacterium | reverse complement strand
CGTTCACCGCGACATGAAGCCGGGCAACGTGTTCGTGACCGTCGACGAGGACGGCTACTTCGCGCGCGTGCTCGACTTCGGAATCTCGCAGGGCGCAGACGATGTCGCGGATCAAGCCGTCGTCGGCACGCCCGAGTACATGTCGCCCGAGCAGGCATACGGTGAGGCGCTCGACAAGCGCACCGACATCTACAGCGTCGGCGTGATGATGTACGAGATGTTGAGCGGCGTGCTGCCGTTCGACGATCCGGATCCGACGCGCGTGCTGCGCCTCGTAGTCGACGGGTTCGTGCCCCCGCTCTCCAAGCTGCGCGGGGACATCCCGGAGCTGTGTGCCGTCGTCGAGACCGCGATGGCGCGGCGCCGTGAAGATCGGTTCCAGACGGCGCGCGAGATGCAGCGCGCGATCGCGGAGGCGACGGGCACGCCCGACGGCACGGGTCGCTTCTCCGTTCCGCCGCGCGCGATGCGTGGCAGCGGTCAGTACCGGCGCGAGGCCAAGACGCTCGATGCGCCGGACAGCGTGCCGCCGCAGGCCGGGGACGTGGCGGCACCCGTTCCGTTCGTTCCGCTCGGCGTCATCCAGACGCACACGACCGGATCGCTCCAGGCGCCCGCGCGACGCCGCGGCGCGGTGTGGATCACCGCGTCGATCGTTCTCGCGCTCACCGTGATCGCCCTGGCGCTCGCGATGCGCGGAAGCTCCCCGACGCAGACACACGCGGTGGCGCCGCCCGCGCCCGCCGCGGCGGCCCCGGCGGCGGCTCCGGCCGTGGTGGCGCCGCCCTCCTCCGTCGTCGCGGCTCCGGCGGCTCTGCCCGAGACGGCCGTCGTCGAGGCGCCGTCCCCCGAAGCTGCAGCGTCTTCGGGAGCTGCTGCGTCTCCGGGAGCTGCTGCGTCTCCGGAGCCCGCGGCCGCTCCACCGACCAGCGTCACGCGTCCCGCGAGCGATCGCTCGCGACGCCGCAGCGCGCCCACGCGCGAATCGGGAAGCCTCGCGCGCGAGCTCGACTTCTGAGAGCCGTGCGCGCCTGCTAGGCTGCCGCCGCCTTGGCGTTCGTTCCGCAGAAATCGCCGCCCTCTCGTGCGCGGCGAGCCGTCTTGTTCGGGATCCTCGCGCTCGGGTACCTGTACGTGTTCCCGTACCAGGACCGCACGAACAACCCGAACGAGAACGTCCGCTTCTTCATGACGGCGGCGATCGTGGACGATCACACGTTCGCGATCGATCACGTTCGCCAGCAGTGGGGCTGGGTGAACGACGCGGCCGTCTACGGCGGTCACGCGTACTCGGTGAAGGCGCCCGGCACGAGCTATCTGGGCGTGCCCGCCTACTGGATCTACCGGACGTGGTGCAATCGCACCGGCGCGGCCTTCTCTCGCACGACCGCGCTCTGGGCGTGCCGCTTCGGCGGATCGATCCTGCCCACGCTCTGGTTTCTGTACGCGTTCCATCGCTGGCTCGCGCGCAAGGGCGGGCCTCCCGTCGTGCGCGACGCGCTCGTGCTCTCGATGGGCATGGGCTCGATGCTCTACGCGTACGGGCTGATCTTCGTCTCGCACACGCTGAGCGCCGCGGCGGCGTTCGGCGCGTTCATGATCCTCGAGCGCGCGCGCCGCGAAGGTGAGATCACCGGAGGCCGCGCGATCGGCGCGGGCTTCCTCGCGGCGTCGGTCACGGCGTTCGAGTACCCGGGCTTCGTCGCGACGGCTGTCCTCTGCTTGTACGCACTCTTCGCGATCCGCAGGCGTGAGTACCTCGTGAACTTCGCGCTCGGCGCGCTCGTGCCGACGCTCTCGGTGCTGGGCTTCCATCAAGCGGCGTTCGGCAACGCGCTCACACCGGGCCATCGCTATCTCGAGTCCGAAGCATTCCGCGCCGGCATGAACGACGGCTTCTACGGCTCGGGCGAGTGGCGCTGGGAAGCGGCCGGTGGGCTGCTCTTCGATCTCGGCTACGGCATGTTCCCGCTCACGCCGATCCTCTTGCTCTCCGTGATCGGCTTTCCGATCTTGCTGCGCCGCAAAGAGACGCGCCTCGACGCCATCTTCGCGCTGCTCGTGCCGATGACGACGTTCCTGCTCATCTGCACGATGAACAATTGGCGCGGTGGATGGACCGTGGGGCCTCGCTATCTCGCGGTCGCCTATCCGTTCGTTGGATGGGCCGCGCTCGAGGGCGGCAAGGCGCTCGCGCGCATCAGCCCGCGTGGCGCAGGCGCGTTCGCCGTCGCATCGCTCTCGGTCGGTCTTCTCGCGAGCGGCGGCCCGAGCATCTACTACCCGCATCTGCCGGAGGCGATCACGCGTCCGCTTCCACAGCTCTTGCGCGTGCTCGTTCGCTACGACTTCGCGCCGTACAACGCGGGCAGCTACATCGCGAGCACGTTCGGGCACGACTTCCACGGCTCGCTCTCGATGCTTCCGAT
This sequence comes from uncultured Sandaracinaceae bacterium, assembly GCA_964429305.1. Taxonomy (GTDB): domain Bacteria; phylum Myxococcota_A; class Polyangia; order Polyangiales; family Sandaracinaceae; genus JBBSAT01. The sequence goes on along the minus strand of CAYSCF010000284.1, from coordinate 6,780 downwards.
CGCGCTGCTCGGAGCGTTCGCGGTGTGTTTCGCCGCATGGGGCGAGCGACGCCTGCAAGATCGGCTGGTCGTGCTCTTCGGCTCGCTCCTCTTCTCTTCGTGGATGCTGACGCCGCTCGTCGCCAACGACTCGAACGCGGCGAGCGCCGCGGAGGCGACGGGCAATCTATTGGGCTACTGGGATCCCGCCGGCTTCGACACCGCGGCGCGCATCGAGGCGCGCATCCAGAACGGGACGGCGACCGACGTCGACTACGAGCGCTTGCCGGGGGTGTACGAGGGAGAGAGCCGCCGCTTCGATCAGCAGTCGGCCGAGCGACGACGCGACGCTCACTTCTCTGCGGGAGTGCTCGTCCCGCCGGAGCCGACGCACGTCGCGCCCGAGGTGCACGGCGAGGCGGACGACGAGGATCTGCCGCCGCTATTGCCGACCGCGCTCGGGCTCCCGCAGATGCCCGACTGACTGCGTGCGACGGCACTGCTCGTGCTCCGCAAGGCGCGGAGGTTCCCATGAGCAATCGAATCGGTTCCTGGATCGTCGCGCTGGCGCTCGGTGTGACGAGCATGGCGAGCGCGCAGGCCGCGCCTGCGCCGAGCGGGGCGAGCGCGGGTGGTGCGACCGGCCACTCGGCGCAGGCGGGCGGAACGGGCACCGGCGGTACCGGCACGACCGGCACGGGCGGCGCCGGTGGGACCGGCTCGCCTCATTCGCCGACGACCACCGTGGTCGTCTCGCCGACGCCGGCGACGACGCACACCCGCGCCACGCATACGGCGCCGCGGACCAGGCGCGCCACGCATGCGACGCCCCGCACCACGCGTTCGACGTCGACGCCGTGAGCTTCACTCGCGGATCGTGAGTGAGGCGGTCACGCTACGTCCGGCGAGCGGCATGCCGAGGACGTCGACGCCGCGGGCATCGGCGATGTCGCGCACGATCACTTCGAGCGCGACGTGCCGCTCGAATGCGGTGACCGTCAGACCGGCGCCGAAGCGCATCCGCCCTGCGATGATCGTGAGGTCGGACGGGTCGGCGAAGCTCGGCGCGACGTAGTCGAGATCGCCGTACACCTCGATGCGGTCGATGAATTCCAACGGGCTGTTGCCGGCGCTCAGGCGCACGTACGTCGAGATGGGCGCGCGAAGCGGCAGCGCGTTGCCCTGCGTCAGCCCGCCCGACTCGTCGGCCGAGTAGAGATAGCTGAAGGACGCGTTGAGCTGCGCGTAGTGCGGGATCGATGCGACGACGCTCGCCTCGGCTCCGGCGATCGTCGCCTGCGCGATGTTCTGCGGTGCGTACTGGAACTGATCGGTGCGCACGTAGCGGATCAGGTTCGAGACGGAGCTCGCGAAGCCGCGCACGTCGATGGTGCCCTCGAACGGACCGAGCGGGCCTGCGAGCACGACGCCGCCGTCGCCTCCGAACGACGTCTCCGCGCGCAGCCCCGCGTTGCCGGTGAGGTATGCCCGATCTCCGAAGAGCTCCACGAGGCTCGGCGGCCGTGCCGCCGCGAATCCTGACGCCGCGATGGCGACGCCGCGCACGGGCTCGAGCACCACGCCGATGCGTCCGGTCGGGATCGCCAGCGTGCTCGCGTGCGCCTCGTTCAAGTGCCCTTCCGCGATGCCGAAGAGATGGGCGTCGAGCACCTCGATGCGCGCGCTCGGCCGGAGCTCGAAGCGCGCGTCGCCGATCGATCCGAACGCACGCGCTTCGATCCCTGCTGCGCCCGAGTCGCGCGACGAAGGACTGAGCAGCATCGGGGCGAGCACGTCGCTCGGCGCGATCGCCTCGTGGCCGTACGTGGCGACCAGCGTGAGATCCAGCCAGTCGAGCGGCCGCAGCGTGCCGGCGCCGCGCACGGTGACGCGATAGAGAAGATCGTCGGCCTCGCGCGGCAGCAGCCCGACCTGCGCGAGAGGATCGGAGACGCGACGGCGCTCGACGCCGACCCCGGCCGCGAGCTGGAGGCGTACGTGATCGCCGTCCTCGTAGAGCGCGGACGCGCCGCCGAGGATGCGCAGCGTCGATCGATGCGAGAGCACGACGTCGGTGAAGCGCGTCGGAGGCGGCGAGAGGCCGCCCGTACGATCGGTGAGCAGCGCGGCGGCTTCGAGCCGAGTCTGATCGACGCGCGCGCGCAGGTGCAGCATCGCAGCGGCCTCGAGGAAGTCGGCGCCCTGGCGCGTGCGCGTGACGTCGTCGCTCGGATCGAGCGGCGTGCGGCGATCGTCGACGTACGGGAAGTTGCCGCCGAAGCTCGTCAGACCGGCCGCTGCGGTCACGTGCAGCCGATCGTCGCCGGCGGACGACGCGGCGCGACCTTGCACGAGATCGAACGTGCCGTAGCTGAGCGAGCCGGAGGCGTGCGCTCCCGGATCGTCGCGCGGGACGAGGCGGAGCACGCCGCCGATCGCGCCTGCACCGAGCCACACGGGCGCGCCGCCTCGGTAGACCTCGACGCGCGAGAGCATCCAGGTCGGGATCGAGCCGAGGTCGAACGCGCTTCCGTCGGCGGAGGCGATCGGAATCTCGCCGAGGAGGACCTGCGTCTGCTCGGCGTCCGCGCCTCGGAGAGAGAGCGTCGTGAAGCCTCCGAACGCGCCGCTGCGACGCACGCGTGCGCCCGGGGCCTCGAGCAGCGTCTCGTCCAGCGTCTCGACGATGCGCGGACGTGCGTCCATGCGGAGCACGGTGGCCGACGCGGTCGGATCGAGCTCGCTGCCCGCAGCGATCGGACGATCGGCGACGCCGATGGCGCCGTACGCAGGAGCGTCGTCTTCGTTCTCGTTTTCGTCTTCGAGGCTCTCGCTCTGCGCGCGCGCCTGCGCGCTCGTGACCGCCAACGCGATCACGAGAACGGCGAGCGCACGCGCCCAGCGCAGCACGTCAGCGAACGAAGAGAAGGCCGCCCTGGAACCCGAGCGCGATGTCCGTCCCCGCCGCTGCGACGGAGGTGAACACCGCGCCGGTGGTGAGGTTCGTCGGCGCTGCGGCCGAGACGACGCCCGTGCCATCGCGCGTCAAGAGGCGCGTCTGGATCGCATCGACCGCGAAGCTCGAGTCGTAGTGCAAGCTCGCCGCGCGGCCGCCCGAGAGCAGCTCGAACGAAGACGGCATCGACAGATGCGTCAGCGTGGTCCCGTCGACGATGGCCGTCCCCGTCGTGAGGGCGGTCGCATCCAAGACGACGACGCGATCGCCCGTCGTGCCGTCCGGCCAATTCGCGGCGATCGACGTTCCGCCCGCGAGCACGCTCGTCCCGAACACCTCGACGCTGCCGCTGTACTCGCCGAGATGCGACGCAATCTGCGTGAGCGTCGCCGTGCTCGTGGTGCCGCGATACAAGCCCTGCCCGGCGCTCGGCGCCCCGTCCACGAGGAAGTGCGTCGCGTCGAGGAACGTCGCGTCGTAGTTGTTGTCCGCGGAGAGCGCGACGGCCGTCCCGGCGCTCGTGGCGAGGTCGAACACACCGCCCACCGACATCCGACCACTGCCGGCCATCGGCGACGTCGTGTAGCCGAAGAGCGCGTGCATCTCGTCCGGTGCGACCGCGACGAATCCCCCCGGGAACGTCGAGTCGCCCGTCATGCCCGTGAACGTCGCCGTGCCGACCGTCGCCGTGGTCGGGACCTCGGCGCCGCGCGCCCAGCGCGTGAGCGTGAACGTCGTCGTCGGAGCGACGGTCGCCGCATCGAGCTCGTACACGTTGGCGCCGACCACCGCGAGCGCCTTCGGCGTGCGACACACGGACTGCACCACCGTCAGGCCCGCGGCCAGCGCCGCATCGAAGCTCGTCGTATCGGCGCCGCACGTCAGCACGCACACGCCGCGCACGCATGCGTGCGTCCCCGAGCACGTCGCGCTCGAGCAAGCCACGATGGCTGCGTCGCTTCCCCCATCGGGTGTCGCCGCATCGTGGCCCCCGTCGACGATGGGACCGCCGTCGTAGCTCCCGTCGACGACGCCGAGGAATGCGTCGTGCGGCGCATCGCCGCCGAGCAGGGCATCGGTGCCCGCATCGGACGGCGTCGTGGTCGTGTCGCAACCGAGAACGAAGGAACAACAGATCGACGAGAGAATCAGGAACTTGCGCATCGCGTCTCCACTTCTCCGCTCACCCGCGGAGGAGGAACCAGCGACGCACTCCATCGATCGACGCGAAGCAAAAGCTCGCGCTCGCGTTTCCGTCGCCCCGACGGAGAACATCGCCCCAATCGTCCTCGGCAGGTCTCCTGGCTTCCGGATCAACCCCGGCCGTCGGTCTTCCCAGCGCCCGAAGGCACCAGTGACCCCGATCTCGCATCGGCAGGAGTGGTCCGCATGTAGCGGACGCACTCCGGCCGTCATCGGGCACGACGGCTCGAGTCCCCGGTCACAGTGGCGGGGGCCGCGTCGGAATCGGCAGGACGAATCCTGCTGCACCGACTTCCCTCGAAGCGCACGGCGTGTGCGCTCCGTTGCGCAGCGGCGAGCTGCGCGTGACCGATGACGTTCGGTTGTCAAACCCCTCGCACCACGCGAGGCGCGCCGGTTATGGAAGCTCGCGCGGCACGGGGCAAGGCGCCGAGACTCCCAGAGTCTGCTTGACCCCGAGGGGCCCCCTCGGGAGAAACTAGCGTCATGCGCTTGCTGCGTCTCTCGACGCTCCTCTTGATCCTGTCGGCCTGCGGTCACACGTGCCCGGTGGCCGACGCCGCGCGGCCAGCGCGTACCGCGCATTTCGTCGCGATGGCAGCGTCGAGCACGGCCTCTCAGATCCTGCTGCTCGGGACACGCGCGGCCGGCGATGGCGGAACGGCGATGACCGTCGAGCCCATCCACGACTTCACGAGCGTGACGGGGACCGCGTCGACGGCGAACGTCTGGCTCGATCAGCGCAGCCGCTGGCAAGACGCGCTCGGTCGCGACATGCGCGGCACGGGCATCGGCCTCTTGCCGGTGTTGCCGCCGGCTCTTCCGAACGGCGCGTTCGTCACCATCGGTGGCGCGACCTCGGTCGTTCACTTCCCGCTCGTCGCTCAGGACTACTCGGCGAGCGATGATGCCGGCGTGATCACGGGTGACGCCGGCGTCCTGCCGCCCGAGCAGGCGCATCTCTGGGAGTACGTCTGGCCGACGGTGATGCTGCCTGCCGTGATCGCGGATGTAGACGCGGGGCCCCGGTCGTCTTGGACGCCGCAGGTCGCAGACCTCGTCGTCATCCCGCAGAACGCGCCCGATCCCGACATCGCGGTGGTGTCGCGCACGGTCGTCATGCCCGGCGGGGTGATGGGCGGCGGCGAGACCTTCGTGCTGAACATCGACGACCCGGCGCACGTCGTGTCGCTCGCGACGATCACGCTCGACTCGTACGCAGACATGGGCCTGCACGCGGCCGCGGCGGGCTTCGCGTACCAAGATCACGTGCTCTACGCCGCGATCGATCACGAAGACTTCGCGCAGATGAATCCGACCTACGGGCCCGGCCTCGTGGCCATCGTGGACCCGTCGATGCGATCGATCCGGACGGTGCTGCGCATCCCGAACCTGACGAACTGCACGCAGATCGCGCCGTTCATCCGCCCGTCCGACTCGACCGAGCCCGCGACGCTGCGCCGCATGATCGTCACGTGCGCGGGCACGGAGCCAGCGACGATCGGTACGCCGCCGTCCGACGGCGGCTTCGTCTACATCCAGTACGACACCGCGCATCCCGATCGGCTTCCGTCGATCGAGCGCACGATCACCGCGACCTCGCTCGCGCTGCCGCGCGCCGATGGCGGCACGATCCCGCTCTATGGCCACTGGCTCGCGTTCGTCTCGCACGGCAGCTCCGCGCCGGCATTCTCGGATCGCTTGATCGTCGCGAATCTCGACACCAACGCGTCGCAGGTCCTCGACTCGGCGCCGGCCGCCAACGGGGTCGCGATCTACGGGCTGGGGCGTGGCGCGTTCGATCCTTCGACCGGCGTGCTCGTCGTGCCGAACGGCTTCGATGGCGTGCTGACGTGGTGGTTCCCGAGCGATGCCCACACGTTCGAGGCGACGAGCTACGTGTTTCCCGATTCGAATGCCGTCCCGATCGTGGACTGCGGGCACGTCGCGGTGCAGACCGTGCGTCTCGTCGGCGGCGGCACGGCCGAGATCGTTCCGATGGGCGATGCCGGGGTGACTCCCGATGACGCGGGTGTCACGCCGACCGACATGGGCATGGCCGCGGACGACGCCGGCAACGATGCGGCCGTCGTCTCGGATCCCGACGCGGGCGTCGACGCCGGCTGAGCTGGATCAGTTCCCCAGCTCGAGCCGGATGTTCGAGACGATCGCCTTCAGCGCGTCCTTGGCGCCCTCGGTCGTCGCGTGCTGGACGATCGCGTGCCCCTCGCCTTCGTAGCTCTCCGCGCGGCGCGTCCCGAGCTCCGGCAGCGATAGCTCGACGAGCGCGTCGCCCACCTGCTCGCGTGCCTGGCGAACGCCGTGGATGGCCACGATGCGCGAGCCACTTCCCTGCCCTCGCAGGAACGCGGCGCCCGCGGCTCGCTTGCGCGCGGGCGACTCGAACGAGTCCAGCGCGACGAGGCCGGCCCATGCCGCGATCATGTCGACGTCGTGCGCGATGCTCATCAGCGGCATGATCTGAACACCGGGCGGGCGCGCTCCGACCTCCGACACGAGCATCGATCCGTCGTCCTTGAGGAACCACTCCATGTGCGTGATGCCCGACCAGCCGGAGCTGGGCCCCGCGCCGAGCGCGTCGAGCGCCGCCTGGGCCATCGGATGGAACGCGGCGAACGTCG
>CAYSCF010000283.1:0-9234 GCA_964429305.1 uncultured Sandaracinaceae bacterium | reverse complement strand
GGGGGCGAGACGGAAGCTGAAATACGGCTCCCCGCTTTAGGCTCGCTGCGGAGGCGCCACCCCGCCGCTCAGGTTGGGGCGTGCTGCTTTGGTAAAATCCGCGGCGTCTGCGACGCGTCCTTTCACGACGTCGCTCCGCGCGACATCGTGCCGTAGGCGAGGGCGCTGCCCTCGCGCACCCGCTGCCGATCATGAGGCCTCCAGTCCGTCCCGACCCGCAGCGCCGCTGGGCCACCGTGAGGAGCTCGATGCGACATGCAAGCGCCGCCAGGGTTGCCACGGCGTCTGTCTCGCGAAGAGCTGCGGGGTGCGCGAGGGGCGACGCCCCTCGCCTCAGACACGATGCCGCGCGGAGCGGCGTCGTCAGAGGAGGCGTCGCAGACGCCGCGGATTTCAACAAGGCGACCCTGAATCACAACGGTAGCGGCGGGTGGCGCCTCCGCAGCGAGCCTAAAGCGGGCAGACTTGTTTCGGGATCCATCTCGCCCCCGCAGCGAGCGGAGGAGGTGCCGCCCGACGCGGCCTATCTCGAGACGAGCTTCTCGCCCGTGTCGGCGGGCCTCTCAGCACGACGCGCGCGCGCGACGCGCTCGCCGACTCTCAGAGCGTGCGCAGGTACGCGATCAAATCGTCGATCGCGCTCGAGTCGAGCGACGACACGCTCCCGTGAAACGCGCCGCCGCAGCTCGGGTCGACGAAGCGATCGCGCAGCGTGGGCGCGCAGCCGTCGTGCATGAACGGCGCGCGCGCCGCGACACCGCGCAGCGAGGGGACCTGGAACGCGCCGCCGGTGCCGACGTCGCGAGTGGTCTGATCGGAGAAGCGCGCGCCCGAGTGGCAGCCGTCGCAGCCCGCGCTCGCGAACAGTGCTTCGCCGCGCGTGACGGCGGCGGTGTCGCTCACGCCGGCCGCGGGCAGGAGCGGGATACCGTCGATCCAGTGTGCGAGCGCGTCGGTCCGGCCGACGCTGAGCTCGCCGCCGCCCATGCGGTGCGTGAGCACTTCCTCGGAGAGGCTCGAGAAGTCGCTGAACTCGCCGTCCCAGTGGAATGGGGCCGTCGCGAGCACGCCGCCGCGGATCGACTGCGTGCGACGCCGGCCGCTGACGTCGAAGGTCCACACGTGTCCGTCGTCGCCGCCCTCGGGGTGACACGAGGCGCACGCGACGCCGCGGCCTGCGTCCGAGTGGAAGAGCGTGTGCCCGGTGTCGGTGCGCGAGGCGCCGCCGAACGGCACGAACGCGTCGCTGTCGTCCGCGCTCAGGATCCAGATCCCCGCGGGCTCGCGCCACTGCGTGATCAGCCCACCGTCGGGCGCGTACGCGACGGCGACGACGCGCTGATCGGCCGTGAGCGACGCGCTCGTCCGTGGATCGCTCGTCGTGGCGCCGCGTGCGATGGACGTGCCGAGCGAACCATCGAGCGCGGTGACGAAGCGCGTCTGGAACAGCTGCAGCTCCTGCTCGATCCCGCGCGGCGCCGAGCCCGGTGATGCGATCACGATCGCGGCGCCATCGGGCGAGACCGCGACATCGATCGCGAGTGTCTGGCAGGGCATCGTCGCGGGCGTCGTGTCCGCCGTCCCGCGCGTGACCGCGCTCAGCGCCGAGAGAACGATCGGCGTGCGCGTGTGGCAGTCACCGAAGCCCGAGCTGGTGCCGTACCCGCCGGGTACGGAGATCACGACGGGATCCGTCGAGCTCTGCTGGTGGAGCACGAACACACCGCCGCTCGGCGCTGCGATCATGCGCCACGCGGTCGTCGCTTCTTCGGACGCGCCGACGGCCGTGGGGCGCGTGCGAGAGACGATCGCCCCCGCTCCGTCGAGCGCGAGCACCTCGGCGTGGCGGAACGTCGAGACGTAGAGCTGGCCGCCGGAGAGGACGACGTCGCGGAGGTCGTCCTCCACGAACACCGAGCGCGTCGGCGTGTCGCTCGACGTCGGCAGCGTGACCAGCTCCCCGGTCGCGCACGCGACGTAGAGCGCATCGGCCGCTGCGTCGTAGGCGAGACCGCGCGGCGCGGGGCAGACGCTGCGACGCGCGAGCTGCGTGTGCGTCACGGGGTCGATCGTGACGATCGCGCCACCGCGTCGCAGCGCGACGTGCACGTGTCCGACCGCATCCTCGGCGAGTCGGCCGGGCTCGTCGTGCGCGTTCAGGTCGATGCTCACCGGCGCGAGCGTGCCCACGAGGTTCGTGATCGTGATGCGATCGCGCTCCGGATCGGCGGCGACGGCGAACTGGCCGTCGTGCGTGACGAGCAGCGTCCCACCGACGAGCGGCGGCGGCGGGTCCGCGGCCCTCACCGTCGCCGCGCCGAGGAACGTCTCGAGCGGCGCCCCCGCATCGAAGCCGTCGCCGAAGCGCTGACCACCGTCGTCGATGATGTCGAGGAAGAAGCCGTCGGGGTCGCCGAAGAAGCCGCCGTCGGGCGCCGAGCGAGCTGTCGGCTCCTTGATGCAGCCCGCGAGCGACAGCCCCAGCAAGGTGAACAGCGGCACAGAGAGGCGCATGCGCATGGTGAGCGCGCCTCGACGCAAACACCGTACCGAGGTCGAGCGCAGTGATTCCGAGGACGGCGGCGGGTGAGCGACCCCATGCGCGTGCGGCGCGCCCATGCGCGCATGCGCGGGTGCTGTTAGCGTGAGAGGCATGCGCTCTTCGGGTGCTTCGCACGAGGTCATGCGTCGCCGGCCGTTTCCCAACGAGGTGTTGCATCGCGACACGGGCTCCTGGCGCGGGGCCCGCGTGGAAGTGTGGAGAGAAGCCGGCTCGGAGCTCGCCGAGACGGTGCTGCCGACGCACGGCCTGGCGATGACGCTCGGGCCGACGGACGCGCTCGAAGTCTCCTTCGCGGGCGAGCGCGCGCATCGCGGAACGGTGCAGTCGGGGGCCGTGTGCGTCGTGCCCGCGGGTGTGCCCTACCGCGTGCGACGGCTGCGCGCTCCGGGCGTTCCGTCGATGATGGTCGTGGTCGCCCTCGAGCCGTCCTTCGTGTCGTCGGTCTCCCGCACCGCGCCCATCGCGTTGCGACCCTCGTTCGCGCGCGCCGATGCGCTGACGTCGTCATTGATCGAAGCGCTCGGTCGTGACGTGCAGCAAGGGCGACCGTGTGGAGACGAGTACGGCAAGTCGCTCCTCGCGGCGCTGGCAGCGCACGTCGGTCGGGCGAGCGCTCCCGAGCCGGTGGGACCGAGCGCCGCGCAGATCGAGGGCTTCGTCCACGCGCGCCTGCACACGTCGCTCTCGCTGGCCGAGCTGGCGGAGGTCGCCGCGTGCGACGTCCGCTCGCTCACCCGGTGGTTCCGCGCCGAGCTCGGCACCTCCCCGCATCGCTACGTGAGCGCCGCGCGCGTCGAGCGTGCCAAGCAACATCTGCGCGCGTCGGAGGAGGGGCTCGCACGCATCGCGTCGCTCTGTGGATTCAGCAGCCAGAGCCATTTCACGACGGTCTTCCGCCAGCACACAGGTCTGACGCCCGCGGCGTTCCGTCGCGCATGGAGCCCGCGTCAACGCGCGTCTTGAAGCAGGCCGAAGCGCTCGAATGCGCGCGCGGTGTCGACCAACGATTCTTCGTTGGGCCGCGCCGTCCAGCCGAGAAGACGCCGCGCCTTCTCGCTCGACGCCGAGAAATGCTTGTCCAGCTGTGGCAACACCGAGCGCGCGTCGGCGCTGAACAGCGCGGCGATCCGCAGCAGCCAGCTCGGCACCTCTCGCGTCGGCACCCGCGCGGCGAGCGGGCCGAGCCGCGCGCGCAGCACGTTCGCGATGTCGAGCACGGAGAGCGCGGCGCCCGACGACGCGAGGAAGCGCTCGTTCTTCGCCTCGGGGCGCGTCATCGCGAGCAGGTGCAGCTGCGCCACGTCACGCACGTCGACGAACGGCATCGTGAAGCGCGGACATGCGCGCAGCTCGCCGCGAAGCAAGCGGAGCGGCAGTTGGAGTGACGGCCCCACGTCCGGCCCGAGGAGGGGTCCGAGCACGCCGCCGGGGTTGATCACGGCGAGCTCGAGGCCGGGCTCCTGCGCGACGAAGTCCCACGCGGCGCGCTCTGCGAGCGTCTTGGACTTCTGGTACGGCGCGATGCCGCCGTTCACGTTCGTCCAGTCGTGCTCGGTGAAAGCCGTCGCGCGCGGAGGGTGTCCGTAGCCGACGGCGCCGAACGCCGACGTGAGCACCACGCGCGCGACGCCGCATGCTCGCGCGGCGCGCAAGACGCGCAGCACACCGTCCCGGGCGGGTCGCACGAAGTCGTCTTCGTTCCGTGAGGCGAGCGCGAGCGTGGGAGATGCGACGTGCAGCACGTGCTCGCTGCCTGCGAGCGCGGTGGCCCAGCCTTCGTCTCGATCGAGCTCTGCCTGGAAGAAGTGGAGCTGCGCATCCGAGGCGCCGCCCGCACGGACCATGGCGCGCACTTCCTCTTGTCGAGAGAGCGTGCGCAGCGTGGTCCGCACCGTGTGCCCGGCTCGAAGCGCGTGGGCGATGCAGTGGACCGCGATGAAGCCCGAACCTCCCGTGACGACGATGGTGCTCATGCGCTCGAGGTTGTGCCGGAGCGCGTGCGACGTCTTTCAGGATCCGGCGCGTTTTCGGAATCGGGCGCGACGCGAGCCGCGGCGTACTCACTTCGAGAGCAGGAGATGCCGGACCTCACCCTGACCCTCTCCCGCCCGAAGCGGGTGACCGAGCCCATCGCCATCGCCATCGCCAGCCTGTCCTCTTGGACCGAGCCCGTCGCTAGTGCGGATGTGCGATGGCTGCCGGCAACGGAGTGACCAGCACTTCTTCCGGATCGACGCCGACGAGCTCGACGCCGTCGGGGATCCCGCGCACGCGCACGATCACCGACTGCGTGCCCGCGGCTGGATCGATCGCGCTCGCGTCGACGTACGGAACGATCGACGGAGCATCGATCGCATCCAGGCGTGTCGGCGGGCCTCTCAGCACGACGCGCACGCGGGCCGGGCGCACCTCGCGCAGCGCGCCGCCGACGACCGCGACGTCCAATCGAGGCACGGGGCGCTCGGCGATCTCGGGCGCGACCTCGATCTGCACGGTCACGTCGTCGTCGCCCACGATCTCGACGTGCGTGCCGACGCGCGCGAGGCCGACGCGGCGCTCGACGCGGCCGTCGGCCAGCGCGGCGAGCGAGATCGGCTCGGTCATCACGCGCTCGAGCGCTGCGAGATCCGCTTCCGGCCCACGCAGCGTCACCGTCGCGGGTCGCACCGTCGGCTCGCCGATCACCATCAAGCCCGGACCGGGACGACCGTCGAGACGCGCGACGACCGGGAATTCGCGCTGCGTGCGCTCGGCCCACGTGAGCGCGAGCGCATCCGGCGAGACCTGCGTGACCTCGACGCCGGCCGGCACCGAGAATTGCTCGGCGTCGAAGTAGTAGACGCTCGCGTGCGTCTCCGAGAGATCGAGCTGGATCGGCCCGAGGTCGTCCGGGCGAACGGAGTTGAGCAACGTGCGACTGCCGCGCAGCGTGAGGCGAACCTTGGCCGGCAGATCGCTCGTGAGGATCCGCGGCACCGACGGCGGCGGCAGCACCGCGACGACGTCGACGAGCACCGAGCGCTGCGCATCCTCGGCGCCGCGCACGACCGTGAACAAGAGCACGGCGATGACGAGCGAGATCGCCTTCAGCCCGACGTTCTCGGTGAGCATCGCGCGCAGCGTGCTCGTGGGCGTGGGATCGACGCGTGTCGGCATCTATCGACCGGAGTGCTCGTTCCGGAGGACCCGGACGGAAGCGGGCGTAGCCCGCGGACGGGAGGGGTCGGAGCGAACGAGCCGACACAATTCCATCTTCATCACCGATCGCTCTCGCCAGGTGTGCGGCGCTCGGCCAACACGACGGCGCCGCCCGTCTCGGGCTCGTGGGCCGGGCTCTTCGTCTCGACCGGCGGCGGCGGGATGATGCTGATGGAGCTCGTGCCGCTCGCGCTCGACTTGCGGCTCGTGGTCGCTGCGCTCGCGGTGGTCTTGCCCGTCGCCTCCGCGCGCTTCTTGCGCGTCGCCTGGAAGAGGCCGAGCAACGCCTGACGCAGCGAGCCCGCGTCGAGGTCGCGCGCCATGTTGCCGTTGAAGCAGAGGCTGATCGCGCCGCGCTCTTCCGACACGACGACGACGACCGCGTCGGTCTCCTCCGAGATGCCGATCGCAGCGCGGTGACGCGTGCCGAGAGATCGATCGAGCTTGGGCGAGCCGGCGATCGGCAGGAACACGCCCGCCTGCCAGATGCGGCCGTCGCGGACGACGACGGCGCCGTCGTGGTTCGGGTTGTCGGCGCTCGAGACGAAGAGCGAGAGCAGGAGCTCCTTGCTGATCACCGCGTCCACGAGCGTGCCTTCTTGTTGCACGAACTCGTCGAGCGACGCGTCGCGCTCGAACACCATGAGCGCGCCGATCTTGTGCTGCGACATCACGGCCGCAGCCTTCACGACCTCTTCGATCGCGTGGATCTCGCGCTGCTGCGCGGCGCCACGCAGGAACGGCTGCGCGCCGACGCGCGCGAGCACGCGGCGGATGTCGTTCTGGAAGAGCACGACCACCAGCAGCACGATGTACGTGAGCAGCGAGTCGAGCAGCGTGTAGAGCGTGACGAGCCCGACGAGGCGCGCGACCCAGTACGCGAGGAACACGACCCCGAGGCCGAGCGCCATCTGCATCGCGCGCGTGCCGCGGACGAGCAGGATGACGCGGTAGACGAGGAACGCGACGAGGAAGACGTCGAGCACGTCGGCGACGACGCGCAGCACGCCCTGCGCGAACATGCCGTGCAGAATCGGCAAGAGCTCGACGAGGTCACGCATGGCGTGCCTCCAGCGCATCGAGCACCGCGAGGGCTTGGCGCGTCTCGGCGACGTCGTGCACGCGAACGGCGTGAGCGCCGCCGCGCGCCGCTTCGATCGCGGCGACGAGGCTCGCGGCCAGACGCGCGTCGGGCGCTGGCCGGACGCCATCGTGCTCCGCGAGCACGGAGAGGAACGACTTGCGCGAGGCGCCGATCAACACACGGGGGCCATGTCCGACGAAGTCGCGTGTGTGCGCGAGCAGACGCGCGGACTGATCGGCGGTCTTCGCGAAGCCGAGGCCGGGATCGATCCAGAGCCGGTCGGTCGAGACGCCGCATGCGCGCGCGCGATCGCACGCGCACACGAGATCGTTCCCGACGTCACGAACGACGTCCTCGTACGCGGTGTTCTCGGGCGTGACCTCGCCGTGCCCGCGTGTGTGCATCAGCACGAGCTCGGCGCGATGTTCGGCGACGGCGAAGAGCAGCGACGCGTCGTGGCCGGTCGACACGTCGTTCACGATTCGAGCGCCGGCTCGCAGCGCGGCGTCCGCGACCTCGCCGTACACGGTGTCGATGCTGACCTTCGCGCCGAGCTCGCGGGCGATCGCCTCGACCACCGGAACGACACGCGCGATCTCGACCTCGATCGGAACGTCCTCGGCGCCGGCGCCGTACGTCTGACCCTTGGGCCGCGACGATGCTCCACCCACGTCGATCACATCGGCGCCTTCGGTGAGCATCTGCTTGGCGCGCGCGATGGCCGCGTCGGGCAACAGATAGAGCCCACCATCGCTGAACGAGTCGGGCGTGACGTTGAGGACGCCCCAGATCTCGACGCGCGGTCCCGAGCTCACGCGGGAACCCAGGAAGGGAGGAACCCAAGACTTCGCCCCATCTCCTGGGTTCCTGGGTTCCCGCGTAAATTCTGAATTCCCCGCACAGATCTCACCCGGACGCCTCGTCAGAGGACGCTCTCCAGGCGCTCTTCTGTGATCTCCGTCGTACACCGACCCCCTCAGACCAATACGGCGACCCTCTCGGGCCGCCGCACATTCACGTCAACTCATCCCGCGCTGGGAACGTCCCGCGGCCGCGGCTGGAAGATGCTGGTCTTTCGCTTCTCTTTGGCCTTCGCCGTCTTGTCCGCGTAGCGCGGCAGGACGATCTTCTCGCGGTCGGGGAGCGGCCGCCCCTCGATGCAGGCCTCGAGCTCCATGTGATCGAGCGTCTCGCGCTCGAGCGCCGCTTCGGCGATGCGATCGAGCTTGTCGCGGTTGTCCTCGAGCAGCTTCTTGGCGTAGTCGAACTGCGTCTTGACGAGCTTCTTCACTTCCGCATCGATCTCGCGCGCCGTGCGCTCCGAGTAGTTCTTGCGCCGGCTGCCGCTGCCGATGAACGAGCCGCGCTCGCGCTCGCCGTACGCCAGCGCACCGAGCTTCTCGCTCATGCCCCAGTCCGTGATCATCATGCGGGCGATCTGCGAGACGCGACGAAGGTCGCTCGATGCGCCGTTCGTGATCTGTCCGAACTTCAGCTCCTCCGCGATGCGCCCGCCGAGCAGCGACGAGATCTGCGCGAGCAGCTCTTCCTTGCTCTGCGTGAAGCGATCCTCGGTCGGCAGGTACTGCGTGATGCCGAGCGCCTGTCCGCGCGGGATGATCGTGATCTTGTTGACCGGGTTGTGCCCGGGCGTGAGCCAGCCGACGAGCGCGTGACCGGCCTCGTGCCAGGCGGTGACCTTCTTCTCGTGGTCGCTGATGACCGCCGAGCGACGCTCGGTGCCCATCGAGACCTTGTCCTTGGCCATCTCGAAGTCGGACATCGTGACCGAGTCCTTGTCCTGGCGCGCAGCCAGCAAGGCCGCCTCGTTCACCAGGTTCTCGAGATCGGCGCCCGAGAAGCCCGGCGTGCCGCGCGCGATGCGCTCGAGCTCGACGTCGTCTCCGAGCGGGACCTTGCGCGTGTGGACCTGCAGGATGCCCGTGCGGCCACGGAGATCCGGCGGCGCCACCGTGATGCGGCGATCGAAGCGACCGGGGCGAAGGATCGCGGGGTCGAGCACGTCGGGGCGGTTCGTCGCCGCGATGATGATGACGCCCTCGCTCGCCTCGAAGCCGTCCATCTCCACGAGGAGCTGGTTCAGCGTCTGCTCGCGCTCGTCGTGACCGCCGCCCAATCCACTTCCACGGTGACGGCCGACTGCGTCGATCTCGTCGATGAAGATGATGCACGGCGCGTGCTTCTTGCCCTGCTCGAAGAGGTCGCGGACGCGGCTCGCGCCGACGCCGACGAACATCTCCACGAAGTCCGAGCCCGAGATGCTGAAGAACGGGACGCCGGCCTCGCCCGCGATGGCGCGCGCGAGCAGCGTCTTGCCGGTGCCGGGCTGGCCCATGAGCAGCACGCCCTTCGGGATGCGGCCGCCGAG
>CAYSCF010000282.1:0-9275 GCA_964429305.1 uncultured Sandaracinaceae bacterium | reverse complement strand
CGTTGATCGCGATCTGACCGCGCAGCGTGAAGAAGTGGCGCCAGCCCTTCCAGTACACGTTCTCGCGGATCAGCACCTGCGAGGTCACGACCATGCCCGGCTGTCCGCTGATGCGCGACTTGCGCTCTAGCGCACACACCATCCGCTCGAGCGCGTGCGGCCCGAGCTCGCAGTCGGCGTCGATGTTGAAGTAGATGCGCGGCCGGACGATCTCGCCGGCCTTCGCCAGCTCGCCCATGAGCCGCACGCCGACGTCGCCCGCGTACGCCTTGCCCACGCGCTGCGGTGTGCCGATCACGTCGACGCGAAATCGATCTTCGACCTTCTGCGCGGCCGTCCACGCGCGCAGCTCGCCCACGAGAGCCGGCGCGACGTCGAGCCCGTCGACGATGGCGACGATGGCCATCGGCCCCGGATAGCCGCTCGCGAGCGCGCTCCCGATGGCGACGCGCAGGCCCTCGAGGTCTCCCTCGTTGCGCAGCAGGGTCGGGATCGTGAGGCCGAGTGGCGGCGCGTTCGCGCTCGTGAGCGGCCGGAAGCCGTCGCCGAACGCGCGGACCCAGAGCGCGCGCAAGAGCACGTACGGGTACTGCGACTGATAGATGCAGACGCCCACCAGAATGGGAATCAGCGACACGCCGGCGATGCGGTACGCGTCGAAGTTCGAGAAGAACCAGATGAGCTTGTCGATCACCGGCTCATCGCACCCGCAGGATCCTCTCCTGCACTGCTTCTGCGTCGTCGAGATCGAGGACGGCGTAGCGTCCGCGCGCGAGCTCACCCCACGGATCCTGCGTCACGATCTCGCCCGGCAGAACGCTGCGGACGTGGCCGACCTCGTGGCAGAAGAAGATGCCCGCCGTGCACTGGTAGATCGCCCGACCCGGCGAGACACCGTCGATCTGTTGGTAGGTCACGAACGCGACGTCCATGCGCTGCGTCGTGGCCAGGTACACGGGGCGCGTCTGGATCTGATCCATCACCGCTTGCAGGCTCGATGCACTGCGGGCCGCCACCTCGCGAAGCGCGACGAGGCCACGACGCTCGGCCTCGAGCCGGAGCACTTCGATCTCGAGGCGGGTCGCCGACTCGTGCTGAGCGATGATGGCGGGGAGACGAGCGTCCGGCTCGCCGTGCACCCCGGCCTCGAACTCGTGCGCCTGGGTGCGTGCACGCTGGTGCTCGAGCTCCGCCTGCTCCGTCGCGCGGAGGTTCGCGACGCGCTGCAGCTCGAGCGAATCGAGCGACTGCTCTTCTGCTTCCAGCTGTGTGCGCTCGATGAGCCCGCTCGCCAGGTGATCCCGCGCGCGCTCGGTCTGCGTACGCTGACGTGCGATGAGCCGGTCGAGGATGGCGCGCTCGTCGTGCAGATCGCGGATCGCGCGTGCCAGCGCGCCCTCCTCCAGGCTCGACGCCTCGGCGTTGAAGGAGAAGATCGTCGCGCTCGCGCTCTGGATGGAATGGAGACGCTCGAGCCCGCCGTCGATCGCATCGATCTCCGCGTCGATACGCGCCATCTCGCCCTGCACGCGACCGATCTCGGCGTCCTGGCGCGTGAGCTCGAGGTTCATCGAGAGGACCGCGTCGCTGTCGGGCGAGAGCGCGATCGGCGCGATCCAGGAGTCCGTGAAGATGCGGAGGATCGCGATGGCGAGCCAGACGAGCGAGCCGCCGGTCGCGACGAGAGCGCCGAGCGCGAACGCGCGCGATCCCAGGCCCGGAAGGGCTTCTTCGCGCGGTAGCGTTTGATCAACGACGGGCGGCATCGTCAGCTCCCCTGGGGCTCGAACTGGAGCTCCGCAACGCCGCGCGGACCTCGAGAAGGCGCGAGAGATGCGCCCTTTCGGCCTCGAGGGCAATAACCTGCAGGTCGATCATGGCGCGAAGGTTCTCCACTTCCGAAGTTTCGAGCTGGCCCAAGAGCTCCCGCTGATGGAGCTGGATGTCGATCAAGTGCTGCACGTGCGTGAGCTCGTCCGTCGTCGCGGCGATGCTGTCGTCGATGCTGCGTGCGAACCGATCGAACGCGTGCCGGAGCTCGACGGCATCCGCTCCCAGCTCGGCCGCGCGCGCTTCGACGGTGCGATCTTCGGCGAACTGCTGCGCGATGCCGCCGAGGTTGTAGCTGACGCTCACCCAGCCGAACCAATCGACGTTCCACGCGCCCATGCCCTGGTCGACGGGCACGACGCTTCCGAGCAGCGTCACATTCCACGGACCGAGACGGCGAATCGAGGACTGCTGGCGCTCGAGGTCCAGGGCCCGACGCTCGTAGATCTCGAGATCGCTCGCGAGAGAGGCGGGGTCGACCTCGTCGTGACCGGCGCTCACGAGGCGCGCGATCTCTGCCTCGAGCTGATCGAGCCGGCGCTCCAGACGCTCGGCCTCGGCGCGCACGGTCGTGAGCTGCGTCGTCGGAGCGAGGCCCTCGCCGACGCGCGTCTGCGTCCGGCTCACGACTTCTTCCCAGCGTGAGCGCGCGGCGCTGAGCGCATCACGCTCGGCGCGACGCGCAGGCAGCTCCCCGATCTCGCCGCCCAGCTCGATGATCCGCCGCGCGCGAGAGAGCGCCGCGAGCTCGTCGCACTCGATGTCCGACGCATCGAGGGTCATGAACCCGTGCGCGAAATCCAGCGGTGACCACGCGAGCCCTGCGCGCACCTGATAGCTCGACGTCCCGCCCACCCCGGTCGTTCCTCCGGCCGGTACGTGGCCAGCCTCGGCGGTCACCCGTGGAGAAAACAGCAGGAACGCTTGCGATTCGGCCTGAGCGCGCACGTGCCGGCATCGAGCGGACGGACCGTCCGTGTCTTGCGCCGCCGCAGTGCCAGGAGCACCGAGCGTCGCGAAGAGCGCGAACGGGAGGACGCGCCGAGAGAAGGAGGTGCGCACAGTGCCACAGGGCCTTGAGCAAACTGTCTGCCAAGAGACGGGCGGCCGGGATTCGCGGAAGAATGAGGTGCGAAGTCCCACGACCCATGACTGTTGCGTCCTGCAACGTGCGTCCGGCTCACGGTCGATGGGACCCGGGGAAACGCCAGCGGCAAGGCGAATAGCCAGACTTCTGGGCTATCCACTACGACATCGAGGTCGCGGTCGGTGAACCGATGGGGCGAATTGACGGCGCAGTGCGTCACATCGCCGATTGCCAGGTCCGAATCGCATCGATGGGATGAATCAACATCAATACGTTGATCGCGAGGCTGTCGCGAATCGTGAAGACGAGGCTGAGCTCGCAGAACACGACGACCGCGATCCACACGAGCCAGAAGCGTGGTCGCGCGGGAAAGAACGATGCGGCGACGAACCCGAGCGACGCGAACATCACGTCGGACACCGAGTTGATCACGCTGTCGCCGTAGTAGTCGGCCGAGATGGTGGCCGCGCGATAGCGATCGATGATGAAGCTCGAGTTCTCGAGCAGCTCCCACGCGCACTCGATCCCGACGGCGCACACCAAGCGCCAGGCGAGCGAGAGGCGCTCGCGAAACAGATGGAGGAAGACGAAGAAGAAAAGGCCGTGCTCGAAGTGGCTGACGGAGTACGGATCGACGAAGTGCTGCGAGTTGTGCCGTCCGTTGATGTCGGTCGACCACGGCACCCAGCTTCCACACGCGCACCACCAGACGCGCCCGAACCAGCGGAGCATCGTGACGTTGAACGCGACCATCGCGGCGATCGCCGCGACGTGCTTGGGCTCGATGCGGTACGTCTCGCGCACTTCAATAACAACTTCGCGAACAGATCCGGAAGTCGCTGCGGCACGCGCCGATGCAGCCGTAGTCGTCGGGCAAACAGCCCGCCGAGCAGGTCTGCCAGCCGGCCTCGCACGGGCAGCGCGGCGTGTCGGATGCCGGAGCGACGATGCCGCGGTGCAGATGGCGCTCGTGCGCCCGCGCGTGTCGCGCGTCGGTCGCGGCCAGCGCGACCGTCGTGTCGGCGGGCGCGACCTCCGACGGCATCGGCGTGCGCAGCGGCGCGATCACCGGCTCGTTCACCGCGACCGGCGTCGCCGTGATCGTGGGAGCGGCGTCTGCCGCCACGTCCGTCGTGTCCTGCGTGGCGCCCACGATCTCCGCGCGGCTCGGGTCCGTCGGTGCCGTCTGCGTGGTGTTCGTCTCGGGCGTGTCGAGCTGCTCGATCGATCCGTCGTCACCGGTCGCGAGCGCGATCGCCGCTGCGCGATCCGGATCCAGCATCGCGAGGCGCTCGTGCACGTAGTCCAGGCGCTCCGCGCTCGCGCCGACGAGGTACGCGCGTGACCACGCTTGCCAGCACGCGCGGCGCTCGGCGTCTGGCACCGCGCGATCGAGATCGGCCGCGTAGCACTCCTCGAAGTACGCGCTCGCGCGATGCGAGCGGCGTAAGCTGGCACCACAGCCGGCCATCGCGATCGATGCCAGCATCAGAGTCCAGACCACGGAGCGCGCGCCCATGACGGAGCAGGCTACCACCGGGCACGGACACGGACAGGGAACCGTCATCCTTCCTCGTCTCGGGCGCCTCTGGCTCGCGTGGGAAGACGCCGGGCTCCTCGCGATCGAGCAGTTTCCGAGCGCGGCGCGCCACGACGGGCCGGTCCCGCGCTCGCTCGCTGCGCCGTTCGAGGCATTCGATGCGGGCGAGCCGATCGATCTCGCGCAGATGCCGGTCGTGCTGCGTGGGCCACCCTTCTTCGTGGAGGTCTGGCGCGCGCTGCGCCGCGTGAAGCGCGGACGGGTCCGCACGTACGGCGCGCTCGCGCGTGATGCAGGATCGCCTCGGGCCACGCGCGCCGTCGGCACCGCCATGGCGCGCAACCCATTGCCGCTCGTGGTGCCTTGTCATCGCGTGATCGCGGACGGCTCGCGCATCGGCGGCTACACGGGCGGGCTGCCGCGGAAGCTCGCGCTGCTCGAGCTCGAAGGTGTGCGCGTCGACGGCGATCGTGTGCTAGCCGGGCAGCTCGAGCTGCTGTGAAACCCGCCGCGTCTCTCGTCCTCTCGCTGCTCCTGTCGGCGTGCACGTGCTCCGGCGCCGGCCCGACGGCAGGCGGCGCCACTCCTTACGTGCGCTGCGCGATGCGCGAGCCGGCCGTGATCGACACCGAGGTCGGGCCGCTGCGGATGCGAAGCGAAGGGCGCGTGCTGACGATCGAGGGCGCACCGTCGCCGCTCCGGATCGCCGCGTTCCGTGGGCCCGCTCTCGCCGAGGAGCCGCTCGAGCGCGCGCTCGACGCGATCGAGGCGGGCCGGCCCGCGCTCCAGATCCTGATCGGCAGCCTCGGTGACGACGAGGCTCACGTGACGGCGCTGCTGCGCGCGCTCGCATCGCTCGCGACGCCGACGCTCGTCGTCATGGGCGGGCGCGATCACCCGAGCGATCTTCGAGCCGCGCTCGCCGCGTTGGATGACGACGCGCGGAGCAAGATCGTGGATGCGAGCGCGCTGCGCCGGATCGTCGTCGGGGGCATCGAGCTCGTGCCCGTCGCGGGCGCGCCCGACGGCCGGTACGCCCGTGACGACGATGCATGCGGCCTGGGCGAGGGCGACGCGAGCGCGATCGCGAGCGACGTAGGCGAGAATCGCGGCACGCTGCGCTTCGCGATCAGCTACGCGGCGCCTTCCCCGCTCCTGGGGCTCGAGGGAGCCGAGGCAGGGAGCTCGCTCGTCGCCGACGTCGCGCATCGCACGGGCGCTCGCGCCTCACTCTTCGCTTGGCCGGACGCGCCGTCCGAAGGTCTCGTGCCCCCGCTGGCGGGACCTGCGGCGCTCTCGAGCGACGGCTCGCGGCTCGGTCCGGGCGCGATTCTGTTCGACCTCGGGCCCGAAGGGATGATCCGCGTCCACTGACGCTTGACTCCCAGAGGCCGCGCGTCTATCCCTCACGCCCTTTTTCGGCGCCCATGGCGGAATTCGAGATCAAAGTCACCGAGCTGGATGCCGGGTCGCGGGAGTACGACTTCCCGATCCGTGCGGCGTGGCTCGTCGAGACGATGCCCGAGGTCCCGCCGGACGATCACGCGGTCGCGACGAGCGACGGGACGCTGCACATCGTCGCCGACAAGTCGGGCGCGGACGTGCTCGTCCGCGGCGAGGCGAAGGCCACCCTCTACGTCCCGTGCGGCCGCTGCCTCGCGCCGGCTCGCGTCGACTGCGATGCCCAGATCGCCGTGCTCCTCAGCCCGCGTGGCGATACCGTCCGTCCCCCCGCCGACGAAGAAGACGATCTCTCGCCGGACGAGATGGAGACCGAGGTCTTCAGCGGCGACGAGATCCGGCTCGACGATCTCGTGCGCGAGCACCTCGTCCTCGAGATCCCGATGCAGCCACTCTGTCGGCCCGACTGTCCCGGCATCGAAGTGCCGGAGGCCATCCGAGGGCCCAAGCACCTCGAGGCGCATCCGACCGCGCCCGACATCGATCCGCGCCTCGCACCTCTGCTCGCCATGAGCAAAGGCAAGAAGGCTTCGTCCTAGTTTCTGTTTCTCGTTTCTTCCCAGGAGATCCGCCGTGGCACTTCCCAAGCGTCGAACCACCCGCATGAAGCGCAACATGCGCCGCGCCAATCACGACAAGGTCGCAGCGCCGACGCTCGTCGCTTGCCCGAACTGCGCCGCGATGACCGTCCCGCACCGCGTCTGCGCGGCCTGCGGCTTCTACGACGGCAAGCAGATCAAGAAGGTCGGCAACGCCGACGCCGAGACCAAGAGCTGATCGCTCCGGGTCGATGTTCTCGCTCAAAGACAAGGTAGCGCTCGTCACGGGGGGCTCGCGCGGCATCGGTCGCGCGTGCGCCATCGCGCTGGCGCGTCAGGGCGCGTACGTCGTGCTCAACTACGCCGGCAACGAAGCGGCCGCGCTCGAAGCGCTCGAGCTCGTGAAGGCGGCGGGCGGCGACGGCGAGATCCGGCGCTTCGACATCGGCGATGCCGATGCGACCGACGTGGCGATCGGCGAGATCGTGAAGGCCAAGGGCCGGATCGACATCCTCGTGAACAACGCGGGAATCGCGCGCGACCAGCTCCTCTTGCGCGTGAAGCAGCAAGAGCTGGACGAAACGTTCCGCATCAACCTCGGCGGAGCGCTCTGGGCCAGCAAGGCGGCGATCCGCCACATGATGCGCAAGAAGACGGGGCGCATCGTGAACCTGTCGAGCGTGGTCGCCGAGTCGGGCAATCCCGGACAGGCGGTCTATTCGGCGTCGAAGGCGGCGCTGATCGGGTTGACGAAAACGCTCGCGAAGGAGTACGCCTCGCGCGGCATCACGGTCAACGCCGTGGCGCCCGGCTTCATCGCGACGGACATGACGTCGGGCCTTCCCCAAGAGGCGAAGGACGGCATCATCGCTCAGACGCCTGCGGGGCGGATGGGCACGTCGGAAGAGGTCGCCGCCGCCGTCGTGTACTTGGCGAGCGACGAGGCCGCGTACGTGACGGGGCAAGTGATTCGCGTCAATGGCGGGATGTACGTCTAGGCAACGCCAAAGCCCTGGGCGTCTGGTTCGAGCGGAAGAGATACGGAGATCGCATGGAAATCGCGGATAAGGTCAAAGAGATCGTCTCGCAGCAGCTCGACGTCGACGTCGCGCAGATCAAGCCCGAGTCGCAGTTCATCGACGACCTGGGAGCGGACTCGCTCGCCATCGTCGAGCTCGTGCTCGCGTTCGAAGAGCAGTTCGAGATCGACATCCCGGACGAGGACACGGAAAAGATCCGCACCGTCGGCGACGCGATCACCTACATCAGCGCGCGCAAGAAGTAACGGCTCGGCCGTCCGCGATCGCCACGTGCGATCCGTGCGCCGCGCCACCGCCGTTTCGCGCTGAGCAGGCTCACGCGCGGAACGTGCGGTCGTCGTGCGTTGGCGCTCTAGTCGGCAGGCCCTAGGCTGGCGTTCCTAGAAACAGGGCCCGGAGAATCATGAACGGACGCAGAGTGGTGGTCACGAGCGTCGGAATCGTCAGCCCCGTGGGCATCGACGTCGATTCCGCGTGGAAGAACTTGGTCGCCGGCAAGAGCGGCATCGGCCCGATCACGCGCTTCGACACGAAGGACTTCCCGACGAAGATCGCCGGCGAGTGCTGGGGCTTCGATCCCGAGAAGTACATCGAGAAGAAGCGGGTACGCGAGGGTGACCGCTTCATCCATCTCGCGATCGGCGCGAGCGACCAGGCCGTGCGCAGCGCGGGCCTCCACGAGCTGAGCGACGAGCAGAAGGAGCGCGTCGGCACGTTCATGGGCACGGGCTTCTGCGGCCTCGAGCTCGTCGAGAAGGTCAAAGAGACGCTGATGGAGAAGGGGCCGCGGCGGATCACGCCGTACTTCATCCCCGCGTCGATCGCGAATCTCGCGCCGGGACAGGTCTCGATGCGGTTCGGCTTCAAGGGCCCGAACTACACGACGACGTCGGCATGCAGCAGCGGCGCGCATGCGATCGGCGAAGCGTTCCGCTGGATCCAGCGCGGCGATCTCGACTACGCGGTCGCGGGCGGCGCCGAGGCGACGATCACGCCGCTCGGCGTCGGTGGCTTCAACGCGATGCGCGCGCTCTCGGAGAACAACGAGTCGCCCGAGAAGGCTTCGCGCCCGTTCGACAAGGGCCGCGACGGCTTCGTGTGCTCGGAGGGCTCGGGCGTCATCGTGCTCGAGGAGCGCGAGATCGCGATGAAGCGCGGAGCGAACATCCTCTGCGAGATCGTCGGGTACGGCGCGACGAGCGACGCCTATCACCTCACGCAGCCGGCGCCGGAAGGCGAGGGCGCTCAACGTGCGATGAAGCAATCTCTGCGCGACGGCAAGATCGACATCGAGCGCGTCGACTACGTCAATGCGCACGCGACCTCGACGCCGATCGGCGATCGCCAGGAGCAGCTGGCGATGCGCGGCGTGTTCGGCGAGCACGCGCTCGGCAAGAAGAATCCAAAGGGGCTCTGGATCAGTGCCACCAAGAGCATGACGGGGCACTTGCTCGGTGCCGCGGGCGGCCTCGAAGCGGCGATCACGGCCCTCTCGATCCGCGACGGCGTCATCGCGCCGACGATCAACCTCGACGATCCGGACGACGACGCGAAGGACCTCGAGATGTGCGCCCACGAGGCGCGCCCGCGGAAGATCGACGTCGCGATCAGCAACGCCTTCGGCTTCGGCGGCACGAACGTCACGCTCGTGTTCACGCGCGCCTGAACGAACGTCGCAGCATGGGCAACGAACCCGATGTGATGAGCCCGGCCAGCATCGTCGTCGGCAACGATCATGCGGGGCTGCCGCTCAAGAAGGAGATCGTGGGCGCGCTCGT
>CAYSCF010000281.1:0-9286 GCA_964429305.1 uncultured Sandaracinaceae bacterium | reverse complement strand
CGTCAGCATCGACACGGGCGCGACCGCGGGCGGAAGGCTCTACGCGCGCGACGCGGTGCCGCTCGTCGCGGCGCATCCCACGCACGTGTACGGGCGCTTGAACATGTTCGTGCAACCGAGCGGAACGAGCATCCACTGGACGTTCTTCGGCATCGAGGGGCCGGCCGATCACACGTCGCCGGCGGCGGGTCGCGCGGCGTCGTACATCATGAGCTCGCTTCCTCGTTCGGGCGTGAACACGTTCAGCTTCGTGGACGGTCTCGGCGGCGCCGCCGACTACCAGGACTGTTGGGCGCAGAGCATGACCAACATGCCGGTCGGTCACTGGTCGTGCGTGTCGTTCGAGATGGACAGCGTCGCGCGCCACCTCGTGATGTCGGTCGACGGAACGCAGATCGAGATGGTCGATCAGACGGGGCAGGGCTGCGTGGCGCCGGTGTCCGGCACCTCGCCTTGGTACGGCCCCGAGGTCGCCGCGTTGTTCGTCGGCGCGTGGAGCTTCCATCCGATGGACGCACCGCTCGAGGTGTGGATCGACGACCTCGTCGTCGACACGTCGCCCGTCAGCTGCCCCTGACGCTCAGCGGCCCTGAACTCAGCGCTGGATGTAGCGCTCGAGGTTGAGCGCCCAGCGGATCTCGTCGAGCGCCGTGTTCGTGTCCGGCGCGTCCTTCTGGTAGGTGACCTCGTGCCAGACGTCGAGCACCTTGGCGGCGTCCATTGGGTCCTTGACCTCGACGCTGCCCGAAGCCGACTCGGCAAAGCCTCGCGCCGTGGCGTCGGGACCGACGGCGGCCCGCACCTTGTCGAAGAGCACGTCCGCGGCCGCGTCCGGAAAGTCGGAGCGCTGCGAGCGCGCGGTGAAGACGATGCGCAATCCCTCGCCCGTCGGGGAGCTGCCGGGGCTCTCTTCGCCAGCGCCCGTGTCGAGCAGCTGGAGCCGCACGCCGGAGTCCATGATGTGCAGACGGATTCGCTCTGCGATGTGGATCTCCGTTTTCTTCGTCCGGTAGATCTCGATCCCAGCCGAGCCCAGCTCCGCCTTCAACTGCTTCACGTCCGTGGCCATCCTCGATCAGCAGCTCCGTGCCCGCGCCCAACATCGCGGCCCGGATCGAGCGCATGATATCACACACCGTGCGAAGCCAGCGCCGTAACACGGTGATCGACGCGCTCGGCCGGACGGTCCCGATCGGGATCGAGGCGAGACGCGTCGTATCGCTCGTTCCCAGCGAGACGGAATCCGTGGCGCTCGTAGCGGGGATGGATCGCTTGGTCGGCCGGACGTCGTACTGCATCGAGCCCGTGGGGCAGATCGAGACGGTGCCGGTCGTCGGCGGCACCAAGAACGTCGACATCGACGCGGTGCGCTCGCTCGCGCCGGATCTCGTGCTGGCCAACCAGGAGGAAGGATCGCGCCGCGACGTCGAGCGGCTGATCGCCAGCGGGCTACGCGTGCACGTGAGCTTTCCGCGCACGCTCGGCCAGTCGGTCGACTATCTCGCGTCGCTGAGCGCGCTCGTCGGGCTCGATCCGGAGAACGACGTCGTGCGCGCGGCACGCGAAGAGCTCGCCACCGCTCGCACGAAGATTCCACCGCGCGTGACGCGCGTGTGGGTGCCGATCTGGAACGATCCCTGGATGAGCTTCGATGGGCGGACGTTCGCCTCGGACGTGCTGGCCCACGCGGGCCTCGAGAACGTGATGGCCGAGCGGCCGCGTCGGTATCCCCTCGCCGCCGACCTCGGGGATGCAGCGGCGAAGCCCGTCGATCCCGAGCGCGACACACGCTATCCGCGGCTGCGTCTCGAGGAAGCGATGGCGCGCGGGCCCGAGGTCGTCCTGCTACCCGACGAGCCATTCCGCTTCACCGACGCGCACGCGGACGAGATCCGTCGCGCGAGCCCAGGGCCGATCCGCGTGCTCTTCGTCGATGGAAAGGATCTCTTCTGGTACGGCGTGCGCGCCACGTCGTCGCCGACGCGGCTGCGCACGCTCGTCGAGAGCTAGATCAGTTCGTTGCGCCAGGCGTCGACGTGGCGGCCAGCGCCCAGTCGGTGGCCGCGTTGTTCGTGTCGGTGCCGTTCGGCAGGCGCACGAGTGAGCCCGCGCCCGAGTCGGCCGTGGTGGCCGGGAGCACGGTGCCTTCCACGAGCGAGAACGTGTGCGCCGAGATCGTGCACATGTTGACCGGGCCCTCGTAGCTGAAGGCATCGACGAGCGTCGCATGCAAGCTGTCGTAGATCGCCAGACCGTCCGTCGGGCCGTTCTGGATCGCGTTCGTGTCCGGCATCAGACGGATCTCGCGATCGGCGGTGATCGTGTCGAGCAAGGCCTGCGAACCGACGACGAGATAGCCGTGCGCCGGGACGTCGACCGCGACCGAGAGATCGACCGTGGTGTACGCCGTCGGGCTCGCGACGCCGCCGTTGATCAGCACGAGCTGCAGGCCGGCGAGCGAGAGCGGCGCGCTCGACGAGTTGTAGATCTCGACGAACTCCATCGAGTCCGACGTCGGAGGAGAGGGCTGGTCGTAGTCGACCTCGTTGATGACGAGGTGCGGCGGCGGGCCCGAGATGATCGTGAGCGCGGCCGTCTGCATGCCGAGACCGCTCGCGGTCAGCGTGCCCGTCGCCGCGCTCGTGCCCGCCGTGAAGACGAAGCTCGCGCTGAGCTGCCCAGCGGGAACGACGACCGTCGCCGGCAGGGTTCCGCCCGCGTTCTGGCTGAGCGTGATCGTCGTGCCGCCTGCGGGCGCCGGCAGATCGAGCGTGACGGTGAACATCTGCGTGCCGCCCGTGGAGATCGTCGCGGCATTGGGCGTGAGCGTGAAGCTCGTCGGGACCTCGGCTGCGCCCAGCACGCGCACGTGCGCTGGAAGCGACGTCGTGCCGAGCGTCGCCGTGAGCGTGACGTCGGTCGCCTGCGCGAGACCGTTCACGAGCACCGGCGCGCTCGTCGTTCCGGCTGCGATCGTCACGCCGCCACCGACCACGGTCAACGACGCGGGATCGCTGCTCGTGATCATCACGACCAGCGGCGCCGTCGGCGCGTTCGTGAGCTGCACCGTCAACGGCGTCGGCGTCGTCGCGACGCTGCTCATCCCAACACCCACGTAGGAGAGAGCAGGGCCGAAGCCGACGAGCGCTGGGGTGCCCAGCACGATGTCGGCGGCGCTGCGCGGCTCGAGCTTGCTGTTCGCGTTGCGGAACGCGAGCACGCCCGTGATCGACGCGAAGTTCTGACTGAGCGTCGGCGTAGGCGTGACGCGGTAGAGGAGGTCGTCCACGCGCAGCATCGCGTCTACGGCGAACTCGTTCGTCGGCGGCGTGTCGCCGGTGCCGGGTGCGGGGGCGATGTCCGTCACGCTCACGTTCGTCACCTGCACGAGCACGCCCTCGAGCGCCCGTGCGCGCGTGCCTCCCGTCGTGATCTCGGCGGCCGTGGCGGTCACGGGGGCCGGGATGGTGCCCGTGCCGACCATCGCGACCGTCGGCATCGTGATCTGGATCTCCGAGTTGAAGTTGGACACCGTGCCGTCGACGGTGACGGTCGCGCCCGCTGCCACGGTCGGCGCGGTCGCGGTGTAGACGTAGACGCCCGAGTTGTCGGGGCCGGCGTAGCCGGCATCGGTCGTCTCGACCTGGATGAAGAAACCGACGGTGCCGACCGCGGTCACGACGCCGTGCAGGCGCACCTGCGCGCCGACCATCGTCATGCCGTTCTGCACCGAGTAGATCGAAGCCGGGCAGAGCGCGGTCCCCGGGTTCGGCGCCATCGGGCACGGATCGCAGACGTCGCCGTGGCCGTCGCCGTCGCTGTCGTGCTGGTCCGTGTTCGCGTTCATCGGACAGTTGTCGGTGCTGTCGGGGATCGTGTCGTTGTCGCGATCGTTCGGGTTGACCGTGCCGCACGTCGTCGTGCCCGCAGTGAGCGGGCATGGGTCGCACGCGTCACCGAGGCCATCCATGTCCGCGTCCGGCTGCATGCCGTTGTCCATCGGACGGATCGGGTCGAACACGTGCGGGCAGAGGTCCATCGCGTCCGCG
Source organism: uncultured Sandaracinaceae bacterium (assembly GCA_964429305.1). Classification (GTDB taxonomy): domain Bacteria; phylum Myxococcota_A; class Polyangia; order Polyangiales; family Sandaracinaceae; genus JBBSAT01. The sequence goes on along the minus strand of CAYSCF010000281.1, from coordinate 5,237 downwards.
ATGCCATCGCCGTCGGCGTCCGTCGCGCTCGTCATGCCGGAGTACACGGTCGAGCCGTTGACCATCGCGGCCGGCATCGTGCCGTCGCGCTCGGGGCGGCACGTCGGCTCGTTGTGCGGCATGCCCGTGCAGTCGTAGAGCGGGTACATCGTCGAGTTCGCGGCCGCGAGCGCGTCGAACGTCATGCCGATCTCGCGCATGACGCACGCACGGCGCATCTGACCGCAGACCGGCGGGAGCAGATCGCAGCTGGTGCCGCCCGTCGAGATGCCCGCGACGACCGCGTCCTCGCCGTAGAGCGGAACGCCGCCGCGCAGCACGAGCGCCACGTCAGCCGGGCCCGCGTCGATGACCGCGCGGTGATCGACGTGCATCGTCGCGTCGAAGATCGCGAGATCGGCGACCTGACCGACCGTGATCGTCCCGAGGACGTCGTCGACGCCGAGCGCGACCGCGCCGTTCACCGTGGCCATGCGCCAGAGCGATTCGTCACTGAAGTAGTGATCGAAGTACGTGCTGTTGAGCTCGTCCGCGCACTGCAGCTCGCGGAGCATGTTCATCGAGCCGCTGTAGATCCAGTCGGTGCCCATCGCGATCGGCACGCCCATGCGGTCGTACTCGGTGACGCGCGCCGTATCGCCGTAGAGAGAGACGTTCGAGCGCGGCGACCAGACGAGCGTCGAGCCCGCCGTGGCGACGAGCTGGATGTCGACGGGCAAGAGGGCCACGCCGTGGATCATCGCGGTCTGCGGCTGGATGAGATCGTACGTGCCGGTGGACTGACAGAGGAACTCGTTGCGTGCCGAGGTGGCGATGCCCTCGGCGATGTGCGGCGTGTACGCCGAGAAGCCCGCGATCTGCGCCGCGGTCTCGCGGCCCGAGTCGTACGCGCAGCCGCTCGTCAGCTGGAGATACGAGGTCGAGTCGCCCAGCGGGAAGGTGTCGTAGTGCGACGCCGGATGGCCGAGGCCTTCTTCGTCCGCCGCGTTGTCGAGGTCACGCAGGAAGCCCGCGCCCGTCGCAGGGAGCGCCGAGATGTCGGCGTTGATGCTGGTCGCGCCGCCCATGACCATGCGCAGCTCGGCCCACGGCACGTTCGCGGCGGCGTTGGGCGCGCGCGGTCCCGGCGGATGCGTGTGGCCCGCCGTCGGCTGACGCCAGTCGCTGCGGTGCTCGTAGCGCTCGGCCGTCTGCGCGCGCGGCGTGCCCTGATAGGTGATGTGCTCGTGCGCGTTGATGAGGCCTGGCGAGACGACGCCGTTGGGGCAGGTGACCTGCGTCGCCGTGGAGGCGCCGGGCGTCGCGGTGCAGTCGCAGCCCACGCACGCGATCGTCCCCGTCGCGTCGACGAAGACCTGACCGCCGCGGAAGACCTGGCCGGGCGCGAGGACGTCGCCTTGGATCAAGAGGCCCGCGCCCGTTCCGGACACTTCGCAGATGCCCGAGGGAAGGGCGGGCAGCGAGTCGCCCGGACAGATCGTCACGGTGCTCATCATCATCATGCCGGAGTCGGGCGTCGGTCCGGCGTCGCGCGGCGGCCCGGTGTCGACGTGCGCATCGACGATCGGCCCTCCGTCGGTGCCTGGCGGCGGAGGCTCGCTGCCCGGGCAACCAGTGAGCGCGGTGGCGATTCCAAGCGTGAACGAGAGCGCGATACGACGACGAAGCATCAGGGCCTCCAACAAGCGGCTGAGATTGCGGTGTCGCGCCTGCAGCGGCAAGCGCCCGAGACTTTCGGTCACTCGAGCGCCACCGTTGCGGCACTGCGCCGTTCGGCCGGGTGGGGCGAGGGCGCTCAGCGCGCGGCGCCGCCGTCGAACTCGATCATCGTGCGCGACATGATCGTGCTCGCCGCCGTCGTCGGGTCGATCTGCAGCACGAGCCCGTCGCACGTGAGCCCGTAGAGCGTGTCGCGGTAGACGGCCATCCCGAAGATGCACGGATGCCCCGTGCTGCCGATCAGATGGGGCGTGCCGCTCGAGGCGAGATCGACCCAGAACAGGTCGTCGTCTGCCACGCGGAAGTCGCGCGTCGCGGTGATGAGCAGGCGCCCACCGATGAAGGCGAGGTCCCCGCTCACGATCTCACCGGCCGGAAGCAGACCCACCTGCGTGAGCGCGCCCGTCACGAGATCGAAGCGCATGATGCGATCGTCGCTGGCGCCGAAGAGCGCGCTGGACGCCGGGTCGGCCTCGAGACCGTAGAAGCGGCCCGCGACCGGCGCGACGAGCGTCGTGGCTCCGGTGCGTGGATCGAGCCGCCGCAGACCGCGCCCCGCCGTCGAGCCGTAGAACGTCCCGTCCTCCGCGAGCGCGATGTCGGTGAGCGGCGTGTCGGTCCGCGTGATCAGCGAGACCATCCCGCTCGGCAGCGCGATGTTGTAGATCGACGTCGGATCCTGCGCGAGCAGGCGCGGCTCGCAGCCGAGGAGCACGTCGCACGTGTTGCTGAGCGGGCAGCGCGCATCGTCCGGCGTGTGCACGCACGAGTCGGTCGCCTCGATGCAGCTGTCGTCGGTGCAGTCGACCGCGTCGATGCACTGCGTGGCGCCGGGCACGCAGCCGCCGAGCGAGCACGTCTCCACGCCGTTGCAGAACATGCCGTCGTCGCAGAGCGAGTCGTCGGTCGCGTGCATGCAGCCTTCGCGTCCGCAGGTGTCGCGCGTGCATGGAACCGCGTCGTCGCAGTCGGAGTCGACGACGCACGGCGGCGGTGAGTCGAAGCCGGTGTCGAAGCGGAAGGCATCGATCGGCGGCGCCGCGTCGTGGACGCTCGCATCGACGCTCGCCGCGTCGTGGACGACCGGCTCGGGAATGCCGGTACGCGCCCCGCAGCCGAGGACGAGGGCGATTCCGAAAGCGAAGCGAGTGCGCACGAGACCGGCGAGCGTCCGGCCGCCGCGCACGCGCGTCAAGCGTCTCTCAGGTCGCGTACTTCTCGACGAGCTTGCCGACGCGCGGCATGGCGGCTTCCACGTGCTTCTTCGCGGTGCCCCGGAGCGTCTCGTAGAGCTTCTTGGCCGAGCCGTACTTGGTCCGTTGCGCGCGGCGATCGGTGATCGCGAGCAGGGCATCGGCCACGCGCGCGCCCTCGGTCTCGAAGTGACGCGAGACGGGGATGTTCTTCTCTTTGGCCTCTTGGAAGACCGGATCGGCCGCCTTCGCGAACTCGGGCAGCAGATCGTTGACGACGTTGCGCACGAACCCGGGCGAGATGCCCTGGATCGTCTTGAACGCGCCCTTGATCGCGATGCCGGACAAGCCGCCCTTGTCGTGGACCTCTTGATCGAGGACGACCACACAGTCGTCCACCACCTGCTTGCGCTTGTCTTCCGAGGTCAACACGTCCGCGAGGCTCGTCATGAGGGAGTGGGACCACGATTCGAGAGGCTCGGCAAGTTAAGCGGCGCGAGCGGTCGCCGGACGCGGTCCGCTGGCCGGATCAGCCGCCGATCAGGCTCATGCCCACGCGCTCGTGCTCGCGCTCGTGCGCGCTCGTGAACGCGTGGCCCTCCGACTTCGCGCCGAGCGCCCACGCGATCGACCACGCGAGATCGGCGTCGCTCGCGCTGCTGCGCATCGCGTCGCGCAAGGAGACGGCAGCGCGATCGGCGAGGCATGCGCGCAGCTCGCCGTGCGAGGTGATGCGGATGCGGTTGCACGTGCCGCAGAACTCGTCGCTCACTGCGGTGATGAAGCCGACGCGGCCGCCGCGGCCGATCGCGTAGCGAGCCGGTCCGGCTCCGACGTCGGGCTCGCCGTGGTCGTCGGACATGCCGAGCAGCGTGCGCATGCGCGAGGCATCGACGAAGCGCTCCTTCGGCAGGCTCGCGCCTTCGCCGAGCGGCATCAGCTCGATGAAGCGCGGCGTGATGTCTCTCGCCCAGGCCCAGTCGGCGATGGCTCCGAGCTCGTCGTCGTTGACGCCGCCGAGCACGACGGTGTTCGTCTTCACACGCAGGCCCACTTCGCGCGCGCGATCGATGCCGTCGATCACGGCAGAGAGATCCCCGCCCCGCGTGATCGCCCGGAACCGGTCGGCGTCGAGCGAGTCGATCGAGACGTTGACGGTCGAGAGGCCTGCTTTCGCCAGCGCATCGGCGTGGCGCGCGAGCAGCGACGCGTTCGTCGTGAGCACGACCTCGGCGGCGCCGGCCTCGCGCATGCGTGCGACGAGCGACGGCACGCCGCGGCGGATCAAGGGCTCGCCACCTGTGAGGCGGACGCGCCGCACACCCGCGAGGGACAACACGACCACGAGCCGCGTGATCTCGTCGTCGCTCAGCAGCTCGCGTCGCTCGCCGTGCTCGGCCTCGCCACCCGCCGGCATGCAGTAGATGCACGCCATGTCGCAGCGGTCGGTGAGGCTCAGCCGCACGTAAGAATAGAGGCGACCCCGCCCGTCACGGAGCGGCGCATCTGGAACGAAATCGCCAGGTAGCGCCGGAACGGCCGTTGGGCGCGCCCGCCGTGACTCCACCATCGGCAGCGAGCGGCCCACGGGCCCATCTTGGAAGCGGAAACGCGCTTCGCCAAGCGATGGTGGACACCACCCTACCTCGTGGTAAGAGGCCGCCGCCTCGAAGGGGCTGGCCAGTGCGGCCGGCCCGCCACGGGCGGCAGTCACAGAAGCGCGCGCCTTCGTCACGTACTCGGTACGCGATGCGGACGCCGGCCAGGGCTGCCCTTGGTACGTCCTCTCGGGAGAGGTTATGTCGCACAACACGGTTCGATCCTCGTTCTCGCGAGCACTGGACAAGGTGTCCGGTCTTCTCGCAGCGCTCTCGGCGACGTTCGTCGCTGGGGTCGCGTTCGCTCAAGAGCACCACGCCGGTGGCGAGGCCAACCTCGTTCTTCCGGCCTTCGAGAGCACGGAGATCGCTGGCTTCAACGCCCAGCACCTCTTGCTCACCGGCCTCGTGGTCTGCGCTGCCGGCCTCGGGTTCGCGTACTGGATGTACCGCGACCTCGAGAACCTGCCGGCGCACAAGTCGATGCTCGACGTCAGCGAGCTGATCTACGAGACCTGCAAGACGTACCTCGTCACGCAGATCCGCTTCATCGGCCAGCTCTTCCTCTTCATCGGCGCCGTCATGGCCGTCTACTACGGCGCGTTCGCTTTCGCGGACCTGCCGATGGACGAGCGGATCATGAAGGTCGTCGTCATCCTGCTCTTCGCGTGCGTCGGCATCGCGGGCGCGCTCGGCGTGGCCTGGTTCGGCATCCGCGTGAACACGT
>CAYSCF010000280.1:0-9323 GCA_964429305.1 uncultured Sandaracinaceae bacterium | reverse complement strand
AGGCGGCCACCGGCACGGACCCGACGGCGGCGGCCCACGCGCCCGCGCCGAGGTACATCGAGCCCTCGGTGAGATCGCAGTGGAAGTGATCGCGATGGTCCGAGTTGTAGTTCGGCGTCAGCACGATCTGGAAGATGCGCCGCTGCACCAGATCGCACGCGCTCTCCTTGAGCACGCGATCGGCGCTCGACGACGACGGGATCGGGCACGTGTCGTGGCGCATCGTGATCACGAAGTCGGTCGTGACGTCGTAGACGGTTCCGTCGGCGAGGTGGAACGCGTGGAGATCGATCGCCATCGCGCGCGCATGCAGGCTCGGCGTGCAGCCGTCGGTGTCGGGATTGCCGCCGCCGATGCAGCGGTAGTTGTAGATGCCGATGTGCTCGATCTCCACGACGCCGTACGTCGAGACGAGCTGCGAGAGCTGCACGAGGCGCGGCGCGAGCTGACAGTCCATCAGCATCGCCTCGGGCGTGCTGCTCGTCTCGTAGCGGTACGTGACGCCGCCGATGTGCGGCTGGACGCGCACGGGGTCGGCGACTCCTTCCTCGGGCGCGGCGACCGCCCAGTCGAGGCCGAGCGCATCGAGCATCGCGTGACAGCCCATGTCGATCGGCGGCGTGATGGTGATCGTGATCGTGTCGCGCGCGAGCTCGAGACCCGCGGGATCGCGGCCGATAGCGTCGACGACGATCGGGCCGTCGCCATGGAACGCGTACGAGAGCGAGCCCGTGGCGTCGACGTCTCCGATCGTGACGCCCGCGGCCTCGAGCTCGACGCGCGCCACGCCGCCCGACACGACGCGGAACGCGACGCGCGCGACCCACTCGGACGCTTCGACCGTGTTGCGCGCGAACGACGCGTGGTCCGTGGGAGACGCGAAGTGCACCGAAGGTGGGCCGGACGCGTCGATGGGCAAGAGCGTTCCGCCGTCGTCGAGGTCGTCTCCCGTGCCCGGACGCAGGACGGACACGCTGCCGCTCGGCATTCCGGCGCGCGAAGGCGAGTCGTCGAGGCTGCACGCCGAGATCGCGATCGCCGCGAGGAACAGGGCGCCGAGACCGAGCCTCATGCGCGCCAGCGTACACGCGAACGCCTCAGCCAGGTGTGTTGCGCAGGAAGTCGGCGACCTCGGCGAAGCGTACGTCGAGGAACGAGCGCAGCTCGGGATCCGTCACGTGGGCGTCCATCGCGCGCGTCATCGCGCGGAGCCACGCATCGCGCATCGCGGTGTCGGCGGGGACCTTCGCGTGACGCATCCGCAGGCGAGGGTGTCCGTGGACGGGCGAGTAGATCTGCGGGCCGCCGAGCCACTCCACCAAGAAGGAGCCGAACGCGTCGCGCGCCTTGCGGCTCACCTTTCCGTTCTCGTCCACCGCGTGCAGCTTGGCGAGCACGGGCTCGTGCTCGTCCATCGCGTCGTAGAACGACTCGACCAGTGCGCGCACGGCGGGCTCGCCGCCCAAGCGCGCGAACGGCGAGTCCTTCTGATTCGGGATCCAGACCATGAGGCAGGTTTAGGTCGAGAACCTTCCCGAGCCACCCATCATGCAGTCGGTGCGGCCGGGGTCTCCGCCGATGCACGTCGCCGAAACGTCACGCGGCGGACCCCACGGAGCGCGGCACGATCGTGACGTGCCCTCCAAGCGCGGCCGTCCGCCGCAGGATCTGAGAACGGCGGCGCGAGGCGCGGTGCCGAAGCATCGTCTCGCCGAGCTGATCGCGTCGCGCGAGCCTTCGCCGCCGGGCACGAAGCTCTGGCTCGCGGATCGCTGGCCGTGGACGCCCGGAACCGAAGCTGCGCTCTCGGTGCGTCGACCGCGGTGGGCGGTGGCCTCGATCGAGATGGCCGCGCTCGATCGTCCCGGCGCACACGAGCCCGAAGCGTTCGTGCGCGAGCTCAATCGAGAGCACGACCCATGGCCCGTCGAGAGCCGTCGGCCGATTCGGCCGCGCGACTGACTATTCGCAGAACCCGCGCGTCTGCGTCGGGAAGGTCACGCACGTCTGGCCGGTCGCGCAGTCGTCGACGCGGGCGCACGTGGTGCATCCGCTCGGCGTGCCGACGTGCGTCGCGAGCGACTCGTAGTAGCAGCCACACGGCGTGTCCGGCGTGAACGGCGTGATGTCGCCACCGTCGGCAGTGCGCGAGACGCGCATCGCGCACTGCGGGATCAGACTGCGCTGCGCGTAGATGTCGACGATGTTGACCCCACTGAGGACCTCCACACCGTTGACGACGTTCACGATCCGCGCGACGTCGGCGTTCAGCGGGATGCGCGTCGTCGCGTCGATGCGCGCGATCATGTGGAGCGGGCCGAACATCGGATAGTGGCCGTCGCGCACGTTGCGCTTGTCGCGCGAGGTCGTGTCGCCGGCCGAGTCCGGATAGAAGGCGACGGGCTGACCGTAGTGCCGGTACGCGAGACCGCGGATGTTGGCGCGCAACGGATCGAGGATGTCGGAGGAAAGGATGCCGATCGTCGAGTCGGCGGTCGTTCCGCCGGTCGTGGCGGCCGCGAGGATCGCGTCGCGCACGGTGCTGCTGCTCGCGTTCGGCACGCCGAGCCATCGATCGCGTGGCAGGCCGATGCTCGCTGCGATGAGCGCCTGCGTCCCGGAGCTGGGACTGCGCTGGAGGATGTGCGTCGGATCGGTCCACGGCGTGACCGGATACGTGCTGCCCGCGAATCCGTACACGAGATAGGCCGCTTCGGCGCTGATCGCGCGCTGTCCCGAGTCGATCGGTACCGCGAAGTTCATCACCTGGATCGGGCCCGTGAAGTCGCGGAGGCCGAGCGACTCGAGCCCGCTCGGCAGCGACTGACAGGTGGATGCGAACACGTCGGAGAAGCCGAGGTCGGCCATCACGCCGCCGGCCGGGAGCGCGCACGGCAGCTGCGCACCGGCGCTCGTCGGATCGACGCCGGGGTTCGGGTTCCAGTACACGGCGGTCCCGCTCAGTCGGTTCGAGGCGGGCGTGACCATGGAAGAGACGCCGGTGCACGAGCCGCTCGACGCGTAGACGATGGTGATCGGCGATGCGTCGTTCTCGAGCGCCTGCGCGATCTGACCGAGGAAGAGCTGCACCGCCGTCGAGCCGGTTGCGTACACGACGCCGGGCAGCGAGCTGCACGCAGTGACACCGGGGCCGGCATCGGTCGCGACGCCACCGTCCATGCTCGGGCCGGCGTCCATCGGCACGGCGGCGTCCACGCCGCCATCGATCGGCGTGGGCAGCGTGACGCCGCCGTCGGGCAACGCGGGCAGACGTGCCGACTCGTCGAAGGGCTCGATCGCCGCGGAGGTGCACGCAGTGAGCAGCTGATCGCGCGTCGTCGGCGTGCAGCGATAACAGCCTGCGCCCTGGAAACCGGTCGGGTCGATGCAGTCACCGCCGGCGTCCACGGTCGAGTCGACGCCAGCGTCGCTGGCGCGATGAATCGGATCGCTCGCGGGAGCGAGCGTCGTGCATCCGACGAGCGCGATCGCGATGGCGAGCGAGAGGCCGCGCGCCATCAGAAGCTTCCTCCGCACGCGAGACCGATCTGACCCGGGCCCGCACCGCACGAAAATGCCGCGCGATCGGCGCTCGGAGACGAGGGCACCATCACCGCGAGCAGGATGGCGGTGACCGCCGCGGCGCCGGCGACACCGTAGAGCACGCTGGCCACGACCTCGTCGGTGCCGATCGCGCTGCGCTGCGGAGCGCACACGTCACCACGCGTCGTCCCGCTGCCGGTGCATCCGGTGCCGTCGCCGTTGTAGATGCCGGCGAGCCGCTCGCGGTCGGCGTGGAAGACGGCAGCCGCGACCACCGCGCCGGCGGCGATCACGCCTGCCACGACGGCACCGACGACGAAGCCCGTGGGATCTGCTGCGGCGACGGGCGTCTCGGTCGGCGTCGTCGTCGTGGCGACCGCCGTCGTCGTCGCGTGGGTCGACTCGCCCGCGTGCAGCGGCGCCTCGTCGCTCCCGTCGTGCCAGATGCGGTTGCCCGACGCGTCGAGGAACGTGATCGAATAGTCGAGCGTGCGCGCGGCGGTCAGTCCCGGCACGTCGACCGCGAGCGAAGGCGCCGGTGAGCGCATGACGTCGGACCACGCGCCGCCCGCGGGGCGCACGCGCACGCGCACGCGCGCGACCATCGAGGCCGGATCGCCGATGGTCACGTCGAGGCCGCTCGCGTCCGCACGGAGCGTCGCTTGGGCGCCGAGGCGTTGGCCGGACGAGGCCCAGAATCCGCGCGCTTCGAGGAACGGGCTGCGCACCTCGTCGGGCAGCGAGCGATCGAGACGGCCTTCGGGCTCCAGCGCGAGCCAACGCGTGAACGCCTCGCGCGCCGCGTCCTCGTTGCCTGCGGTCGCCGACGCGAGGCCGATGAGGCGGTAGAGAGGCGCGAGGTCCGTCCCGACGCGCGTGCCTTGGTCGACGAGCGTGGTCGCCATCTCGGCGGCGGCCGCGGCGTGTCCGCTGTCGAGCTGCTGCTGGGCCTCCTCGAGGCTCTGCGCCGAAGCGGGCGCGGCGATGGAAAGGAAGGCGAGAGCGAGCCAGAGAGGACGCGTCATTCGAGGGCCACCGTGCGTCGCAGCGTCTCGCCTGCGTGGATCGTGACGCGGTACGTCGTCTCGAGACCTTGCTCGGGGTTGCGGAGCGTCAGCACGTGCGCGCCTGCCGGGAGATCGACGTCGATCGGAGTGATGCCCAGGCGTCGTCCTTCCAGCGAGACGATGGCGTACGGCGTCGCATCGAGCACGAGGTGTCCAGTTGCCTCGGCGGTCGGCGGTGGTGGTGCGACGGGCGGTGCGACCGCGGTCTCGGTGTGCGTCACGGGCGGCGGCGCGGCCGGGCGCGCGTGGTGCGTGTGCTCGTGCTCCGGCGGGGCGGCGACGCTCGTCGGCGGCGCTTCGGCGACGGTCGTCGGTGGAACGTCGACGATCACGCTCGTCGGCGGCGCGAGCTCGACGACCGACGACGGCGGCGGAGCGACGACGCTCGTCGGCGGCGGGATCGGGGTCGGCGTCGCGAGGGTTCGCGGCCAGACGGCGACCCCGATCATCACCGCGAAGAAGAGCCCTGCGAGCCCCACGAGCAGCCACGCGCGCCTTCTGGGCGCCGCGCCCTCGGGCTGCGGAATCGACGAGACGCCGGACTGGCTCTGCGAGCCGAGCGTCGGCAGCGGCCGGGGCACGCTCCCGCGCTTGGCGACGCGCGTGGAGACGTCGGCCTCGTCGCCGCCCGGCAACGCCATGACCTGTGAGAGCGTCGCGAAGTTCCCGGTGCCTGCTTCGACGCGCTCGACGCAGGCCTTGATCTGCGCACGCTGCTCCGCGAGATCCTCGGTGAAGAGGTCCTTCATCAGCTCCGCGAGCGCGCCGCGCGAGCCTTCGCGGCCTCGCGTCCCGAGCCATTCCTCGATCGCATCGCGCATCGCGCGCGCGCTCGGCCAGCGCAGCTCCACGTCGCGCTGGAGCGCACGATCGCAGATCTTCGCGAGCTCGAGCGGGACGCTTGGCTCGGTCGTGCTCGCCATCGGGATCGGATCACTGAGCGTCGCTTGCAACACGGCGACGTCCGTCGCGCGACGGAAGAGCCGCTTTCCGGTGAGGAGCTCCCACATCGAGACGCCCGCGCTCCAGACGTCGGCGCGCCCGTCGATCACCTCGCCGCGCGCTTGCTCGGGCGCGATGTAGGCGAACTTGCCCTTGATCGTGCCGGTGCGCGTGTTCGACTCGTGAGTCGCCGCCTTCGCGATGCCGAAGTCGAGCACCTTCACCGTTCCGTCGTACCCGACGAACACGTTGTGCGGAGAGATGTCGCGATGGACGATGTCGAGCGGCGTCCCGTCGTAGTCGCTGACGGTGTGCGCGTAGTCGAGCCCGTCGAGGACGTCCGCGATGACGCGTGCCGCGAGCGCGGGAGGAAGGTTCCGCCCGCGATCGACGCACCTCTTCAACAGCCGATTGGCCGCTTGCCCGTCGAGGTACTCCATCGCGAGGAAGGGGCGCCCGGCGACGGTGCCGACCTTGTACGTCTGGACGACGTGCGCGTGGCTGAGGCGTGCTGCGAGGCGCGCTTCGTCGAGGAACATCTTCACGATGTTCGGGTCGTCGCCGAGGTGCGCGTGCATGCGCTTGACGACGAGCAGCTTCTTGAACCCGCTGGGACCGCTCGAGAGCGCGAGGAAGACCTCCGCCATGCCGCCGACGCCGAGCTTTCCCACGATCGCGTACTCGTCGAAGCGCTCGACGGCGACGGGCGCGAGCGCTTCGATCTTCGTCTCGGTGCTGACGGTCAGCCCCGAGGCCATCAGCGGTTTCGTCTCGGCCGCCATGCGTGAGGCCATTCCCGCACCACGCCCGATCGCGCACAAGGCCCCACGCTCGTAGCCACACAGCTGTCACGTCGTCGTGACATACGTGACAGACCTGTATCTACGGGCTGTTCGCGCGTCGCACGATGTAACCTCGCGGGGTGAACGACCCCGTCCACTCGCTCCCACGCGAAGGACAGTCGATCCCTGGCGGCTTCACGCTCGAGAAGCTGATCGCCAGCGGCGGGATGGCCTACGTGTATCGAGGCACCGATGCGCAGGGGTCGCCGGTCGCGATCAAGATCATGCGCCACGAGCTGCTGGAAGAGCCGACGGTGCGCGCGCGCTTCGTCCGCGAGGGCAAGCTCTGTCAGACGTTCGTGCACGAGGGCGTGCCGCGCATTCTCGCGCTCGCCGATCTGCCGGACGGCACGGTCGCGATCGCGATGGAGCTGCTCGCGGGCGAGACCGTCGCGCAGCGCGCGAAGCGCAACGGAGGGTACTTGCCACCGCAAGAGGTGCTCGCGATCGCGGATCGCGTGCTCGACGTCCTCGAGGCGGCGCACGCGCGTCACATCATCCATCGCGACATCAAGCCCGACAACGTCTTCCTCACGACGGCGGGCGAGCTGAAGCTCCTCGACTTCGGTGTCGCGAGCGCGCGCGAGCAGGATGGAGAGAAGCTCACGCACGCGGGCTACGCGCTCGGCACGCCCGCGTTCATGTCGCCCGAGCAAGCGCAGGGACGCTGGGACGACGTGGACGGCCGCACCGATCTCTGGGCCGTGGGCGCGACGATGTTCGCCCTGTTGGTGGGCGAGCCCCCGCACGCCGCCGCCTCGCCCATCCAAGAGCTCGTCGCCGCAGCCACGGAGACGGTTCCGCCGATCCAGAGCCGCGTGCCCGGGCTGCGTCCTGCGATGGCATCGCTCGTCGATCGCGCGCTCGAGCGGGACGCCAACGCGCGCTTCAGCGATGCGAGCGCGATGCGCGTCGCCGTACGGGGTGCGTGGCTCGCGCTCGGTGGGCCCGCGAGCATGCAGCGCGTGTGGGATCGCATCGCGAGCGAGGTCGTCGCGTCGTCTCCGGAGATCGAGGTCGAGATGCCGCGGTACGCGAGCGGCCAGAGCACGATCGCGCAGGAGCGCGCGCCCGCGACGAGCGACGTCGTGCCCGCGAGCGCGCCGACTTCGTCGGGTTGGTCCGTCCCGCCGCCGAGCGACGCCGCGCGGATCGTGACGCGCGAGGATCTCGAGAAGAGCGGCGACTTCGCGGCGCTCGAGCCGCTCCTGCGAAAGCGATCGGATCCGAAGATCACGCCGCTGGTGCTGGCGCCGCCCTCGCGCTCGTGGATCCCGTTCGCCGTCGTCGTGGTCGTCGTGCTCGTCGTGCTCGTCGTCGCGTTCGCTTGGCGCTGATCGCGACGGCTCGATCGGTGTAGAAGGAGCGCATGAGCTCTCCTTTTTCGGCGCGATACGGCCCGTTCGCGCTCGTCGCCGGCGCCTCCGAAGGGCTCGGCGAGGCGTTCGCCACCTCGCTCGCCGCGCGCGGCCTGAGCCTCGTGCTGCTCGCACGCCGCCAGGACAAGCTCGATGCCCTCGCGGTCCGTCTGCGCGAGCGGGGCGTCGAGGTCGTCACGGCCGCGATCGATCTCGCGCGGAGCGATCTGGAGAGCGCGTTGGCCGAGGTCACGCAGGGTCGCGAGATCGGTCTCGCGGTCTACAACGCCGCGTACGCACCGGTCGGCGAGGTGCTCGATCGACCGATCGACGATCTGCTCCGCATCGTCGACGTGAACGTGCGCGGACCGCTGGTCGTCACGCGTGCGCTCGCGCCCGCGATGGTCGCGCGCGGCCGCGGCGGCATCGTGCTGATGTCTTCGTTGGCGGGCTTCCAGGGCGCGCCTCGGATCGCTACCTACGCGGCGACCAAAGCGTTCACGACCGTGCTCGCCGAGAGTCTGTGGAGCGAGCTAGGGCCGCGCGGCGTGCACGTCCTCGCATCGTGCGCGGGCGCGATCCGCACGCCGGGCTATTCCAAGACGTCGCAGGGCGATGCGCCCGGCACGCTCGACGCGAGCGCCGTCGCGGAAGCATCGCTCGATGCGCTCGGCCACGGGCCCACGGTCGTGCCCGGCGCGACCAACCAGATCGCGCGCTTCGTGCTGGGTCGCATGCTCAGCCGACGTGCGGCGATCGGGATCATGGCGCGCTCGACGAAGGAGCTGACGTGATCGGCTTCTTCGCGCCCGTGCTCGTGTACGCGGTCATCACCGTGCTGCATCTCGCGGTGCCTGCGCGCCACGTGGACGGCTACGTGATCGATCCGTCCACGCAGAGGCCGTATCGCTACCGGCTCAACGGCCTCGTCGTCTACGCGCTCACGATCGGGCTCTGGGCGCTCGCGTGCTCGCGCGGCTGGCTCGCGTGGGACTTCTTCTGGACGACGCGCTGGGAAGGCCTCGCGGGCGCCTGCGCTCTGGGGCTCGTCTTCACGCTCGCGATCGTGTTGCCCGCGCCGCCGACCGGAAAGGGCCTCGCCGCCGATCTCTTCCTCGGTCGCATCGAGAACCCGCAGTGGCTCGGCGGCCCTATCGACGCGAAGATGTGGCTCTACCTCGTGGGCGCGACGATGTTGGGGCTGAACCTCTATTCGTTCGCGATGCACCAGCGTCTCGCGTTTCCCGAGGATCCGTCCCCGGGCGTGCTCCTCTATGCGGCGCTCTTCTCGTTCTTCCTCTGCGAGTACCTGTTCTTCGAGCGCGTCCACCTCTACACGTACGACTTCTTCGCCGAGCGCGTCGGCTTCAAGCTCGGGTGGGGCTGTCTCGTCTTCTATCCGTACTTCTACGTGGTCGGGCTCTGGGCCGTCGGCGACCTGCCGAATCCCCATCCGAGCGTCGCCATGCTCGTCGTCGCTGCGATCTGTTTCTTCGGTGGCTGGTCGCTGGCGCGGGGCGCGAACATGCAGAAGTTCGCGTTCAAGCGCGATCCGAGCGCGCCGTTCCTCG
>CAYSCF010000279.1:0-9333 GCA_964429305.1 uncultured Sandaracinaceae bacterium | reverse complement strand
TTCGATCGGCTGATCCGTGTCTTCGATCGGCTGATCCGTGTCTTCGATCGGCTGACACGCAACGGGCGCGGAGACGTGCCGAGAACGAGTGCGAAGGGAGGTCGCAATGTCGACCCATATCACTCGTTCCTGGTTGGTTCTCTGCTCTTTGTCCGTCCTCGCGTGTGCCCCGCCGCAGCTCGTCTGTCCGGATGGTTTCACGCTCTCTGCCGAAGGCCGGTGCGTGACGAACGACGCTGGCACCGTCGTGCCCATGGGCGACGGCTCGGTCTCACCGGACGCGGGCTCCGATGCCGGCAGCGACGCGGCGATGATCGCGATCGACAGCGGCGTGCCCGGTGTCGATGCGTACGTCGAGGGCGTCGACGCTTTCGTTCCGCCGCCGGACGCGTTCGTCGAACAGCCCGACGCGTACCTGTCCCCGGACGCGTACGTGTTCCCGGACGCGTACGTGGCGCCGGACGCGTGCGCCTTCGGCACCTGGTACGTCGACGCCGATCACGACGGGTACGGCAGCGCGGCCTCGCCGATCTCCGGCTGCTCGCAGCCGGCCGGCACCGTCTCGAACGCGACCGACTGTGACGACGCCGCGCCGACGCGTCACCCGGGCGCGCCGGAGGTGTGCAACGGCATCGACGACGACTGCGACGGCGTCGCCGACATCATTCCGACCTGGTACCTGGACGCGGATGGCGACGGACATGGAACGGCGCTGACGCACGTCCAGGTCTGCGCGATGCCGAGCGGATACGTCGCGAGCGCGGACGACTGCGACGACTCGCACGCGAGCGTCCATCCAGGCGCTCCGGAGATCTGCGATGGTCTGCGCAACGACTGCACCTCGGCGGCGCCGGATGCCGAGCTCCTGCTCACGTACTACGTGGACTGCGATCGCGATGGATTCTCCGCGTCGAGCACAGCGCTCACGACGTGTCAGACGCTGGGCGCTCCGCCGACGTGTAGCGGCGGCCAGTACATCACGTCGCCCGTGCCCACGAACGCGAGCAACACCGACTGCAACGACACCGACGCGTCGTCCAGCCCGACCACGTCCTGGTACCCGGATTGCGATGGCGACAACTACGTGATCGCGGGCGCGGCTGCGACGCACTCGTGCACCATGCCGACGTCGAACGCTTGTACGACGGGCACCGTCAGCCTCCCTCACGGCCTGTGGACACATACACCCTTCGCGGGCGCGGACTGCTGGGACTTCCATGGCGCCGCACATCCGGGCTCGATCATGGTCAGCACGACGGGATATTCGACGGGCGTAGGCACAAGCTACGACTGGGATTGCGACGGTCTCGGAACGCCCACGATCACGGCGGTCTCTCCAGCTGCGACCTGCACGCGCGACATCCGGACTGGGGCCTGTAATCCCAGCAACCCGACGTGGGTCGGCGCGATCCCCGGCTGCGGCTATCCCGGTGCGCAGTACACATGCGGCGGGGCCGCGTGTACTCCGACTCAGACCTCGGGCGTCCTGCCCGTCTGCCACTGACCCGACTGCTACCGATTTCGTAGCGTGACCGTGGCACCGCCGCTGGGTGCCATGGTCACGGTGCGTCGTACGGCGTGCACCTCGCCTGCCGGCTCGATGCGGAACTTGCGCAGCACTTCGGCGATCACGATGCGCATCTCGTACATCGCGAATGCCATGCCGATGCAGCGCCGCACGCCGCCGCCGAACGGGAAGTACGTGTAGGGCGTCACGCGGTTGCCGGGCCCCTCGCGCGTCCCGAGGAAGCGCTCCGGGTCGAAGCGCTCGGGGTTCGGCCAGAGAATCGGATCGTGGTGCGTGAGATAGATCGAGAGGATGGCCGCGTGCTGCGCGGGCAGCGTCCAGCCGCCGATCGTGCGCGGCTTCGTGAGCACGCGGCCCACGGCGTAGACGACCGGATGGATCCGCATCGTCTCTTTGATCACGGCATCGACGTACGGAAGCTCGGCCTTCGTCACCGCGTCGTCGGGCGCGCTGCCGCCGAGCACGCGGTCGACCTCTTCGTGCGCGCGCTTCTGCACGTCGGGATTGTCGGCCAAGCACGTGAAGGCCCACGCGAGCGCCGTCGCGCTCGTCTCGTGGCCGGCCGCGAGCAGCGTCATCAGCTCGTCGCGCAGATCGCGATCGCTCATGCCGGTGCCGTCCTCGTAGCGCGCCTCGATCATCATCGAGAGGATGTCGTCGTGCCCGGCGCTGCCTTCCTTGCGGCGCTTGGCGATCAGTCGATAGAGCAGATCGTCGGCGTGCGCGCGCTGCTCGACGAAGCGTCCCCAGGGCGAGCGTGGTCCGAGATCGACCTGCAGCGCGGGGATCATCGTCAGCGGGCCTGCATTGTCGGTCAGCGCGATCATCGCGCGACGCAGCGCGGTCAGCTCGGGCCCGTCGTCGACGCCGAACACCGTCCTCAAGATGACGTCGAGCGTGATGCTCTGCGTGCCCGGTAGCACCGGCGCCGGCGCGCTCGTCTTCCAGTGCGCGAGGTCCGTGCGCGTGATGCTCTGGATCGTCTTGCCGTACGCGGACAGCCGCGCGCCGTGGAACGGCGGCAGCAGCAAGCGTCGCTCGCGCAGATGTCGCTCGCCGTCGAGCAAGAGGAGCGATCCCCCGCCGACGATCGGGCGCAGCGACTCGTTCGCGCGGCCGGCGAGCATCTCTTCGGACGGGCCGGTGAGCACCTCCTTGTTCGTCGCCTCGTCGGCGAAGCTCACGATCGGGTTGAAGCCCGGCAGCTGCAGCGAGAACGTGCTGCCGTAGCGCGCGCGACAGTGCTCGAGGAACGCGATCGGCCGCAGCATCCACAGGCCCAGCTGCGCCGAGGGATGCATCGCGGGCCCGGGCGGCAGGTGCGCCGCGCTCACGCGTCGCACGCGCCGCCGTCCGGGCGGGAGCATCCGAGCCACGCGATCGATCGCCCCGACCGTGGTCGCTTGCATGGAGGATCAAGCTACCAGATCGCGCGCGAGCCCACTGCTCGCATACTCGACCGCTGAGCTCAGTACCCGTCAGCGGCCATCGGTGCGGCCTGCAGCTCGTACGAGCGCTCGTGCATCGCGGCCGGGCTCGACGCGGCGCGAGCGCCAGCCGCCGCCGCACCGAGCTCCGCCGCGCGCGACGAGAGCGCGCCCTGAACCGCGCTGTCTTCGAACGAGTAGCCCGTAGCGGTGCTCGCGACGCTCGCGCGTGCTGCATCGAGACGTGCGATCGCTTCGGCCTGACGACCCTGCTGGAGCAGCTGCGCCGCTGCGCGCTCGGCCTCGCTCGCATCGTACTGCGCGACCATCGCCGCGACGCGCGGCGTGGGCGTCGCGCGGGGCGCCTCGCGCGTCACGGTCATCGCGACCTCGGCCGACTGCGGCGCTGCGGGCGCGCCTTCGGGCGTCTCGAAGCGCAGGCTCGCCGTCGCCAGCGTGCGACGACCGACGTCGGCCGTGGGCACGCGCACGCGGAAGAGCAGCTCGCGGCGCTGACCTGCCGTGATCGCGCCGAGGGGCATGCGCAGCACGCCGTCCACCACCGTCGCACCGGTCGTCGCGGCGCCGAGGATCACGATGCCGCTCGCCGGCCGCACCTCGAGCACTGCGCTCAGCGCGACCGAGCGCGACATCCACGAGAGCTCGGTCTCGAGGATCGCGGCCATCTGATCGGGCGTGCCGAGATGATGCATGCGGCCTGCGCTCTGCACGGCGACGGCATTCAACGTCATCGGGTCGTAGTCGTAACCGACGCCGATCGCCGTGATCTGCGTGCCGACTTCGGTCGCTCCCGCCGCGAGGTAGCCGAGCGCGCGCGGATCGGTGACGCCGACGTTGGCCTGGCCATCGGAGATGAGGAACACGCGCCGCACCGCGTGCGAGATCGGCGCGCTGGTCATCCGCGAGATGCCGGCGCGCAGACCGCCCTCGAGGTTCGTCCCGCCGCCGGCCACGAGATGGCCCACGTTGCGCAGCAGCATCTGACGCGAGACGGGATCGAGCACCGTCGGCGGCGAGACCTCGGTGACGTCGGTCGCGAAGCCGTAGATCGACACGATGTCTCCGTCGGAGAGCGACTCGATCATCGCGGCGGCGGCGAGGCGCGCGTTGTCCATCTTCGGGCCGGCCATCGAGCCGGAAGTGTCGACGACGAACGAGACGGCCATCGGCGAGCGCGTGCGGATGGTGGCGACGACGGGCGCATCGACCCACACGCCGACCCACGCCTCACCCGGCGCTCCGACCTGGACGCTCGATTGGATGGCCGAGCCGCCCAGCCATTGGCCCCCCGAGGTCTGTGCGTGCGCGGTCGGGGCGAAGACGGAGAGCGACCAGAGCGCCAGGAGCGCCGAGACGAATGCACGCATGGAGGAACCTCCACCGCGCTCCGACGCGTCAGATCCGAGAAGGATCTGTGGGCGCGATCATTTTCTCAGACCGCGAGCTCGCCGCGCACGATGGTGACCGCGCGCCCGCGCAGTTTCACGCGGTCGCCCACGAGCTCGACCTCCAGCTCGCCGCGTCGCTCGCTCAGCTGCGAGGCCCGCATCTTCGTCTTGCCGAGCCGCGCCGCCCAGAACGGCGCGAGCGCGCAATGAGCGCTGCCCGTCACCGGATCTTCGTCCACGCCGACGGCCGGCGCGAAGAAGCGCGAGACGAAGTCGACCGTGCGGTCCTCGCACGCGGCGGTGAGGACGAGACCGCGCACCGGCAGCGTCGCGAGCAGGCGCAGATCGGGCTTGGCCTCGCGCACCGCGCGCTCGCCGCGTGTCAGCACGAGCACGTCGTCTCGCGATCGCCACGTCTCGATCACGGGCACGCCGAGCGCGGGGGCGAGATCGAAGGGCGCAGCGAAGAGCACCGGCACGAGCGCGGGGAAATCGAGCTCGATCGTGACGCCGTCCACGTTGCGCGCGACGAGCTCGCCGCTGCGCGTGGAGAAGCGGATCGTCTCGCTCGGCTTCACGCGGCCCGTCTCCCAGAGCACGTGGGCCGTCGCGAGGGTCGCATGTCCGCAGAGATCGACCTCGGCCACCGGCGTCAGCCAGCGCAGCGCCCAGCCATCGTCCTGGCGCACGGCGAACGCGGTCTCGGAGTGCTTCATCTCCGCCGCGATGCCGCGCATCAGCGCCGGCGCGAGCGGCTGCTCGCTGATCACGACGCCTGCGGGATTGCCGCGGAAGGGCGCCGACGCGAACGCGTCGACGACGTAGATCGGAGTCGGCATGCAAGCGAGGTTGGGGACCGAGGCACTTGCCGTCGATGTGCACGAAGCAGAAACGCCAGGCACCATGATCGTCGTGATGGAGGAGCCGTATCGCGAGGTCGCGCCGCCGCACGCCATCGCCGCGTACGTCGATCGCTTCTGGTCGCGCGCGGGCGCGTCCACCGGCGAACATCGTGTCCTACCGGACGGCTGCATCGATCTGCTCGTCGATCTCGACGCCGACGTGGCCGAGCTCGTCGGCCCGATGAGCCGCGCCGCGCTCGTGCCCGCCGTGACGAGCCGGATCGTCGCGATCCGATTTCGTCCTGGCGCAGGGGCGCGATTCGCCGATCGGCCGCTCGATGCGCTCGTCGATCAGAGCGTGCTCGCCTCCGAGCTCGGCATCGAGACGCGACCGCTGATCGATGCGCTGCGCGCGGCGCGCTCCGAGAGCGAGCGTCACGCGGCGCTCGTGGGCTTCGTGCGCGCACGCCTGCGCGATGCCGATCCGCTCGATCGCATGGTGCGTCGCGCCGTCGATCGCCTCACGCGCACCTCGCTGCCCATCGCGGCGCTCGCGGACGAGCTGGGGGTGAGCCGTCAATATCTGACGCGCACGTTCGC
Organism: uncultured Sandaracinaceae bacterium; assembly: GCA_964429305.1. Lineage (GTDB taxonomy): Bacteria > Myxococcota_A > Polyangia > Polyangiales > Sandaracinaceae > JBBSAT01. Next base: position 3,527 of record CAYSCF010000279.1, on the reverse strand, counting down.
GCGCGAGGTCGGCACGAGCCCGAAGCTTCTCGCGCGCATCGCCCGCATGCAGCGCTTGATGCTCGCGATCGAGAGTGGCCGCCGCGACTGGGCGCAGCTCGCGCACGAGCTCGGCTTCGCCGATCAGTCGCACCTCGTGCACGAGACCACCGAGCTCGCGGGCCTCAGCCCGGCGCGGCTCGCGTCGGAGGTTTCCATTTCTCCAATCGCGTCCATCTATGCCCACGTAGAACCAACACCATGAACAAATTGCCTGAAGGCCTGTCGTGAACAAGATCACTCCGAACCTCGTCGTCGACGCGATCGAAGACGTGCTGCCTTTCTACGAGAAGCTCGGCTTCACCAAGACCGTCGAGGTCCCGCACGAGGGCAAGCTCGGCTTCGTCATCCTCGTGCACGGCGCGACGGAGCTGATGATGCAAACGCGCGCCTCGATCGCGGCCGACGTCGCCGGTCTCGAGAAAGACGTCTATCGCGTGATGCTCTACGTCGACGTCCCCGCGCTCGCGCCGCTCCGCGAGGCGCTGAAGGACTGGCCGAAGGTCGTGCCGGAGCGCACGACGTTCTACGGCGCGCGCGAGATCATCGTACGCGACCCGGCGGGCAACGTCGTCGCCTTCGCCTCGCACGAGAAGTGATCGGCTGCCGCGCACGTAGGCTTCACGTATCGACGTCGTCGAGCGCATGCTCGAAAGCTCGCGTCACCACGGATACACGTGTCGATCGGCCGATTCTGGACCCAGACCCTCGAGCCGGAATACGGCGTCCGCGAACGTGATCAACTCCGTCGGGGCTCGTTCGCCAGACGTTCCACCTCGACCCGCGGGAGACAGAAGCCCAGCTCGGTGCACAGCACATCGAGCAGGACGCGTACTTGGTGCTCGCTCAGTCGCGCGCTCTGCGTCATCGCAAGATCTGCCCGATCACGGCAGTGCGTAGCCGAGCAGTGACTCCATCGTCGTGCCTTCGCACGCCGCGTCGGGTGACACGAAGTGGTCGGTGCCCGCGCCGACGCGGCAGCGATACAGCGCGACTCTGCCCGCCGCGGCTGCGTCGTAGATGTAGCCGACGGGGCCCTCCGGGCGCTGTCCTTCGCAGCCCGGGTCGCGGGTGAGCATGCTGTGTTGGCCGACGACGCAGGAGAACAGGAGCGACGTGCCCGTCTCGCTCGCGCGGAGCAAGCGCCAGCTCTGCTCGGTCGTGAAGCCCGCGGGTGGCAAGCGGCTCGAGGCCCAGTGGCCACGCGAAGCGCGGTAGCTGCGCGTGAGCACCGTGTACGGCAATCGCTCGAAGCCGCACGAAAGCATCGGCGGCGAGAGATCCGCGCGGTTGGCGAGCGCCCACGTGGCCCATGCGGGCTTGAACGATCCGTCCGCGCGCGCGAGCCCGAGACCGAGCCCGCCTTCGGCCGGGTTGTCGCGCATCCGGTGGTAGACGTACGCCTCGATCCCCGGCGTTCCGAGGATGTTGCGGAACCCGTCGCACACCGCGGTCGCTTGGCGTGTCTCGTCGGACTGCGGCGCGGCGGAGTTGATGCCGCTCTCGGTGAGATGCACCTGCCATGCGTGCGGGCGATCGGGGAACGTCGCGTGCAGCCAGCCGAGCAGGACGCCGATGTTGCCGTACGTGACCAGCGGCCAGTCGTCGGCGCCGAACGTCGGTGAGAAGAGGTTCGGCGCGTACGGGTGGTAGGCGATGCGCCACTCGCGCGCGCCCAGCAGCGGCGCGAGGCGCGTCATGAACGTCTGCACGCTCAAGAGCGGTGAGCTCGCCGACGGATTGTCGAGGCTCGCGGCGAAGTCGTGCTCGAACGAGATGTACGCGCGCGCCGTGCTCTGCTCACGCGCGATCGCGTCGTACGCCGCGTTGTAGCCGTCCGCGTAGGTCTGCACCCAGTGCGCGACGTCGCACGCGGTGCCGCTGCCGCAGCCCACGTCGAACCAGTCGTTCGAGTTCACCTCGTTGTCGATCACGAAGTCGGCGACACGACCGCGACCGTGACGGCCGTCGTAGCGCTGCGCGATCATGCCGGCGAAGCGCGCGTAGTCCTCGGGGTGATCGGGACTGCAGAAGATCTCGTAGCCCGCGGCGGCGGGAGAACAATTCGTGTTGCCGACGTGGGCCCACGGCGGCGTGCCGTACGTGACGGCGGTGACGTTCAGCCCGCGCGCGCTCCATCCGGCGATCGCGGTGTCGACCGCGGCGTCCACGTCGAAGCAGTGTCCGTCGTAGAGGATCTGTCCTGCATCGCACGGCGCCAGATGCACGCTGGGCTCCCAGTTGGCCCAGAGCAGGTTCATCGCCACGCCGCCGGTGTTGTTCCCTGCGATCTGATCCATGTCGAAGAAGTCCGGCTGCAGCTCCTTCAGACGCATCGGATCACGCTCGGGATAGGGCAGCGGGCCCGTGTCGGGATCGACGAACGCATCGGGAAGGACGGCCGCGTCGATCGCCGGGCTGGGCGCATCGAGACCGGTATCGCTCGAGACGAACGCATCGAGCCCGCGCGCATCGACGGCGGCATCCCGCGCGAGGCTCGCGTCGTTTCCACCGTCGCTCACCGTCCTCGGAGTGGCGCTCGCACATCCCGCCACGAGGACGAGCACCGACGCGAACGAAGGAAGAAGCCGCATCCGAACAGCCTAACGCACGAGCGCCCTCCCGCGATGAAGCGAGAGGGCGCGTCGTCGGTCGATTCGTGAAGATGCGCCTACGGGTGGCAGGCTCCGTCGCCGCAGAACTGCGTCGCGCTGCACGCGTTCGTGCAGCTACCGCAGTGATCGTGATCGAGGCGCGTGTTGGTGCACACCGCCGCCGTGCCCGTGCACATCATGCCGCCCGGGGTGTTGCACTGGCACACGCCCGCGACGCACATGCCGTCGCCGCACGCGTGACCGCAGCTGCCGCAGTTGTTCGGATCGATCTGCGTGTTCACGCACGTCGTTCCGCACGTCGTGCGCGGCGCGCCGCACGTCGGCTGGCAGTGGCCGCCGACGCAGAACGATCCCGAAGCGCACATCGTGCTGCAGTTGCCGCAGAACATCGGATCGGTGTCGGTGTTCACGCAGCTGCCGCCGCAGAGCGTGCCCGCCGCGCAGCGACACATTCCGCCCTGACAGGTGGTGCGGCCCGTGCACGGCATGTTGCAGCCGCCGCAGTTGGCGTCGTCGGTCTGGAGGAACACGCAGGCGCCCGAGCAGTTCATCTGACCGGTGCCGCAGGCGGGGGCGCAGCTGTTGTTCGTGCAGACCATGCCGCCCGTGCACGCATGACCGCACATGCCGCAGTTCGCAGGATCGGTGCGCAGCGTCGTGCATCCCGCACCGCAATCGACCTGACCCGCCTGCGTGCACGTCATCGTCGAGTGACCCGCGTCGCTGCCTCCGTCGGAGCCCGCGTCGCTTCCGCCATCGATGGGCGGCACACCGGTGTCAACGGGCGGCACGCCTGTGTCGATGCCTGGCACGCCCGTGTCGACGCTTGGCACGCCCGTGTCGCGACCGCCGAGGCCGGTGTCGGCGCCTGCG
>CAYSCF010000278.1:6481-9353 GCA_964429305.1 uncultured Sandaracinaceae bacterium | reverse complement strand
CACGGCCGGAGCGTGCGCCGCGGGCTTCGTATGCATCGGGGCCGTTGCGGGAGTCGGTGGCGAGTGCGTGCTCGATCGCGCGCAGCCTGCTGGCGGGGTCTGTGACGATCCGGCCGACTGCGCCGTCGGCACGTGCGCGCATGCCGGCACCCGCGGCTGGTGCACGCCCACGAACTGCACGACCGGGAGCTGTCCGAGCGGCACGACGTGCACCGACATCGGCGGAGGCGACTCCCTCTGCACGCCGACGCTCGCGCTGCCGGGCGAGCCCTGCAACGCAGGCACCGACTGCGGCTCGGGCACGTGCTTCGAGCACGAGTGCACGGTCAGCTGCCTCGAGGCCAACGACTGCGGCACGGGCCTGCGCTGCGAGCGCACTCCGGATGGCACGGACGGTCACTGTCTTCGTCCGAGCACGCCGGCCTCGAGCAACTGCGGCTGCAGCGCGGTCGGCGCGGGCCATCGGGAATCGAGCTGGCTCCTCGGTCTCGTCGGGCTCGGTCTGCTCGCTCGCCGTCGCCAGAGGGAACGTCGCTCATGAACCGGTCTCTGCCGGAGTGCCCAGCTCGCCGGGCCGATACAATCGCGTCGGGTCTGCGCCGCGGACCACTCCTGCAGAGATCGGCTCGATCGCTCGCGTCCGTTCTGCTGATCGCTCTGGCCGCCTCGTGCGCGACGGTCCCGGAGATCGACGGCTCGCCCGCCGCGATCGTCGGCGGCACGATCGACAGCGGCGATCCTGCGGTCTACTTCCTGCTCATCCGCGGCTCCGGCAGCTGCACGGCGGAGCTGATCTCGCCGCACGTGGTGCTCACCGCGCGCCACTGCCTCGTCGACGAGACGACCGACGCGATGATCCCGCCTCGTCAGCTGCGTCTCTACGTCGGTCGCGACTACTCGAGCTTCGTTCGCAACTACACGCCGATGGCGACGCGGATCATCCCCGGCAGCACCAATGCGATCGGCTACGGCGGTGAGGACCTCGGCCTCATCATCCTCGCCGACCCGGCGATGGAGACGCCGCTCACGATCAGCCGCGACGACTACAACATGATGAGCGGCCAGAACTTCAAGGCCGTCGGCTTCGGTCTGATCCCTTCGGGCAACTCGGGTCGGAAGTACACGGCGACCGGCATGGTGACGAGCACCGGCGGCGGGTACCTCCAGGTCAACAACGTGATCTGCGAGGGCGACTCGGGCGGCCCGATGATCGATCTGAACGAAGGTCGCGTCTGGGGCGTGACGTCGTACGGGATCGGCACCACGCCGGGCCAGGCGCCCGACTGCGGCACGGCCGTCGGCGCGTACAACGCGCTCTACGATCAGCTCGCGTGGATCGACTCGGTGCTCGAAGAGGCGCACGACATCTGCATCTCGCGCCCCGAGATCTGCGACGGGATCGACAACGACTGCAACGGCGTGGCCGACGAAGGCTGCCTCACGCTCGGACAGACGTGCCCGGACGCGGCCCACTGCACGAGCGGGCACTGCGAGAGCACTGCCGCTGGGATGATCTGCACGTCACCGTGCGATGCGACGCGACCGGGCCTCGGCTGCGACGACGGCTTCCATTGCGTGCACGCGCAGGACTGCAGCGGGTTCTGCGTGCCCGGTGCGGTGGGCATGCTGGGCACCGGCGTCGCGTGCACCAACGACGACGCGTGCGAGAGCGGCAACTGTGTCGATCCCGGCGATGGCTTCCGGCGTTGTCTCGCGGCCTGCTACGGCGGCGCCGGTCAGTGCGCTTCGGGAGAAGCCTGCGCGGCGGGAACCGGCGCGTGTGGGGCGTGCGTGCCGCAAGCGATCTTCGGCTCGCCCCGCGGCAACGGCGAGGAGTGCACGGTGGACAGCCAATGCGCATCGATGCACTGCGTGGTGCGCGCAGGCATCGGTGAGTGTGTCGATGCGTGCGACTCGCTGGGTCACTGCCCGGACGGCTTCGTGTGCGAGGCGTTCGGCGAGAGCCTGTTCTGCGTGCTCGATCGCGCGCAGCCACCGGGCGGCATCTGTCACGACATGAGCGACTGTCTCGGTGGCATCTGTCTGACGGAGGGCACGCGTGCTTGGTGCTCGCCCTCGGACTGCACGGGCACCACGTGCCCCGACGGATTCAGCTGCACCGCGGTCGGCGACCAGCAAGTCTGCGCGCCCACGCGAGCCCTCCCGGGCGAAGGCTGCAGCGCCGACAGCGGCTGCACGACGGGCCTCTGTTACATGGGCGCGTGCAGCGCGACGTGCACCGAGGCCAACGACTGCGGCGCGGGGCTGCGCTGCGTTCGGGCGACGGACGGCACGACCGCTCACTGCTTGCTGCCGCAGCAGCCGTCGCACGGCGGTTGCTCGGTGGGCTCGTCCTCCTCGCGCGGCGTGCTCGGGCTGACGCTGACGATGCTGCTCGGCTTGGCGATCCGCCGGCGTCGCTGAGGGCGAGAAGCGGACGCAGAGCTCCTCAAGGAATCTTGAGGAGCTCTTTGACCTTCTGGATCACCTGCGGCGCCTGGATCGGCTTGGTGATGTACGCGTTCGCGCCGAGCGCCATCGCGCGCTGACGATCCTCGGTCGAGCCCTCGGTCGTGATGATGATGATCGGCGTGCTCGCGTGGTTCGCGTCCGATCGGATGCGCTTCACCAGCTTCAGCCCATCCATGATGGGCATGTTGATGTCGCTCATGATGAGGTCGTAGCGGTTGGTCGCGAGCTTGCGCAGCGCGTCAACACCGTCTTCCGCCTCGGTGACGTTGATGCGCTTGATGCGCGCCAGCGCGAACACGAGAAGCTGCCGCATCATCGGGGAGTCCTCGACGACGAGACAGGAGAAGTCAGATCCAGACACGCGACCTCCGGGAGCTTCGGCGCAGTAGACTGAGCCGCG
>CAYSCF010000278.1:0-6381 GCA_964429305.1 uncultured Sandaracinaceae bacterium | reverse complement strand
AGCGAGTCGGAGCAGGGGTGAGCGGGATCCGGCTCTGCCGGTCCCGCGGGGGGCGCGCTCAGCGCCGCCGAGAATGGAGTCAGATCCAGACACGCGACCTCCGGGAGCTTCGGCGCAGTAGACTGAGCCGCGGGTGACGAGCGCATTCGCTCGCGAGCGCAGCGAGTCGGAGCAGGGGTGAGCGGGATCCGGCTCTGCCGGTCCCGCGGGGGGCGTGCTCAGCGCCGCCGAGAATGGAGTCAGATCCAGACACGCGACCTCCGAGAGCTTCGGCGCAGACCTGGAGCGCGCGCGGCGCCCCCGAAAATCGAATCAGACATCTTCACCTCTCCCAGACGCAGAACCATGTGGAGGCGGGGGGACCGAGGCGCCCGTCGGTACGAGCAGCGCGTCGATCCCGGGCAAGAGCGCGCGCGCGTCCGAGACGCCCGCGAAGAGCCGCGCCGCGATCAGCGCGATGCCGGCCTGAGCGCCCATCAGATCCAAGAGCTCGTGATCCACGGCCGCCCAGCGCTCCTTCTGTTCGAACACCGATGCGACCACGATCGCTCCGAGCACGCGCTCGCGCACGCGAAGCGGCACCACGGCGAGAGGCGACTCGAGCGTGCCGGGAGGCTGCGGCGGTCCGTCGACCACGCGCGAACGGCCGGTCGCGATCGCGCTGCCGATCGGGCCTTCGCCGACGACGACGATCGTCGCCGGGTCGATGCCTTCGGAGACGAGCACCGTCGCGCGATCGGGCTCGCGCAGCACGAAGATCGCGTACTTCTCGGCGCCGAGCAGCTGCTGGAGCAGCTCCCGCATGTGACGCACGACCCCGCGCACACTGAGCGTCGCGTGCAGATGGCTGGATGCGATGTAGAGGTTCGCGAGATCGTGCAGCTCCTGCTCCACCTCGCTCGTGCGCTCTTCGCTGCGTCGCGAACTCTCGGCGAGCGTGGTGCTCTGCGAGACCAGGCTCTGTCGCTCGACCTCGAGGACGTCGATCTTCTTGATCAGATCCTTGATCGCGTCGTTGGAAGCGAGCGCCGCACGCAGGCGCACGTTGTCTTCCTGCATCTTCTGCATCTGCGCGCGCAGCTCTCGGTTCTCGCTCAGCACGTCTTCGGTGAGCTCGAACCCACGGCGCAGGAATTGGCGCACGAAGGCCTCGCGCTCCTCCTTCAGGTCGGCCGGAACATCGCTCGTACGATGCGCTCGGTCGTCGTCCGCCATGCGAGCGAACGGTAACACGACGCTACGCGCGTTGGCGCGATTCCGTCGGAGGCGAGCCGCGGCGCGTCAACCAGCGAAGGAGAGGAGCAGCGCGCGGCCCTCGACGCTCGCGCCTTCGCTCACGTGCACGGTGGCGACCGTCGCGGCGACACTGGCGCGCAGCTCGTTCTCCATCTTCATCGCCTCGATCACCACGAGCGGCTGTCCGGCGATGACGGCATCGGCCGCCTTCACGAGCACGCGCACGACCCGGCCGGGCATCGGTGCACGCAGCTCCTTCGCGCTCTTGCCAGCGGCGGCCCCGCGCTTCTGTCCGGCACGCTCGCTCGTGATCGTGGCGACCGTCCGCGCGCTCCCCGCAGCGATCTGCACTTCGTCCGTCCCAGCGCTCAGGACGTCGTGCACGCGATCGCCGATGCGCAGGCTGACGGCGCCGCCGACGCGACGTGCGTCGACCTCGATCTTCGCACCATCGAGGACGACCTCGGCGGCTCCGGAGGGCGTGAACGTGACGTCGACCTCGCGCTCTTTGCCTTCGATCGTGACGCGATACTTCATGGCGCGCGGAGGCTATCACGCCGTGGAAGGCGGCACCGTTCTCACGCGTTAGAGTGTCCGTCGATGCCGCCCCCGACGAAGCCTCCCGCGCCGAAGAGCGCGATCCGCCGCGGGTGGCAGTGGCTCACGACGCCGTACGACGCGCTCACGAGCCTCGTGCTGACCATCCCCGTCTTCCTCGTCTACCACCTGGGAATCCTGCTCGTGGACCTGCGCAACGGCGCGGACCTCGTCACGGGCGCGATCGTCGAGCTGCTCCACAGCAGCATCACGGGATACGTCGCCCTCACGCTGCTCGTCGCGCTCGGGCTCTTCGCGGCGGGCTCACGGCTGCGTCAGGGCCACCAGATCGATCGGCAGGCGCTCTGGCGCGTCACCTGCGAGAGCGTGATCTGGGCGGGCTTGATGATGATCGTCGTGGGCGGCGTCGTCGCGCGGATCTTCCACGCGCAGATCGGCGGCGTCTCGCTGAGCCCGATCGCGCGCGTGGTGATGGCGGCCGGCGCGGGGTTCCACGAGGAGCTCCTCTTCCGCGTCATCCTCTTCGGTGGGGGCGCGTGGATCCTCAAGCAGGCGACCCACGGCCAGCGGAGCGCCGAGCTCATCGTGGCGCCCATCGCGGCGGCCGTGTTCTCGGCGGCGCACTACGTCGGGCCCTTCGCCGACCCGTTCCAGCTCTCGTCGTTCACGTTCCGCTTCCTCGCGGGGCTCTGGTTCACGCTCGTCTATCGCCTGCGGGGCTTCGCGGTCGCGGTCTACACGCACGCGCTCTACGACCTCTTCGTGTTCTTCGCGCATTGAGGTCCCACACGATCACGCCTAGGCAGGCCGCGCTCGACGTGTAGTCTCGCGCCGCGTCATGGAGATCTTCCTCGTGGTCGGGAGCGAGTCGGGCAACGCCGAGATGGTCGGCGACGTCGTGAAGGACGCGCTCGAGCTGAAGGGTCACCGTGTCGAGACCTTCCGTGGCGGCTCGCTCGACGACGCGCGCTTGAACGAGCGCGGTGTGGTGCTGATCGTCTGTTCTTCGACGGGCATCGGCGATCTGCCGCAGAACGTCGAGCCGTTCTTCCACGAGGTCGCCGGCAAGCGCCCCGACCTCGGCCATGTCCGCTACGGCGTGGTCGGCCTCGGCGATCGCAACTACAAGGAGAGCTTCCTCGGCGGCCCGCGCAAGTGGGACGCGCTGCTGACCGAGCTCGGCGCGAAGCGCATCGGTGATCGGCTGGAGCTGGACGCGACCGACAATCCGGCGCCCGACGAGGACGCCGTCGCGTGGGTTCTTCCCTGGCTCGAGAGGCTTTGATTCGCCCTCGGACGAATCCTGGAATAGCATCCGCCCCCTCGCTCCTTCTTCGCGTGCCAAGGGCCCGGATGTCCATCGCTCGACTGCTGATTCTGTTCGCTCTCGTGGTCGCCCCGCTCGTTCCGGGCTGTGCGGAGGCGATGATCCCCAACACCGACGTGGCCGACACCTCGGAGAATCGCGAGATCGTCGACTTCATCGAGGGCTATCGCCACGCGGTGGAAGAGCGGAACCCGGCCGCGATCATGCGGCTCGTCTCGGAGCGGTACTTCGACGACAACGGAACGCCGTCGGCCGACGACGACATCGACTACGACTCCCTGCGCGATCACTTCACGCGCTGGGAGGGCGACGTGATCGACATCCGCTACGAGATGCGTTACCGCCGCATCACCTTCGAGCCGGACCGCGTCTTCGTCGACTTCACGTACACGGGCTCGTTCAAGGTGCGCGACGTCGATGGCGAGCGCTGGTCGCGTCGCCTGGCGGACAATCGCATCGAGATCGTGCGCGAGAACGACGAGTTCCGGATCATCTCCGGCTTGTAGCGTCCGCCTCGGGCGTAAGGCGTGGACGGGCCGAGCGCGCGCGCGATAGAATCTCGCGCGCTTCGATGTCCGGACCCGAGGAAAAAAAGCAGCTCGGGAAGATCCTCCTGAAGCAGAAGCTCGTGACTCCGAAGGAGCTCGAAGGGCTGCTCGAGGACCAGAAGAAGGTGCCGGGCCAGCGGCTCGCCTCCGCGGCGATGCAGTCGGGACGGGTCGGCGGCGTCGAGCTGCTGCGCGCGTTGAGCGAGCAGCACAACGTGTCGGGCATCGATCTCGATCAGGTCGTCGTGCCGCTCGCGAACCTGAAGCTCGTGCCGGTCGACGTCGCGCGGCAGTACCTCATTCTCCCGTTCTCCGTGAAGGAGGACGAGATCCACCTCGCGATGGCCGATCCACAGGATCAGCGCGTCGTGCAGGAGATCGAGTTCGTCACCGGCCGCGCGGTCACGCCCTACGTCGCGCTGCACGAGGCGCTCGCGCGCGTGATCGACGAGGCCTACGCGCTCGCGGACAAGGGCGAGCTCTATTACGTCGGCCCACAGGCGCCGGCGGACTATCTCGCATCGCTCGGCATCCAGCCGTCGCGCCCGCCTCCGCCACTCAAGCCACCTCCGCCTCCGCCGAATCGTCCGAAGCCGCCTCCTCCACCGCCGCCGAAAGCGGCTGCGCCCGCGGCCGAAACGGACTTCAGCGATCTCTTCGACGAGGCTCCGACGGAAGAGAAATCGCTCGGGCCGCTCGCGGCGGAGAAGGCGCCGGCATCGAACATCTCGGCGCTCGACGCCGCGTTCGACTCGCGCGTCGCGCCGCTGCCGCGCGACGAGTCCATGCAGCGACGCGGGCGCAGCGGCCCGCCGAAGATCCTCGTGGTCGACGACGAGGACGACATCCGCCGCATGCTTCGTCGCGTGCTCGTCGAGCGCGGCCTCGAGGTCGTCGAGGCCTCGCGCGGTACCGAGGCGCTGCAGGCCGTCCGCGAGCACGCGCCCGATCTGATCTTGCTCGATGCGATGCTCCCCGAGATCCACGGCTTCGACATCTGTCGCCGCATCAAGGGGAGCCAGAAGTACGGGCACATCCCGATCATCATGGTGAGCGCCGTCTATCGCGGGTGGCGCTTCGCCGAGGATCTACGTCAGTCGTTCGGCGTGCACGCGTTCCTCGAGAAGCCGTTCAAGATCACCGACGTGCTCACGTCGATCGAGCAGGCGCTCTCGGGGCATCCGTCCGAGCCACCACCCGAAGGCGACGAGACGATCTCCGAGCAGGCCGGCGAGGCGCTCACGAGTGGGATCGAGGCCTACAAGGCGGGCAACGTGGACGAAGCGATCGCGCATCTGATGCGCGGCGTGGGGATCGATCCTCTCTCGTTCCGTCTGCACTATCACCTCGGCTTGCTCTACGGCCGGCGCGATCAGGTGTTCGAGGCGATCCACGAGCTGGAGACGGCGGTCGACCTCGCGCCCAAGAACTTCGCAGCGTTGAAGAACCTCGCGGTTCTCTATCAACGGGCGGGCTTCAAGCACAAAGCGATCGAGATCTGGGAGCGCGCGCTAGGCAGTGCGCCCGACGACGACACGCGTCGCGGCATCAAAGAGCACCTCATGAGCTTGCTTTGAACGGCCGTAGTCCATCGAAAGATTTCGATCGTCAGCGCAACCAATCTCTGCGCGCACGCGCGGTCTCACCTCGGGTGACTCGCCACCGAGCGCAGAGGTTGTTGTAGTATGCGGGGCCCCCGATGAAGTTCCTCTGCAGCAACTGCAAGGCGAAGTATCAGATCCCCGACGAGAAGATCGCCGGCAGGACGCTGAAGATGGACTGCAGGCGCTGCAACACGCCGATCACCATTCGCGGCGACCAGCCGCAGCAGGACGACGTCGAGGCAGCGCCCGAAGAAGAGCCGCGTCCTCGCGCCGCCGCGCCGAGCGCGACCTCGCGAGGAGGAGCGCGAGCGACCGGGACGGGCACGGCACGTCCCATGGGGGCATCGACCAGTGGCTCCAGCGTCGGCGCGCATCCGGCGGCGTCACGCTCGTCGACCAGCGGCCGCTCGGCGCTCGGCGCGGACTTCCGACGGAACATCGGCGCGGGCGGCGTCGCGAGTGGGCACACCGAAGCGCCGCGCATCACGCCGCTCGATCAGTGGCACGTCGCGATCAACGACGTCCCCGTCGGGCCGATGAAGCGCGACGAGATCGCGCGCAAGATCGCGGCCGGCGCGGCCAACGCGGAATCGCTCGCGTGGCGTGAAGGTTTCGACGACTGGCGTCCGATCCGCGAGATCCCCGAGCTCGCTGCGTTGCTCCGACGCGCGACGCAGGAGAGCGACCGGCCTGCTGCCCGCCCTGGCGTGCCGTCGCGAGGGCCGGCGCCTGCACCGCGCGCGCCCGCACCGCGCGCAGGGGCGATGCCTTCGCCGGGCAACCGCTCGCCGCTCGGTGCACCAGCGGCGTCGGCGCGTGCGACGGGACGCAGCAACGTCGTTCCGATCGGCGGTCGCCTCGGCGCGTCGGCCGCGCCGAGCTTCGATCTCGAGGACGGCGACGAGCTCGGAGGCGAGGGCGAGACGACCACCATCGCCAGCGCGGCCGATCTCGGGCTCGGCGACTTCGGCAAGGTCGATCGCGACGACGGAGAGATTCCGGCGCCGGTCGCGCGCAAGGAAGAGCCTAGAAAAGAGCCGGTCAAGCCCGCAGGCCTGACGGGCGGCATGCGTCCGATCCCGCCGCCCGCCGCGAAGGCACCGATGGC
>CAYSCF010000277.1:0-9401 GCA_964429305.1 uncultured Sandaracinaceae bacterium | reverse complement strand
GGAAACGGCGCCTCGCGCGCGCGCATCTCGTTCGCCGACGCGCACGGCATCGCCGCGAACGATGCGACGACCACGATCCTCCCGCTGCACGCGGATCGCCTCGAGCAGGTCCTCTCGCGATTGGCGGGCAGCGCGCTGGTGCTCGGCTCACCCGCCGCGCAGAAGAAGGCCGCGCTCGACGCGATCGCCGACGTGCTCTTGCGGCTCGCCGCGCTGCTCGATGCGCACGGCGACGAGATCGCCTCGATCGAGCTGCGCCCGCTCGCGCTCTTGCTCGGCGGCAACGTCGAGGTGCGCGAGGCGTGCATCACCGTCGGCGACGTGTTCGTGCGCCGCATGGACGGCGCGCCCTCGCGCGGCACGGCGCATCCTTAGCTATTCGGCCAAGTGGCAAGCGACGCGCGCGCCCCCGAGCTGGCGCAGCTCCGGGCGCTCCACGTCGCAGAGCCCCTTCTTCGCGATCGGGCACCGCGGATGGAACGCGCAGCCCGTCGGCGGATTCGTCGGGCTCGGCGGCTCGCCCGCGAGCACGAGCCGCATCTTCTTCGATTTCGGATCGGGCACCGGGATCGCGGACAGCAGCGCCTTCGTGTACGGGTGCCGCGGCTGCTCGTAGAGCTCGGCGCTCGGCGCGAGCTCCACGATGCGCCCGAGGTACATGACGGCGACGCGCTGGCTCATGAAGCGCACGACGCTCAGATCGTGCGCGACGAAGAGATACGCGAGCCCGAGCGCGTCCTGCAGGTCGCGCAAGAGATTGACGACCTGCGCCTGGATCGAGACGTCGAGCGCGGCGACCGGCTCGTCGCAAACCACGAGCTCCGGGCCGACCGACAAGGCGCGCGCGATCACGATGCGCTGGCGCTGGCCCCCGGAGAACTCGTGCGGATAGCGCGACGCGTGCTCCTTGCGCAGGCCGACCTGATCGAGCAGCGCGTCGACCTTGTCGCGCTCTTCGCTCGCCGTCTTCGCGATGCCGTGGATGCGCAGCGGCTCGCCGAGCGCCTCGCGCACCGTCATGCGCGGGTTGAGCGCGCTCATCGGATCCTGGAAGACGATCTGCATGCGACGGCGGAACGGGCGCAGCGCATCGTGACCGAGCGTCGTCAGATCGGTCCCGTCGTAGGTGATCTTTCCGTCCGTCGGATCCAGCAGGCGGATCGCCATCCGACCGAGCGTGCTCTTGCCGCAGCCACTCTCGCCGACGAGGCCGAGCGTCTCGCCGCGCGCGACCTCGAGATCGACGGACTCGACCGCGCGCACCGACGCGAGCGTGCGCCCGAAGAACGTGCGCTTGGTGACGAACGTCTTGCCGACACCCTGAAGAGACAGCAGCGCGCTCACGACGTCACCTCGCTCGCGCGGAAGCATGCGACCTCGTGAGTCCCTACACGCTCGAGCACGGGCTCGGATTCCTTGCAGCGATCGATCGCGAGATCGCAGCGATCGCGGAACCTGCATCCACCGGGCAGCTTGCGCAGATCGGGCACGAGGCCGCGAATCGTCGGCAGTCGCTTCTTCGTCGCGTTGTCGCCGAAGCCCGGCACGCTCTCGAGCAGCCCGCGCGTGTAGGGATGCAGCGGCCTCTCGAAAAGCGCGTCCTTCGGCGCGCGCTCGACGACGCGTCCCGCGTACATGACGACGACGTCGTCTGCGACGTCCGCCACGACGCCCAGGTCGTGCGTGATCAGCACCACGCTCGTGCCGAGCTCGCGCCGGAGATCGTCGAGCAGCGCGAGGATCTGCGCCTGGATCGTCACGTCGAGCGCGGTCGTCGGCTCGTCGGCGAGCAGCACGCTCGGCTCGCATGCGATCGCCGACGCGATCATCACGCGCTGACGCATGCCGCCCGAGAGCTCGTGTGGATAGCTGTCGATGCGCTCGGCCGGCGCCGGGATGCCGACCTTGCCGAGCAGCGCGACCGACTTCTCTCTCGCCGCCGCGCGCGAGAGGCCGAAGTGATGACGCAGCCCCTCCCCGATCTGCTCGCCCACGCGCTGCAGCGGGTCGAGCGCCGTCATGGGCTCCTGGAAGATCATCCCGATGCGTCGCCCGCGGATCTTCTGCATCTCGCGCTCCGATGCGTTCGCGAGATCCACGCCGTCGAGCCGCACGTGCCCACTCACGAGGCGGCCGCTGGGCTCCGGCAAGAGACCGAGGATCGCGAGCGCCGTCACGCTCTTTCCCGATCCGCTCTCGCCGACGATGCCGAGCGTGCGGCCTCTGCCGACCGAGAAGCTCACGCCGTCGACCGCGCGCAGCTCGCCCTCGTCGGTGTCGAACGCGACGACGAGATCCTCGACCTCCAGGACGGCGGCAGCGCTCACGCGCGCATGGTGCGGCACGTGGAGCGCGCGGTCGAGACTGCCGTGGACCCAATGCGGAGGCGTCGGCCTGGGTCTGACGCGCGACGAGAAACGTGAGAATCTCGAAACGTCGCGCGGGGCACCGCGACGGGGTCCAATTGCGGGGGATGCGATGAACGTAGAAAAGCTTCTCGGGATGGGCGTCGTCGCCCTGGGGATCCTCTCGGGCTGTGGAGGCACCACGTCGGCGCCCGATGGCGGTCCAGGCAACGATGCAGCGGCCGTGATCGACATGGGCGGGCCCGCGCCCGACACCGGCACGACGGTGGACACGGGCTCGCCTGGTGTCGATGCCGCCTCGACCGACGCGCCGATGTCCGACGCGGGCCCGCAGGCGATGGTCACGGCCTCGGTGACGCTCCCCTACACTCCGAGCGCCATCGTGTACGACGCCACCACGCCGAAGCTCTACGTCGCGATGACCGACGTCTCTTCCAACGGACGCGGGATCGCCGTGCTCGATCCGACCACGCTCGCGGTCACGACCACGTTCGCCAATCCGAACCCGATGAGCGCGACGAACGCGCCGCGGATCTCCTCGCTCGCGCTCGACGAGGCGGCGCACGTCCTCTATGCGGGCTCGGATCAGTACGTCTTCGTGATCGACGCGACCGCCGGCACGCTCACCCGCAGCATCTCGGTCCCCGACGGCGCGACGTCCATCCGTCTGGAGACGACCACGCACCGGCTCTATGGCGTCGGCTCCCGGAGCGTCGCACCGCCGATGCGATCGCAGGCGGTGCTCGTCATCATCGACACCACGACCGGGATGATCGCGCACACCGTCCCGCTCACGGACCTCTCGTATCCCGTCCTCGACAACGCCCTCGCGTTCGATGGGGCGACCAACTCCGTCTATGTGTGCGGCGGCGATTCGGTGAACACGTTCGCGATGACGGCAGTCGACACGCTCGATGGCGCGACGGGCGCCGCGACCGCAGCCCAGCGCGCGTTCGCGGGCTCCGTGGTCGGTTGCAGCGGCGACGGGCCGGCTGCGACGGTCGCCACGCGCGCACCGGGCGCCGACCTTCTCGATCCTGGGCACTTCGACCCGGGCCCGGACTTCCACGAGACGGGCGTCGTCTCGGATCACGGCGTCACGCTCGTCACCGGCTACAGCATGTCGACGGGCGCAGTGCAGTACTACGCGACGACGGGCGCGTGCGCGGGGGTCGTCAAGACGATCGAGGCCCTCAACCCCGATGCGATCGGCGGCATCGAGAGAGGCGTCGTCGGCGCGGCGGGGCTCGGGCACGGCGACTCCACGGCCACCATCCCGTTCTTCTATCACGCGTTCGCACCCGTCATGACCGATAGCGGCGTCGTCATGCAGACCGGCGTCACTCGCGCGGACGTTCCCGCCTGTCCGTGACTACGCGCTGCGCGCGACGTCGAAGAGGATCGGAGCGCTCATGCCGGCCCCGTGCGGGAGGGCGCGCGCCGCGTCGAGACCTTCACGGCGCTTCGCCGCCACTGGTCGGCGTGGCGAGGCCGATCGCGTCGCGGACGTCGCTGACGCTGAGCGCGAACATCGTGCGCGCGATCTCCTCGCCCTGCGCGTCGAGGAACGCTTCCAGCTCGGCGCCGCCCGGGCCGCTCGTGCCGGACGCGACCCACGTTCGCATCGTGCCGGTATACGTGCGGCGCATCAGGGGCGCGCCGACGCTCGTGTCGTAGTGATCGTTCGTAATCGTGGCGCGGCGTACGTCGAACACGTCGACCTCGATCTCGTACGTGTGCTCCGACGTGTCGCGCGAGTTGATCCCGATGAGCAGGCCGAGCCCGGCGGTGAGGCCGCCCACCACGATGCCGCCCCAGAAGCGCGGGTCGGGCCCGTGGTCGTGCACTCGGTACGAGCGCACGCGATAGGAGACGAGGTAGGCGGGCGGCGACGCGCCGTCCGGCGTCCTGACGACGTGGTCGGCGATGCCGGACTGCTCGTAGAGCGCGACGAGATCGTGCTCGGCCCGCGTCAGCCGGCGCGCGTCGATGGCGGCGTCGGGCGATCCGGAGAGATCCAGCGGACGCACGACCTCGCCGAGGACGATCGAGATCGCGCCGAGCGAGCGCACGTCGGGCGTCGTGGCCGCGTGCTCCACCCCCGGCGGAGCGCAGCCGAGCGCTAGCAAAGCGAGCAGCGCGAGCGCTCTCACTCGTTGCACTCGACGGGCTCGATGCTCAGCCCGTCGCGCGGCTCCTGATGGAACGCGTCCGCCGGGATGTCGGGATTGAGCTCGATCGAGTTGAAGCGCACGAGCGTGTCGATGTCGTGCGAAGGCAGCTCGAAGTGCACGGTGAACGGCATCGCGACCCCGCGGTGCGGCATCTCGGTGTCGCTCGGATCTTCGACGACGCGCACGTCGTCGTAGCCGACGCGCCACGTGAGGGAGCCGTCGGGCGCATGCACTTCGCTACGGCGGAGGCGCACGTGCTGCTCGTCGGGCGGCAGCAGCGTGTCGGTCGAGCGCAGGTCGAAGGTCAGCGTCTGCGTCGTGCCGTCCTCGGCGCGGCGCGTGACCACGTAGTGGCCGCCGTCACAGACGACTTCTTCTCCCGGCGCCTCGATCAGCGGGGTCTCGCCGAAGAGGAAGCGCGCGACGTCGGCGCCGTCGAGCGGCAGGCCGAGCAGGCGCTCGATGTTCTCGGCGCAGCTCGGTCCCACGTAGTAGTGATTCTCGCGCAGATCGGTGAGCGCGAACTCCTCACCGTCGCTCGTGAGCACGGCGGCCGGCCCGAACTGCGTCATCGCGTCGAAGCGAACGCGATCGGGACGCTCGAGCAGCATCAGAACCGTGCCGCGGATGCGTCCCGTCGTGTCGCGCCGATCGACGCGTGCCTCGGCTCGGATCGATCGCGCCGGCGAACGCATCGAGACGAACGAGCGCAGCAGATGCGGCGCGCTCGTGAACGTGTCCCGCGGGCACGGTGAACCGCCACACGCGGTCAGCGCGAGCGCGAAGAAGAGCTCACGGCGCATGGGGAGCCGTCGTGCTGGTCGTCGTGGTCGCCGTCCCGCTCGGCGCATGCAGCTCGCCGCGCATCACGCGACGATTGAGATCCGCGAGCCGGTGCCGCACGTCGACCGCGAACGCACCGTGGGGCCAGCGCCGCATGTACGTGCGCAGCGCCGCACGTGCCTCGTCGATCTCGCCGAGCGTCTCCGCGCAGTCGGCGAAGAGCAGCAACGCATCGTCTTGCAGGTCGCGATCGACCGTCTGCTCGGCGACCTCGGCCGCGAGATCCTTCGCGCGCGCGTCCTGGCCGAGGTGACGCAGCGCGCGCGCGAGCTCGAGCTTCACGCTCGGCGTGTGCGGCCCGTCCTCGCTGAGGCGCAGCGACTCCTGGAACGCCTCGGCGGCCTCCGCGTAGCGCGCGGTGCGGACGAGATCGACGCCGTTCTGATAGGCCTCGACGCTCAGGTCCTCGGTGAACTGGTCCACCGTATCGCGGAAGAACGCCGCCTCGGCCGACGAGAGCTGCTCGCGCCTTATCTCCGGATAGTGCTCGACGACCTCTTGTCGTCGGTGCTCGCGGATCATCCGATAGAACTGCGCCGCTTCGTTCTCGGCGTGCGCGCGCGCTTCGGCCCGCGCCGTCTCTTCCCGCAAGTCGTGCTGTAGTCCCTGCACCTGCGCCTCGAGCTCGGTCGTCTCGCCGCGCGCATCGCTCATGCGCTGTTCGGTGCCCCACCAGAGGCCCGCGAAGGAGATGACCGCGAACAACGTGTAGGCGACCGCGCTGTTGAGGTTGAAGCGCCGCTCGTAGCCCGCTTGCCTCTTGGCGATCGACTTGATGTCGGCCGCCAGCGAGTTCGTGAGGTTGCTCGTCTTGATGACGAGACCTCGCGACTCGATGATCTCGCGCTTGATGTCGCGGATCTCCTCGTCGGCGTCGGCCATGCGGCGAGACGCCTAGCGCGTTCCGGTGCGCGCCGCACGTCTTGACGGATCGAACGCCGCCGACCTACAACGACGGCGGAGGTCCTTCTCGATGCGTACTCTCCTCGCTCTCACTTTCGCCGTTGCCCTCGCGACGTCCGGCGCCGGATGCGGCGGTGGCGCGCATCAGTACGATGTCCGCGGGACGCAGCGCGATCCGGGCGCCGACGCGCACGTGCAGGTCGAGACGATCGAGGGCGGCAACCACCTCATCACGATCTCCGTCCGCAACCTCACGCCTCCCGAGCGTCTCGGCAGCGGCAACACGGCGTTCGTCGTGTGGATCCGTCAGGAAGGCGGCGCGACGTCCATGATCAGCGCGCTCGCGTATCAGCCCGATCAGCGCACCGGTCGCGCGACGGCCACGACGCCGGCGGCGCACTTCACGTTGATGATCACGGCCGAGCGCAGTGCGCAGGTCGCGCAGCCCAGTGACTTCGTCGTGTTCCAGCAGAACGTCACGATGTGATGGCGACCGGACGGCGGATCGGCTAGAAGCCGCGCCCTCCCCGAGGCTCAGCACATGTACGACACGTCCGATATCCGGAAGAATCTGAAGTTCCTTCTCGAAGGTGTTCCGGTCACCGTCGTGGACTTCCAGTTCGTCAAGCCCGGCAAGGGGCAGGCGTTCACTCGCACCAAGCTCCGCAACATGCTCACGGGCACGATGCTCGAGCGAACCTTCAAGACGGGCGAGCGTTTCGAGAAGGCGGACATCGAGGAGCGCCAGCAGCAGTTCCTCTATCCCGAAGGCGACAAGTTCGTCTTCATGGACACCAAGAGCTACGAGCAGCTGTTCCTGAACAAGGAGCAGCTGGGCGAGGCGACGATGTTCATCCAGGACGGCATGATGGTCGACGTCATGTTCTGGAACGAGCGTCCGATCGGCGTGACGCCGCCGACGTTCGTCGAGCTGAAGATCGTGGAGACGGAGCCGGGCTTCAAGGGCGACACGAGCACGAACACGCTCAAGCCCGCCAAGCTCGAGACCGGCGGAACCGTGGGTGTGCCGCTCTTCGTGAACGAGGGCGACGTGATCAAGATCGACACGCGCACGTACGAGTACGTCGAGCGCGTGAAGAAGTAGTCGGTGAGCGCGGCCTCCATCCGCGCTGCGACCGAAGTGGCCGCCGGAACGCGAGTGCGCGTCGGCGGCCGCATCGTTTTGCGCGACGGCGATCGTGCTCGCTTGAGCGATGCGCTCGGCTCGATCGACGTCTTCGGCGCGACGTGGCCGGACGAAGGCGCGCTGGTCGAGGTCGAGGGCCTGCGCAGCGCGCGAGGGATCGAGGTCGAGACCATCCAGGTCCACTTCGTCCCGAGCCGCTTCGGTCACGCGAGCAGCGAGCACCACGCGATCGGCGCACGGGCGCGCGCGCTCGAGACGCGCGCGAAGATCCTCGCGTCGATCCGCGCGTACTTCGCGTCGCAGGCATTCCTCGAGGTCGAGACGCCGTGCGCGGTGCCCTCTCCCGGCCTCGATCTGCATCTCGCGGCGCTCTCGGTCGGCGGGCTGCGCAGCGAGCGCTGGCTCGCGACCAGCCCCGAGTACCAGATGAAGCGCCTGCTCGTCGGCGGGCTGCCGCGCATCTTCCAGCTCGGTCGCGCGTTCCGTCGCGACGAGTCGGGCCATCGACATCAGCCCGAGTTCACGATGCTCGAGTGGTACCGCGCGTACGAAGATGCCGAATCGGTGATGCGCGACACCGAGCAGCTCGTCGCCGCTGCGGCGAGCGCGGTCGGCTTCGCGCGTGATCTCTCGCCGCCGTGGCCGCGCATTCCCGTCGCGCGCGCTTTCGAGACGTATGCGGGCATCGCGATGCGCGACGTGCTCCCGGACGAAGAGAAGTTCTTCCGCATCCTCACCGAACGGATCGAGCCGCGCCTCGGGATCGAGAAGCCCGTCTTCCTCACCGAGTGGCCGACGAGCATGGCGTCCCTCGCGCGCGTGGTCCGCGGCTCGACCGGGGAGCTCGTCGCGGATCGATTCGAGGCCTACGTCGACGGCATGGAGCTCTGCAACGGATTCGGTGAGCTCACCGATCCCGCCGAGCAGCGCCGCCGCCTCGAGCACGATCGCAGCGAGCGCGCGCGGCTCGGTCTCGACGTCTACCCGCTCGACGAGCGCTTCCTCGCCGCGCTCGAAGAAGGCATGCCGCCCGCGGGCGGCAACGCGCTCGGCGTGGATCGGCTCGTGATGCTCCTCAGCGGCGCGAGCGACGTGCGCGACGTCATCGCCTTCCCCGACGATCGGCTCTAGATTCCGGTGTGCGCGCGATCCTGGCGCTCCTGATCTCGCTGAGCTCCGGCTGTGGGGCGGCGTTGGTGCTGCATCGCGAGGTGCCGCGGCCGGCCGAGATCCCGGCGCGCGCCTTCCCGATCGTGTACGTCGCCGCGGCCGATCCGACGTCGCAGCCCGCGGCCGACGCGATCGCGAACCATCTCTCCGCGGGCGCCACGCGTGTGATCCGCGTGGGCTCGGACACACTGCTCGATGACGCCAGCGAGGAGCGCGTACCGACGCTGGCGCTGCTCGTCACCGTGCGCGCGCACGAGGAAACACGCACCGAGATGTCGATGCCGACGGTCCGCTGCGATCCGAGCACGCCTTGCTACGGCTACGCCGAACGCTTCCCCATCGACGTTCGGGTCCAGGTCGCCGATCTCGTGCTGCAAGCGTTCGATCCGCACACGCGCGCGGAGCTCGGGCACGCCTCGCTCCACAGCGAGGACGTAGACACCTCACCGATCGCCGCGCAGCTGCGTGTGCTCGCGCAGGTCCAGGCCGAGGTCGTGTCGTTGATCGATCTCGGCACCGACACGATCGACCTCGAGCTCGACGGCTGCTCCGATCCGATCGCTCGACGCGCGCTCGAGCTCGCGGGGCGCGGCGACATCCACGAGGCCCGCGTCGCGCTCGAGACCCGTGCGTCGGAACAGACGGTTGACGCTTCCGCGATGGGTGCGCTCGTGTTCGATCTCGGCCAGCTGCTGCGCGTCGACGTCGACACGAGCGCGCAAGATCCGCTCGCCGAAGAGAGCGCGCGCTTTGCCGCCGCCGAGGCCCAGTTGCTACGCGCCGTCGTGCTCGAGCCGA
>CAYSCF010000276.1:0-9481 GCA_964429305.1 uncultured Sandaracinaceae bacterium | reverse complement strand
CCATGCGTGAGCTGCTCGGGCGCCATCCAGAGCGGCGAGCCCATCACCTGCGAGTTGAGCGCGTTGACGTCCTTGCGGATCTTCGCGATGCCGAAGTCGAGAACCTTCACGGTGTACGGCAAGGACCTCGAGGGCACGCTCTGCAGGAAGAGATTCTCCGGCTTGAGATCGCGGTGCACGACGCCGGCGACATGCGCGGCGGCGAGCGCCGATCCGGTGTCGTGCACGATGCGACGCACGTGCTCGGGATGGAACGCGCCCTCTTCGAGCACCGTTTGCTCGAGCGTGCGTCCCTCGAGCAGCTCCATCGCGATCCACGGCGCCTTCAGCACCGGATCGACGCCCGCCGCGAGCACGTCGACGATGTGCGGATGCTTGAGCGCACGCCCGATGAGCGCCTCCTGTTCGAAGCGCGCGCGGCTCCGCTCGTCGCGCACGAGAAAGCTCGCCATCACTTTCACGACACGCTGCCGACCCGGCTTCTTCACGTCGTCCGCGAGGAAGACCGACGACATGCCGCCCGTTCCGAGCGGTCGTGTGATGCGGTAGCGCTCACCGACGATCGTGCCTTCGGGAACGCCCGAGCCGATCTGGTGCGCCTCTTCGCCCATCGCACAGACGATAGCGCGATTGGACGGTCAGGCGCTCTGCGGAACGCCCTTGAGCGCGATCTTGAGCGCGGGCGAGATCGCCTTGAGCGCGCTCGGCGAATCGAGCGGCGCGACCGACGTCGGTGGCTCGGCGAGCGCAGCCCATGCGGCCGCGACGTCGTCACCACCCAAGACCGCCACGGGCGGATGAGGCTTGTGCTCGCGCCACTGCGAAGCGACGCGCTCGAGCGTCTCGTTGGGAATCGGCTCGGCGCCACCGACGAGCACGATCGCATCCAGATTCCGGCCCAGTCCTTCGAGCGTCAGGCCCGCACCATCGGCCCAGGGCTCGCGACCGAAGGTGTGGAAGCGGACGCGCGTCGCCCAGCCCGAGACCTGGCCGAGCTCGATCGTCGCTCCGACGTAGCCACGCAATGGGTGCTCGACCTTCGGCGCCGTGGGCGCGAGCCGCGCGAGTGCGTCGGCGGTCGCGCTGCCGACGAGCAGGACCTGTAGCTCGAAGCTCTTGTCTCCGACGATCGGCATGGCGCGCAGAATAGCGCGCTACGCTCCCTCCGTGCGCATGCTCATCTTCGTCTTGCTCGCTGGCTGCGCGATCGCGCACGAGCGCGGCGATGCGACGACCGACGCGTGCATGGGCCTCTCGCGTCCTTCGCATCCGCTCGGCGTGCCGGCGCAGCATCGCGCGTCGTCCATCGCGTGCCCGATCGAGCGCGGCGCGATCCTGCCGACGTCACCCTGCGACGTCGCCAGCGATCCGGCCTGCGCGATGAACCCCTGCAACACCGATGCGGAGTGCACGGCGGGCGTGAACGGTCGCTGCTCGCACCTGCATCACGGCCCCGTCGACATGTACCACTTCTGCACTTACGACGAGTGCCAGG
Source organism: uncultured Sandaracinaceae bacterium (assembly GCA_964429305.1). Classification (GTDB taxonomy): domain Bacteria; phylum Myxococcota_A; class Polyangia; order Polyangiales; family Sandaracinaceae; genus JBBSAT01. The sequence goes on along the minus strand of CAYSCF010000276.1, from coordinate 7,986 downwards.
GCGACGACGGATGCATGGGCGGCTTGTGTGAGTGCCGCGACGACGCCATGAGCGCGGTCGCGAATGCGTGCCTGCACACCGGCAACTGCCGCGTCGATTCCGACTGTGGCCCCGGCGGCTTCTGCTCACCGAACCTCGTGAACGCGGGCTTCTGCGCGTGCCCGACCGCAGACATGTGCGTCGATGCGGGCAACGGCACGGGGTGCTTCGAGAGCATCGATGGTGGTCCGTGGATCGCGATCGGCTGCATCTGCGGCAACACGTGCGCAGCGCCCGGCTACTACTGCCACACGCCGTGCGACGAGTGCGCGAGCAACTCGGACTGCGATTCGGGGAGCTGCGTGTACGACGAGCGCGAGAGCCGGTGGGCCTGTCGAACGGTGATCTGCACGAGCGGGCCCTAGCGATTCAGGACGAGAATCGCCTCTTCGCACGCGGGAAAACGATCGGTGGCGGGCGCGTGCTCGTGACCGGTGACGACGAAGCCCTGGCGAACGAGCGCGCGGATCGATGCGACGTTGGTGGTGGCGACGCGAGCGTGCAGCACGCGATGCGGAATCTCCTCGAGCAAGAGCCCGAGCGCGCGCGTCACGACGCGCTTTCCCCAGTGCTCGCGCGCGACCCAGTAGCCTAGTGAGTCGAGACCTTCGTATCGGAAGCACGAGATGCGTCCTACGACGATCCCGCCCTCGACGATCGCCTTCTCGATCCGCGTCTCGTCCGCGAGGATCTTCGCCCAGTGCGCATCGAACGCGGCGCGGTCGCGCGCGATCGTGACGGCCACACGGTTGGCCTCCGGATCGCGCTCGTGCGCGAAGAGGACGTCGAGATCGCCCACCACGACGTCTCTCAACGAGACGTTCGCGGTGAGCGATCCCGCCGGCATCAGAACTGGTTCCAGAGGTACTGGTTGGTGACCTCGTGGTGGAACTGGATCTCGCTCGTCTTCACGCGGCTGCCGAGCGCGCGCGGGCAGCGATCGGCCGACGCCGCCTTCAGCTCGGCGTACTTGGTGTGCACGGTCTCGCCGTAGAGGTTCTTGCTGAACGCGCTGCCCTTGAACAGACGGATCGCGTCGTAGATGTTGTCGGGGAGCAGACGCGTGCGCGCCTTCTTTCCCTCGTCCTCCGCGTCCTTGCTGCCCTCGAGGCCGGTGCGCAGGATCGTGTAGACGCTGAGATACGGGTTGGAGTCCGGCGCCACGCTGCGGACCTCGATGCGCGCCGAGCGCTCGTTGCCGAGCGGGATGCGCACCATCGAGCCGCGATCGATCGCCGACGCCTTGATCTGGTTCGGCGCCTCGTAGTGCGGATCGAGCCGGCGATACGAGTTCACCGACGAGTTGAGCGCGAGACAGATGTCCGGCGCCGCCGCGAGGATGCGACCGATGAAGTCCCAGCCCGACTTCGACAGGCCGTCCTTGCCCTTCTTGTCGTGGAAGAGGTTCACGCCCTTCTTCGAGAGCGACATGTTCGTGTGCATGCCGTTGCCGTTCACGCCGGTGACAGGCTTGGGAAGGAACGAGGCCGTCATGCCGAGCTGGCTCGCCACCTGACGCGCGAGCAGCTTGTAGAGCTGGACCTGGTCGGCGCCGATGACGGCGTCGGCGTACTTGAAGTTCATCTCGAACTGCGAGGGTGCGACCTCGGGATGATCCTTCTCGTTCTCGAAGCCCATCGCGCGCTGCGCCTCGGCCGCGTGATCGATGAACGTGCGCAGCACGTCGCCCGGCAGCGAGTGGTAGTAGCCGCCGGTCGAGATGAACTCGAATGCGCCCGTCTCGTGATAGTGGCGCTCGGCGTCCTTGCCCTTGAAGAGGAAGCCCTCGATCTCGTGCGCCACGTGGCAGACGGTGCCGTCCTTGGCGAAGAGCTTCTCGGTATACGCCTTGAGGCGGCCGCGCAGATCGCCGACGTACGGCGAGCCGTCGCGCTCGAGCACCTCGCCGAACACGAGCACCTTGCCGGGGCCGAACACGTCGGAGGGCAGCCAGTAGAACGCGGGCCAGTCGATACCGAGCCGCAGATCCGACTCTTGCTGCGCCGAGAAGCCGCGGATCGAGCTGCCGTCGAACGTGAGGTTGTCCGCGCTGCCGAGCAGGAACTTCTTGTCGTAGTCGAGCATGTGCATCCGACCTTCGAGGTCGGTGAAGCACACGGTGACGGCCTTGATGCGCTTCTCGTCGGCGAGGTACTTCGTGCGTTGCTCGCGGACCTTGTCCGGCTTCACGCGCGAGATGCGCTGCTCTTTGGCTTCGAGGTTCAGCTCCTCGAGCTCGTCGTACGGGATCTCGAGGAACGAGCGGAGACCTACGGATGAGTCGGGCGACGCGATCTTCGGCAAGGGAACCTCCAGAGATGACGCCTCCCTGTTGGACCCTTATTTCCTCGATGGCAAGCACAAAATTCGGCGCGTGAAGCCTTCACGGACCGAATTTAGTGCTTCGTGACCCGATTTCGGTCGCAGGTCGGCGGGATTCGACGATCGACCCGAGCGTTCGAGCGCGATAGGCCACGTGCGATGGATCTCACCTATCTAGGCACGGCGATGCTCGCCATCCAGTGCGAGAAGACGCGTCTGTTGACCGATCCCGCGCTCGATCCGAAGGGAACGACCTACGACTTCGGCTTCTGGTACACGCCGCGCGCGTGGTTCGCCTCCGAGAAGACCTACGAGACGCCCGCGATCGCGCCGGGCGCCTTCGATGCGGTCTTGCTCAGCCACGATCATCATGCGGACAACCTCGACTTCGCTGGCCGGAAGCTCGTCGCAGATCCGGATCGTGTCGCGCGCGTCGTGAGCACGGTGCCGAGCGCGCGACGGCTCGCGCGCGCGATCTCGCCGCACGACGCGCCGGGCCGCGGGCTCGGTCTCGGTTCGCGCGCGCAGGGACTGCTCGCCGGACAGCAGACGCGCGTCGGAGACGTCGTGATCACGGCGGTGCCCGCACGCCACGGCCCGTGGTTCTTGCCGCAGGTGCACGAAGTCGCGGGCTTCCTGCTCGACGTCGATCACGGCCCGCGCGTCTGGATCTCGGGCGACACGGTGCTCTTTCCCGAGCTCGCGGGGACGCTCGATGCGATCGGCCGTCAGAGTCCCGTCGACGTCGCGATCGTCCATTGCGGCGCGGTGTCGTTCCCGCGCGCGATCGGCGTGGCCAGCGAGCGCTTCACGTTCGATGCGAGCGAGGCGGTGGAGGCGTGCCGGCTCGTGCGCGCGAAAACGATCGTGCCCGTTCATCGGTCCGGCTGGGCGCACTTCCGTCAGCCGGAGACGGAGCTCGTGAAGGCCTTCGAGCGCGCGGGGCTCGGTGAGCGGACCAAGGTGCTCGCGCTGGGCGAGACGCTCTCGCTCTGAAAGACGAAAGAGCCCGACGACTTTCGTCGCCGGGCTCGCTCGTCAGCATGGATCTCGCGATCAGGCGTACGCGAGGTTCGCAGGCAGCACCGCGCGGAGCGGGGCCGGCGCGAGGTCGGGGCGCGCCGCGCCGTTGCGCTCGCACTCACGCGACCAGAGATAGAAGCACGTGTAGTAGGTGCTCTTGAGGTAGGCCGAGACCGACCAGAACACGTTCGTGAAGAAGAGCGAGACGAGCATCGCGAGCGGGACGCTCACGTTCGAGAGCAGGTTGAACGAGAACATCGCGAGCGCGCCCATCGCGGCGCTCAGGATCCACGTGACGAGGCCCATGCCCACGATGCCGATGCCCACCTGCGTCGGATCGTTCTCCATGAGCTGCTTGCTGCGCTTGAACGAGTCGAAGAAGCTGAGCCCCTCGATCACCATCGCCGGCATCACGACGTAGGTCGCGGTCGTCCACACCGAGCGGAGGATGCCGATGAGGATCGTGCGGACGACGCCGCGCTGCTGCGACGCGATGTGCGCGAGCAGATCGAAGAGACCGCTCACGATCGCGAAGATGAGGATGCCGATCGTGGACTTCAGCGTGCGGCTCACGGCCGAGCCGAGGTTCGCGTTGCCGCTGGTCACCTGCTCGAAGACCATCGACGTGTTCAAACCTGCGCAGAAGTAGTCGATGAAGTACAGCGACGTCAGCGCGACGATCATGAACGCGTAGTCGACGATCTGGTTGTTCGGCACGAAGTACGAAGCGATCGCGAGCACCAGGTTGACCGGCGTCGCGATCGCCACGTTCAGAAACACCGGCGTCAGCAGCTTCGGGTTCTGACGGATCATGCCGAGCACTTGGCCCATGAAACTGAACACACGGAAGAACGAGCCCATCTTCACCTCCCTCGGGTTTTTGGTCGCGCCGCGGCATGGTACCGGAGCTCGAGGCAATCGGAATGTGTGAGGTTTACGTGAGGTGATCCGGCGATCTCCCTCGAGACCGCGGGACCGTCCCAGAGACCGTCTCACGGATCGAGCTCAGCCGACGAGGGCTGCGGCGATCTCGGCGCCATCCGATCGGATCTCGCCCGCGAGCGCGCGCGCACGTTCGGCTACATCAGGCGCGAGCGACGCTCGGAGCGCACCCGAGAGCGACGCGAGCGGTGTGCAGCGACCGAGGCCGAGCTGCTCGACGCGCATGCCCCAATAGAACTGATCGCCGAACATCGGCGTGACGACCTGAGGAACACCGGCGCGCGCCGCCGTCGTCGTCGTCCCGGCGCCGCCGTGATGAACGACGGCGGCGAGGCGCGAAAAGAGAGCGCGATGATCCACGTCTCCGATCGCGATCGCGTCGGCCGCATCGTCCACGAGCTCGAGCTCGGCCCAGCCCTGCGAGAGAATCACGCGGCGGCCAGCGGCGCGCACGGCCTCGATCAACGCGCGGCTCGTCTCCTTCGCTGCCGGCATGCTGCCGAGGCCGACGTAGATCGGAGGATCGCCCGCGCCAAGAAACGCTTCGAGCGCATCCGGCAGCGGCGCTTCGTCCTCGAGGATCCACGCGCCCGTCCCAACGACGCGCATCCCCGGTGTCGTGGGCGCCGGCCCGAGCGCGCTGTCCGCTGCGAGCCAACACGAATCACCGAGGATGTGCCGCAGCACGTCGGCGATCGGCGAGAGACCGAGGCGCGCGCGGTTCTGGTTCACGCGCTCGAGCGATCGCGCGTTCCACGCGGCGAGGCTCTCCTGCCATCGCGTGGCGACGTTCGCGCTCGGATCCCACGGCTCTCCTGGCGCGGCGACCGGCGCGAGGTCCGTCGATGGCAACGACACCGGCGCGTAGACGGCGACGTAGGACGGAATCCCACGGAGCTCGGCGATCGATCGCACCGCGTATTGATGCGCGCCGGCACCGACGATCGCATCGCAGCCTTCCGCGGCGGCACCGATCGCCTCGAACTGGCCCGTGATCAGGTCGCTCGCCAACGCGCGCATCTGCTCGGCCGTCGGCGCCGCGCCCGCACGCGGTGCGCGCATCTCGATGCCGAGCGGGCTCGCTTCGAAGCCGAGCGATGCGGCCCATGCGACGAAGTTCGGCGGGACCGCCAGTCGGACATCGTGCCCTCGGGCACGGAGCGCGATCGCCAGCGCGATCGCCGGCTGCACGTCGCCGCGTGTTCCCACGGCCGAGACGAGCACGCGCACGGATCAACCTTCGTCGGGATGCGACTTCAGGTGGTCTTCGACGACGCGGATCGTGCGCAGCAGCTCTAGGTCGCGAGGCCAACGCGCGCGCGCTTCGCCGAGACGCGTCAGCAGATCCTGCCAGCGTCGATCGGCGACGAGGCTCGCGATCTCCTCGCGCGGCAGCTCCGCCTCCCAACGACGTCGAACGATGGCATCCGTTCCGTCTTCGGCGGTGGGAATCCGGGGCCCAGGCGGTTCCATGACAGCGCTGACTGTAGGCCTTCTGGGGCCGCTGCGCATGGGGCGCTATGCTCGCGGCGGTGAGGATCGACCGCACGACGCTCGCGATCGCCTTTCTCGCCGCAACGGAAGCGTGCGCGAGCCCGGCCGCGTTCGATCGTGTCGATCTCTTGCAGAGCACCACGAGCGCCGTGATCTTGCCGCGTTACGCGGCGGCGACGGAACGCGCCGGCACGCTGCGCGATCGGACGACCGAGCTCTGTGCCGACCCGAGCGCCCAGAGCCTGGCTGATGCACAGGCCGCGTGGCGCGAGGCAGTGCTCGCGTGGCGCGGGACGCGGCCCTTCGCGTTGATCGGCGAGCACCTGATCGTCGGCGTCCTCGACGGCGAGCTCACCACGACCGCGGACGTCGGGGCGATCGACGCGCACGTCGGCAGCAGCGAGGCGCTCGATGCGCCCGACTACGTCGCGGCGCTCGGCGGCGCATCGAAGGGCTTCTTCGCGATCGAGTATCTCTTGTTCGCCTACCCGGGCTTCGAGGCGCGCGACGATGCTCGGACGCTCGCGGCGCTCGCCGATCCGCGCCGCTGCACGTATGCGCGCGTGCTCGCGATCGATGCCGCCGGCGTGACCGCTGCCGCCGAGAACGACTGGCGCACGACGTTCGCTCCCGTCTTCGGTTCGCGCGCGCCGAGCACGACGTACCCGTTCCTCGGGGCCGCCGTCGACGATCTCGTCAGCACGATCGCGACGGCGATCGATCGGACACGCAGCGAGAGCCTCGCGCGCCCACTCGGTCTCGAGGCCCATCCCGGCGCGGTGGAGTCGCCGTACGGCGGCGCTTCGGTCGCGCTGATGCGCGCGACGCTCGACAGCGTGCGGGACACGTGGACCGCGCCGCACGGGCTCGATGCGCTCTTGCGTACGCGTGACGGAGCGCTGGCCGACGAGGTCCTCGCGGAGATCGACGGCGCCCGCTCGGCCCTCGCCGCGCTGGAGTCGCCGCCTCTCGCGACGCCTTGGGAGCGCTACGTCCTGGGAGCCGATCACGACGCCGGCAACGCCGCCTACGATGCGGTCGCCATGCTGCTGACGACGCTCGGGACCGAGGTCGGCGCGACTCTCGGCATCAGCGTGACGCTGCTGGTCGACGGAGACTGACCGACACACGGGTGTTGCGATCCGCGCGGGCAGAGCTCCGGCATACTGGCGCGATGCCCGTCGCACGGACGCTCGCTTTCCTTTCTTCGCTCTCGCTGCTCGCTTGCAACGCCACACCGCCGCCGGTCGATGCAGGCGATCTCGAAGACGCTCCGGCGCCGGACGCGACGCACGACGTCGGGAGCGATGCGTTCGTGCCGCTCCTGCCGCCCGACATCACGCGCACGATGACCGAGGCCCAGCTCGCGCCGCAGCGCGCGGGCTGCACGTTCCAAGCAGGCGCATGGCCCGCCGAGACGCTCGGGACGGAGATCCCGCTCGGCGACGACATCCCGATCGATCACGTGATCGTGATCGTCCAGGAGAACCGCTCGTTCGATCACTACCTCGGGCGACTGGTCGCGCAGGGCTACTACGACGCGGGCGACTTCAGCGAGGGCGGCTCCGGTTTCTCGCACTCCGACCAGCTCGACGGCCCGCCGCCCGGTTGGTCGAACCCGGACGGTGCGGGGGGCACCGTCGTTCCGCATCCGGACGACGCGTACTGCTACGGCGTCAACCACGGCTGGAACGACATGCACCAGGACTGGCACGACGGCGCCAACGATCAGTTCGTGATCAACAACAATCCGGGCGGCGCGCGCTCGTTCTTCTACGAAGACGACACCGTCATTCCTTTCTACTACGCGCTCGCGAGCACGTTCGCGGTCGGCGATCGCTACTTCTGCTCGGTGATGACGTCGACGTGGCCGAACCGCTTCTACACGATGGCGGCGACGTCCTTCGGCATCGGCGACAACAGCTTCGATCTGCTCGATACGCGCGATCATCCGTCGAACAACGTCTTCGCCGAGCTCGAGCGCGCCGGCCACACCTGGGGCGACTACACCGACGGACCGCACCAGGTGCTCTTCTTTCCGTACTTCGGGGCGATGCGCGCGACGCAAGCCCACTTCGGCGACGTGCACTGCGATCTGCTCGGTGCGATCCGCGACGACACGCTCCCCGACGTCGCGTACATGATGGGCGACGAGGTCGGTGGCCA